>JAEYTY010000125.1 GCA_023433775.1 Pseudomonadota bacterium | reverse complement strand
ATTACCCCAAGGCGCGCATTCGCCGTTTCATGCGCATTCTTGACGATAACAGCGACGACATCATGCTTTATGGCTGTCCCGTCGGCACGCTCTCGATGGAAATGGCCAAGCTTGATCATGCCTGCGGGTCCGGTGCGCGGCAATTGTTTGATCTGTTTCGCGACTGGCTGAAGGCGCAATTTGCTGCCTTGGGGCGCGGCGCCGAAGCCGACGCCCTTGCCCTGCATGTCCTGATGCGAAGCCAGGGCATTGCAGTGCTGTTCAATGCCTATCGCGATCCCGCCTTTGTGCGGGCCGAAATCGCGGCCTTCGATGCCTGGCTCGATAGGCTTGATCAGTCGCCAACGTCCTTCCGCCCGAACGGCTTCTAATCACCTGAGGAATATCGCAATGTTTATTATCCTGCTGAAACCGGGGCAAAACCGGGTGCACGCGGCGTCTTTCATGGAAGGTCACAAGAGCTGGCTTGAGCAGGGCATGGAAGAGGGTACGTTTCTGCTCTGGGGCAGCATGAAGCAGGGTGGCGGCGCCATTCTTGCCGCGGCGGGCGATCTGGATGCGCTGAAGGCTCGCCTCGACATGGACCCCTTCGTTGCCGAGCAGATCGTTTCGGTCGAAATAATCGAACTGGCGCCGGCTCGGGCTGTTGAACAGCTGTCCTTCCTGCTGGCCTAGATTGGAAGGGTAAGAACCATGAGTGGAACAATTCCCGGCCCCGATGGGCATCCCCGCTGTCGCTGGTGTGCCGGTGCGCCGGAATTCCTGCCCTATCATGATCACGAATGGGGTTTTCCGGTGGCTGATGATCAGCGGCTGTTTGAAAAGCTGAGTCTCGAGGCTTTTCAATCCGGGCTGAGCTGGCGGACGATACTCAACAAGCGGGAGGCCTTTCGGGCCGGATTTGCCGGTTTCAATATTGATCGTGTGGCGGCCTTCAATGCGGCCGATGTCACGCGGCTTTTGGCCGATGCAGGCATCGTGCGGCATCGCGGCAAGATCGAAGCCGTCATCAATAATGCTGCCCGGGCGAAGGAGCTGATTGCCGAAGCCGGATCGCTTGCTGCCTTTGTCTGGCGCTATGAAGCCGACCCGCACAACCGCGCTGCGCCGCAAACCGCCTCCACCTCTGCCGAATCGGTGGCGCTTTCAAAGGCGTTGAAAAAACGCGGCTGGCGCTTTGTCGGGCCCACCACGGTCTTTGCCTTCATGCAGGCCATGGGTCTGGTCAACGATCATGCCGAAGGATGTGTGACGCGCGCCGCAGCGGCCAAGGCAAGGGCAGATTTTGTGGTGCCCGGGCGCTAAGGGCCCCGTGATTGCGACCCGGCGCTTATGCTGCGAGTATAAAGAGGATTACACAGCCGATTGCTTTATTATAAAAACAGATCGATTAGTTATAAATTCTGTCTATCGCCCTGCAGGGAACTAATAGACCAAGTAACATAAGAAATTTATTAACTCCATATACATGATAGTCCCAATGCCTGAATTTTGGCTGGGGTCAGCGCTTTGGCGCTGGTCTTGGCCGAAAGTCGGGCGTGTTGCCTCGAATGGCATCCATTGCCCCAGATTATGGGCCGGCTGATGGATAGGGACCATCTGCCAGGCCCGCCGGGTGCCATTCGGCTTCTTGGAGGAATGCGGCTCAATGGCCCGGATGCTCAAGCTCAAGATTGCCCACAAATTGCCGCTGGCCGTTATCGGCGCGGCGCTGTTTGCCAGCCTCGCCATCGGCATTGGCAGCTATATGGTCAGCGCCTCGACTGTCACCAGCCTGACCGAGGACAGGCTGCAGCTTGTCGCGCAGGCGCGGGCGCGCGAACTTCAGACCTATTTTGATAGCATCAGGGACGATTTGATCGTGACGGCCTCGGCGCAGGCCACGGTGACCACTCTGGGCGAATTGGGCATGAACTGGAAGGCCATGGTTGAAAATCAGACCGGCCGCCTGCAGGAAACCTATATCAACGCCAACCCCAATGAGCCGGATCAGCGCCAGCTGATGGAAACATCGGGCGACAACACGCCCTATGACAAGACCCACAAGAAATACCACGCTGCCTTCGTGAACCAGCTTGTGTCGCGCGGCTATGGCGATCTCTATCTGATCGGCAAGGGCGGCGAACTGCTCTATTCGGTCGCCAAGCAGGCAGACTTTGCCACCGTGCTGGCAGAGGGCGGCCCCTATGCCGATAGCGGGCTGGGACAAATGTTCCGCACTGCGCTGGAACTGCCGGCGGGCGAAATCGCCATTTCCGACTTGGCCCCCTATGCGGCCATTGATGGCACGCTGGCCAGTTTCGCGGCCACGCCCGTCTATTCGGGTAAGACACTGCTTGGTGTTCTGGCCGTGCGAATGCCAGTCGAAGGCATTGCCGCAATTCTGGATTCGCGCACGGGCTTGGGCGAGACCGGCGAAACCTTCTATGTCGGCGCCGACCATATCCTGCGCAATGACTCCGTCTTCAGCGAAGGCGATGACCGCATGACGACGCTGTATGACGGCGCCTTTGTCGATGCCGTGCTGGAAACGGGTGAGCCGGGCGCTGCAAGGATTGATAGCTATCGCGCCATGCCGATGCTGGCTGCCGCCGCGCCGGTCCAGTTCGGCGCCATGCGCTGGGCTTTGGTCGCCACCATCGGCGAGGGCGAGGCGATGACGCCAGCCACCGAAATGCGCAATACCACGCTGATGGTTGGCGCGGTTGTGCTGGCTCTAGTCGCCGCGCTGGGCCTGCTCTTCGCACTCTCCATCGTCCGGCCGATTGCGGCGCTGACGCGGGTGATGAATGCCCTGGCCGAGGGCGATAATGATGTTGTCGTGCCCGGCAGCCAGCGCAGCGACGAACTGGGCGAAATGTCCCGTGCGGTCGAGGTGTTCCGCGAGAACAGCCTCAAGGTCAATGCCATGACCGAGGAACAGGTCGCCGCCTCCGAGCAGCGCCGTGTCGAACGCGCCCAGATGATGGGCGAGTTGCAGCGGGCCTTTGGCGACGTGGTCGATGCGGCCATCGCGGGCGATTTCTCTCGGCGGGTCAGCGCCGAGTTCCCTGATCCAGAACTCAATAGCCTCGCCGCCAGCGTCAATGCCCTGGTCGAGACGGTTGATCGTGGCCTCGAGGAAACCGGTACGGTGCTTTCGGCCATGGCCGATACCGACCTCACGCAGCGGGTGGAAGGCGATTATGCGGGGGCCTTTGCCCAGCTCAAGGACAATACCAATCGCGTGGCCGATCGCCTCGCCGATGTCATGGGTCAGCTCAAGAATACCAGTTCGGCACTGAAATCCGCCACCGGCGAAATTCTCTCCGGCGCCAACGACCTCAGCGAGCGCACCACGCGACAGGCCGCAACCATCGAGGAAACATCCGCTGCGATGGAACAGCTTTCAGCCACCGTGATGCAAAGCGCGAGACAGGCCGAGGAAGCCCGTGGCAAGGCCGGTCAGGTGAGCCATGCGGCCGAAGAAGGCGGCGTGGTCATGCGCCAGGCCACCGAAGCCATGGAGCGGATCATCGCTTCCTCGGCCAAGATATCCAATATCATTGGTCTCATCGACGACATCGCCTTCCAGACCAACCTGCTTGCCTTGAACGCATCCGTTGAAGCGGCGCGTGCGGGCGATGCCGGCAAGGGCTTCGCCGTGGTGGCCGTCGAGGTGCGACGTCTCGCGCAATCGGCGGCAGTGGCTTCTTCGGACGTGAAGGCCCTCATCGAAGCCAGTGCCACCGAAGTGGGCTCCGGATCGCGCCTCGTCACCAGCGCTGCCGAGACCCTCGAGGGCATGTTGGGCGCCATCCGCGAAAACACGGTGCTGCTCGAAGCCATCGCGCGCGAAAGCCGCGGCCAGGCCTCGGCCATCGAAGAAGTCACGACGGCTGTGCGCACCATGGATGAAATGACCCAGCACAATGCCGCGCTGGTCGAAGAGACCAATGCCGCCATCGAGCAGACGGAGGCTCAGGCCAGCGAACTGGATCGCATCGTCGATATCTTCACGGTCACGCCCACCGCGTCGACGCGGCAAGCCGAACCGGCATCCCCGGTCCGCGCCCTGCAGCAGAAGATCGCTAACGCCGCCCAGTCCTATCTCGGCAAGGCACGCAGCGCTTAGCCGCCTCCAAACGCTCCGCTGCCTTGGGTAGCGGAGCGCTCGACCTTACATCAGCCCGGCGGTCCGCGCCCCGATCAGCGCCAGCCGCGCGCTTCCTGCAGCCGCTTCGACCGAGGCCGCAGGGGGGAAATCAACGCCAAGCATTTTCTGGCGCATCCTTGTCCATACCGGGTTCGCGGCGCCCCCACCCGTGCTGCGCACCGAGCGCAGTTTTGGCGCGCCAAGCTCTGTCATCTGCGCATAGCCCCGCGCCTCGATGGCAGCGATCCCTTCAAACATGCCTTTGAGGAACGCTGCATCCGAGGCCGGGCGCGGCGCGAGTCGGGGCGGCAATTGCGGGTCTGAAACCGGAAACCGCTCCCCCGGCACAAGCAGGGGATAATAGTCGAGCCCGCTCGACGTTTCGGGGTCAATGTCGTCCGACAGGCGCACCAATGCATCCCGGTCAAAGAACTGCGCCAGCACCTTGCCGCCCGTATTCGAGGCGCCGCCCGCCAGCCATTGTCCCAGAATACGGTGGCTATAAACGCCGAGTTTGGGCGCAAAGATTGGCCGGTCGCACAGCAGTTTCAGCGTTAGCGTGGATCCCAGCACCGTCACCGCATCACCCGGCCTGTCGGCGCCCGTGGCAATGAAGGACGCGCAGCCATCCGTTGTTCCCGCAACAACGAGCGTGTCGAACCTCAGACCGAACCGCGCCGCCATCTCGCTTTGCACTGGTGCCAGAGGTGTGCCCGGCTCAAACACCTCTGGCAAAAGCTCGGGCCGCAGCCCTGTCGCCGCCATCCAGTCCGGCCATTGTCCTGCCACCGGATCAAATCCCGATTTCAGGGCATTGTTGCTGTCGCTGTGGCCGAAACGACCACTCAGGCGGCCGGCAATCCAGTCTGCCTGATGCAGCAGATGCTTCACCTCCGGCAGATGCTGAAAATGCAGCATCTTGGCGAGGCCCGAACTGGCGCCATGGGCGGCACTGGTGGGAGGAATATGCGGTGCGATCCGGGCCAGCAGGTCCGGATTATCGACCCGGTCATTATACATCAGCGGATCGGCCAGCGTACTGCCATTGGCGTCCACCGGCAGTACGGTCCCCGATGTGCCGTCAACCGCAATGGCCCTGACGGAGACTCGATCTATTCCGCCGAGGCATTGCCCAAGGGCCGCCTCTGTCGCCGCCCACCAGATGCGCGGGTTACGATGGTCAGACCCGAAATTTGCGAGGCTGGCCGCACCCTGCGCGTGGGTGACATAGTCCGCATCCATCGCCACGGCCCGCACGCCGGATGTGCCGATGTCCACGCCGAGAACAAGGCCGCTCAAGGGACTGCGCCTTGCGACTTTGCGTCCAGCGACTGGCGATATTTTTCAGCGTCCCAATTGGTCAGCTCATAATTTTCCTCAGCGCTGAGATAGCGAAGGGTCGCACCCCGGGGCACACGAACCAGCACATCGGCGAGGCATCGCGCCATGGCGTCGGCCGCTGCCGAGCAATCCTTCCGCATCAACACGCCGCGCCCGGGAAAGAGAATAGCAGGCGGCTGATAGCCCAGCCGGGAAACGATGGCGTCCGCGTTTTCGCCGTCCTGCGCCACCACCGACCCAACGCCGAGAAAGATCACATGGTCCGGATAAAGATTGCCGCCCCTGGCCAGCGCCAGGCTTGTCTCATCATTGGCGACAGCATGAGCGTGCTCGCTGGCCGGCAGGCGGTAGTTCTCGCCCGCGAGATTTATGAGCCTCGCAATGTCGGGTTCAGGGGCTTTGCGGACTGGCTGAGCCAGCCTTTGCTTGACCAGATCGAGCAGCAGCTCGACTGCCTCCACCGTCTCCGCCGCCACCACCAGCCCATGATTGCCCAACACCAGCACATCCGGTCGCTGCGCCCGATGCAGCGCAATGCCCCGTGCCAGTGGCAGGCCGGGTCGGTGATAGGGCACATAGGCCCAATTCAAGCCATCGAGCAGGCGGGTCAATTCCGCGACGGGCTTCTGCCGCACGGCGAGGGAAATCGTATCAACGCAATGCATATGGGCGACGACCCGCTGCGGCATCAGTGCATGAACCGTGGTTTCAATGGAAGGTCGCAACCCGGACGGATTTGCTTCCGCAATGGTGAACAGATGCGCCTGTTCCGCCTCCGGGCTCTCCGCCTGAACCGCCTCGATCAGCGGCAGAAAACGCACTGGCACAAGAATGTCGCGCTCTTCTGCGTGAGCCAGCCAGGTCCCCGAAGCCTTGATCCACAGCGTCTCGCCATCCTTGATCGATGTATTGCCGCCCGCCGCCTGCGTCAGCAGCGGATCATTGCCGATCCGCGCCGAAAAGCGCCGCAGCGCCGCAAACTCGGCGGCAAAATCATCCGATGACATGGCTGTTTCCCTGCCTAGATCACGCGGTCATTGCCGCCATCGACAGGCAATTGCGCGCCTGTCGTCCGGGGCAATGTTCCATCAACGAAGGCGACGATGGCCGAGGCAACGTCCGCCGAGCGTATCTCGGCCTTGAGCAGATTGCGCTGCTTATAAGCCTCCACACTCATGCCATAGCGCTTGGCCGAAGCCTCCAGCGCCTCCTGCGTCCACAAATTGGTGTCAAAGACGGCGTCGGGATGTACGGCATTGACCGTGATACCATCCCCCGCAAGCTCCAGCGCCGCCACCCGCATAAGCTGTGTCAGCCCCGCCTTGGACACCGAATAGGCCGCCGCTCCGGCGCCCGGCGCCGGCACATTACGCGAGGCAACAAAGACCACGCCTGGATCAACGCCCAGCTTGAGATAGGGAATGGCGCATTTGAGCACCTTGCGATGCGCCGATAAATTTATGTCGAGCGTCAGGTCCCAGTCCTCATCGCCCAGCGCCTCGATTTTCGCGCCCGTGCGGAAAATGCCCGCATTGCAAACGAGAATGTCCACGCCGCCATAGGCTTTGACCATCTCGGCCAGTACCGCCGCCACCGCGGCCTCGTCCCGGAGGTCAACCACATGGCCGGTCCGCCCCGAAGCCCGCGCGAACTCGGTCACCTTGGGATCAATATCGAGCGCCGCCACTGCCGCGCCACGTCGCGACAGCAGTTCTGCCGTCGCCCGCCCAATGCCCGTTGCGGCCCCCGCCACCACGGCGACCTTGCCCGACAGCACCGGGTCAGCCGGCAGGCGGCGCAGCTTGGCCTGCTCCAGTTCCCAATATTCAATTGCCCGCAATTGCGGTTCGCTAAGCCCCTGCCAGCCGCCGAGCTGATCGGCCTGATGCAAGACGTTCAACGTGACGCCGGCGACATCCGCAGAAATCGCCGCCCGGCGCAGGTTCGGCCCAAAGCTGCGCACGCTGCCATCGTCGAAAATGGCCCAATGCGGATAATTGGGCAGCATGACCAGCGACGGATCCTCGGCGCGCTCGAAATAGCCTGCATAGTCACGCGCAAAAGCCGCCATGCCTGCGCCCGGATCGGCCCGCTCGACAAAGGCCGGAAACGGTTTGTTGTGGATCACATGCTCCGGCGTCACCGTGCCATTGCCGGCGAGTTTTGCCACATGTCGCGCGGCCTCGGCGGGCATGGCGCTCACCGGCAGTGTGAATAGCGCCCGCCCGGCCTGCCGGCTGGCCGCCTGCCGCGCTGCGGCAACCTCAAGAGGCGTCAGCCCGGAGCAGAGGGCGGATCGGGGTGTTGCCGCCCGCGCCAGATAGTCCTCTGCCGCCCGCACGGTCTCGATCATCATTTCGTAGCTCTGCCGCGCATCGTCGGCAAAGGTGAACACGCCGTGATGTTCGAGAATGATCGCGTCGCAATTCTCAAAACCGCCATCGCGCAGGAAGGCATGGAATTGCCGCGCCAGGTCGAAGCCCGGCTTCACATAGGGCAATATCTTGACGCGCGGCCCATAGACATCGCGCAGGATGGAGGTGCCGCGCGGCGAGTTGGATATGGTGAGAACAGCGTCGGCATGGGTGTGATCGACAAAGCGATAGGGCACCAGCGCATGAACAATGGCCTCAATGGACGGGGCCGCCGCTTCCGGGTCCAGCCGCGCGATCTTCAACTCCGCCACCATATCGGGGTCGGAAAGGCTTTCGAGTTCGGCCAGCCGCAGAACCTTGTCGAGCAGCAGCCCCGTAAAACCTTCGGCGCCCATCGTGGCGAGATCAAAGCCGCTAGCCTTGACCCGCAGCACATCATGCTGCGCGCCAAACCGGTCGGTGATCCGGTCCTTGACCGAGGTATTGCCTCCGCCATGCAGCACCAGCGCCCGGTCAAGCCCGATCAGTCGCGATGAATAGACCCGCGACGCCTGCACATCCTTGGGTGCAGGCGCCGTATGTTCGTCCCAGAGGCTGATCACTTGGCGCTGCTCCGGGCAGCGACCATGGCAGTAAGCCGGTTGACGGCTTCGATGACAAAAGCCGGGTCCTCGGCGCTGGCGTCGACCTCGACGATCTCGACAGTCTTAGGCAGAAGCTCATGCACCGCCTGTCGCAAGTCCTCGTCCGCCGCCGTGTCGAACAGCGCGCCGCCCGGCGCCGAATAGCTTGAGACGCCGCGCAGGGGCAGAAGGAACTGGGTCTCCTCACCAGCTCCAGCCAGCCGTCCGGCGATCTCGCTGACCACGGCACGCATCTCGTCGCGCTTGGGGCGGGGCACCAGGATCATCGGGTTATGATAGCTATAGAGGTGGTTGCGATATTTCTCCGGCACCTCATTGGGCGTCTCAAGCGTCACCCCCACATGGTCGATGCCACCCGGCACCACCACTTGCGGCACGCCATAGGCATGGGCCACCGAAAGCCGGTCGCCATCGGCGGCCCGCATTCCGCCCAGCACCGCGTCGCAAATGTCCCCGAGCCCATAGTCAAACACCCCGGCCACCAGACCCTCGCGGATCATCTGCTCCATGGCGCGGCCACCTGAGCCGACCGCGGGGAAAACGATGGTTTCAAAGCCGCGCGCTTCAAATTCCTTGATTGCGCGCATGGTGCCCTGGGTGAGTACGCCCAAATTAGTAATGGCGATCATCGGCTTGTCGGAGCGCCGCGCCGCATCCGAGCCGCCATAGGCCAGCGCCATGCCATAGGCGGCGCCGGCGGCATTGGCGAGAATGCGGCGGAGGAGTGGATTGAGCCCCAGAATGTCGCCTACCGAGGGCATCATGACGATGTCCTTGATGCCGACATAGGAGGCGACATTGCCCGAGGCCAGTGTCGAAACGATGATCTTGGGGAGGCCATATGGCAGCTCGCGCATCACCGCTGCGGCATTATTTGTGCCCTGAGTACCACCCATGCTGATCAGGCTGTGCACTTCATTGCGGCCCAGCATCTCCAAAAGCAGCTTCGTGACGCCACGGATCATCACTTCCGAAGTGCTGGAGCGGTTGGCGTTCACCCGCAATTCGGCCAGCGGGCGCCCGCCGGCGCGGGCGACCGCGTCGGCGTCGATGTCGGGCACAATGGTGGGCTCGCCCATGAGCCCGATGTCGATGACCAGCGTTTCGCCGCCGAGGCGGAGAATTTCATTCCGAAGCAGCTCGGTTTCGGCCCCTTTGGTGTCGAGGGTGGCCAATATGGCGACACGCTTGGTCATGACATCAACTCCTCAGCGGAAGCGCAGCGAAGTGAATTCATTGGCGGCGGCGGAAACGGCGCGCTCGATCGGCAGGCGTTCCGTCGACGAACCGGTCCAGAAGCCGTGGCCCGACGTGTGGTCGAGCATATACTGGGCATCGGGCGGGTTCTCCATGGCGGCGCCATGGGCGATCAGGATGACTTCCGGGTCGATCTTGCGCACGGCCTGATAGACCTCTTCGGTCATCCGTGCGGTTTGCTCGATGGTCGTGCCATTGTCATAGCCCTTGATGCCGCCCTTGGTCGTACCGGCATGGAAGCAGAAGATATGCGGGCGCGCCTCTTCGACGATCTTGAGGGATTCCTCGGGCGTGAAGGCAAGCCCGATGGAGACCATATTGGCCTCGTGGCGCGCATAGCGCAGCATCTCGATTTCGTTTTCGATGGTGATGCCGGCCGAAGTCAGCACCCGGCGGATTTCGCTGTCCGCGTCCACATAGCTGATCGAGGGGCCGATATTGGAGACGGAGTTGACGCCCATGCGGCGGCAGTCCTCGAGCACCATCGCCATGTCCTTGAGCGGGTCATTGGCGTTGAGGCAGGCGCATACAAAGGCGTCGCCCTTGAGCGCCGGCATGATGTCTTCGCGGGTGTAGTTCATCGTCTGCCGGTTGCTGTCCAGATTGGGCCACATGAAGCTCATCGTGCCCATGCCGTTTGCGCGCAGCCGTGCGCCCGAAAAGGTGTTGATGCAGTCCACCCCGGCCTTTTCCAGCAGCTTGGCGACAAGCCCGCTGCCGGCCGAGGCTATGGTCACCGGAATGCGGTTCTCAACCTTGGCCCTGAGCTTGGCGAGGATGACTTCGGTCGTGGTGCGCGCGGTAAACATAATTGTCTCCTGTAAGTCCGAGAAAGGCGTTGATCTCGCCCGTGAGGGCCGAGAAATGCTGGGATTGTTCGAGATAGCGCGACGGCAGCAGCGCATAGCGCGCCTCCGGCAGATGCGCGTAAATATCCTGCGCCACGGCAATCGGGTGCAGCGGGTCGCCCTCATTGGCAATGACCAGCGCGGGGCAGGCAATGTCGGCGAGTTCGCTCAGTCGGGCGAAGGGCCGGTCATGCACCATGGCATTCAGCACCTCAGCAGAAACTTCAGCCTGTTTGCGGGTGAAGAGGCCACGAATGGATTGGGCCGCCGCAGGATTGGTGCGGGCAATGGCGATAAACTCGGCGTCCGCCTCAAGGCGCTTCGGCGCCGTATCAGGATCTTTCTCCAGCCAGCGGCCGACACGCGCCACCAGACTCAATTGGGGCAGGGCGCGCCGGTCGATCCATGCGGGCCGGACGAGGACCAGTCCCTCGACCAGCTCGGGATAATCCAGCGCCAGTTTCAGCGACAGCGATGCGCCCATCGAAATGCCGCCGACGACGGCCCTTTCAACGCCCAGCTGATCAAGCAGCTTGGCTATGATGCGGACGAAATTCTCAAAACTGAAATCGGACGATGCGGATTGGCCGTGTCCCGGCATGTCCGGACAGATCAGATCGACGCCGCCGATGTCCCCAAATGGACCCACGCACTGGCCGGAATCGGCGCCAAGCCCATGGAGCATGACGAGAGCCTGTCCGGCCCCTTGCCGCGCATAGGCAATTCTTTGTCCAAGAATGCTCGTTTGCTGCATGTCGCGCAAGGGGCCGTCTGGCGCCACGCGCCCGCCGGTCCGCTCCTCCCTGTGCCGATGCCTTGTCCATCCGTCTGGGTGGAGGCCCGGTTTGTTATAGGGCCATCTTGACTCTGCTGCGGGCTGGCGACTTGTGCGCAAGTCGGCGTTTTTATAACAAACCGCGCTTATTCCATGACAGTGCAAGCATTCGGATAAGGTCAGGGGTGCTGTCTGATACCGCTCGGTTTAACGAACCGCTTTCAGCTACCAGACAAAGCCCGGCAACAAAAAATCCGGCCTGACATTATGCTCGGCAAAGAGGCTCTCGCGTTCCGCCGCATTCATGCTGGCAAGGATGCCTGTGGCCACGAGCGCCGTGGCAAATCCGGCATGGGTGCCTCCGGCAATGTCATGCTCGATACTGTCACCCACGCACAGCACCCGCTCCCGCGCCGGCTGGCCAAGCATCGTCCATGCCGCCTCGTAAATGTCGCCATAGGGCTTGCCGATCCAATGCACCGGCCCGTCCATCTCTTCATAGATTTCGGCGATATGTCCCGCGCCCGGGCGTGGTCCTACAGCGGTCAGCATGATCTTGTCGGGATTGGTGCAATAGGCCGGCACAGCGCGCTCTGCCGCCGGGCGCAGCAGTTCGCGATAGTGATCGAGCTCAATCCGCTCCGCTTCGCTGCCCGAAATCAGCACCACATCCGCATCGCGCCCGTCTTCCACCACATCGAGCGGCAAGCCTTCAATGGCCGAGCGATCTCCATCGCGCGCAATCAGCAGGCATTTGCATCTTTGTCCGCCCTGGCGCTCGAGGATCGACCAGGCGACCTCGCCCGATGACAGGAAATGATCCCAGCTGCCCTGCGGAAAACCCAGTTGCCGGAGCCGCGCCTCATTGGGCGCGGATCGCTTGCCGGAATTGGAAAGGAGCAGAATGGTCTTGCCCGCCGCCTTCAGCGCCATGAGCGCTTCCGGTGTTCCTGCATAGGGCTTTACCCCGTCATGCAGCACGCCGAACTGATCGACGAGAAACACATCATAGGCGTCTGCGAGGTCGCGCAGGCCGGCAAGTTCGCTCATCAGGACAGGCATAAAGGCTCCGCGATAGGGTGATTAATCCTGGCGCTCGCTGCCCGCGCCGCCACTGCTGGCTGTCCAGCGGTCGCGATATTTCTTGGGGCTGGTGCCAAAGAAGCTCGAAAACTGCCGCGTGAAATAACTCTGGTCGCAAAAGCCGCAGAGCAGCGCCACTTCCGCAATCGGCACGGCGCCACCGGCCAGCAGCTTAGCCGCCGTCTGCACGCGAATACGCGTGATGAACTTCTGCGGCGACATCTTGAACAGCTTCACGAAGCGCTTGCGGAACTGGCTTTCCGAGAGGCAGGCGATGCGCGCCAGTTGCGATACTTCGAGGCTCCCGCGATAGTTCTGCTCGACATATTCGATCACCTCGGCAAACCGCCCGGCGCCCGGCGGCAACATGCCGGTGGTATCGACCACGCGCGTCAGCCCCATCAGCCCGCAGATGCGTCCATCCGGCCCGCGCGCCGGCATCTTGGTGGTCGAAACCCAGACGAGCCGGAAGAACTCGTCGACGATCACCTCGAATTTGTTGATGATCGGACGACCCGTCTGGATGACGTGCTGGTCGTCCTCGATGATCTCGAGGGCGATCTGCTCGGGATAAAAATCCCAGTCGCTCTTGCCGATGATTTCTGATTTGTCGGTCGCGTTGAACAGCATGAGATTGGCCGCATTGCAGCCCAGCCAGCGGCTCTCGGTGTCCTTTATGTAAAAATAGACATCGTTGAGGTGCTCGAACAGCTCCGGGAAATTGACCGGATGAAACGGCAGCGACAGCATGGCTTCCAGAGGCGCCGAGCCGCCTGCCGCTGCGCCAAATGTCCTGTCCACCCCCATGCCCCTTGCCCGTCAATTGCCCTTGGGCGGGATCAGTCGGAAGTCCGGCAATTCGCGCAGGCCCAGTTCCGGCCCGGCCGGCGAATAGACCACGAAGAGCTGCATCGGCCCTGGCCCGGTATTCTTGGTCGAATGAAAGCGATCTTCTGGCACATAGATGGTGCAGCCGGGGCCCACCTTCTGCACGATGGGGTTGCCGGCTTCATCCTCGACCATCTGCTCGCCTTCGCCCGAAATCACGAAGATGATTTCCTCGGCGCCCGGATGGTTATGACGCGAATGACCCTCGCCGCTGGGCAGATCGACCACGCCACCGGAAAACCGTCCGGCCCCGTTCACTTCCGGCCCCACGGTCAGCGACAGCTGCCCCCAGTCAAATCCGAATGCGCTGACATCCTTTGGATAGACGAAATATTTATTGGTCGACATATCCGGGCTCCCTTTCGTTTCGGCTCACTTGGCCGCGATGATCTTGAGGTTCTTGAAGGCTTCGGCCTGTGCGCGAATGCCCGCTTCGGCCGGCAGGCGCTCCATCGAGCTCGCGCCATAAAAGCCATGGCAGCCGGGGCAGCGTTCCAGCACATAGCGCGCATCCTCCGGCATGGAGATCGGTCCGCCATGGCAGAGCACGATGATGTCGTTGCGCACCTTCCGCGCCGCCTCGGCAATGGCCGCGATTTCCTCGACACACATGTCGAGCGTCTTGGCCGATGTGGCGCCAATAGAGCCGCCGGTGGTGACGCCCATATGTGCGACGATGATGTCGGCGCCGGCCTCGGCCATGGCCGTCGATTCAGCAGGGTTGAACACATAGGGCGTGGTCAGCAGGTCGAGCTTGTGGGCTTCCCCGATCATCTCGACCTCGAGCCCATAGCCCATGCCGGTCTCTTCAAAGCTCTGGCGCATCGCGCCATCGAAGAGCCCGATGGTCGGGAAATTCTGCACGCCCGAAAAGCCCATATCCTTCAGCTCGGCCAGGAACCGCGGCATGAGGATGAAGGGGTCGGTGCCGTTCACCCCGGCGATCACCGGCGTCTTCTTGACCACCGGCAACACCTCGACCGCCATTTCCTTGACGATTTCATTGGCATTGCCATAGGCGAGCAGCCCCGCCGCCGAGCCGCGCCCCGCCATGCGGTAGCGCCCGGAATTATAGATGATGATCAGGTCAATGCCGCCGGCTTCTTCCGCCTTGGCCGAAATGCCGGTTCCGGCGCCACCACCAATAATAGGCTGTCCGGCGGCAATCATTTTCCGGAATTTGGCAAGCAGGTCCTGGCGCGCAATGAAGGGCATCTATTGGTCTCTCAGTTGGACGTAAGTTCTCGGAACGCGGTAACTGCCGCTTGCGCGAAGTCCGGATCGTTGATGTGAAGGGGAAGCCGGACAATCCGGCGGGTTTCCGTTTGAATGACGGTTTCTTCGAGGGCCTTGAACAGAGCCGCATCGGCCTCGGGGTCCCAAAAATCGCCGCCCTCGATATCGAGCGCCGAAACACCCTTTTCGGGGATCAGCATTTGCAGCGGCCCGCTGCACTGGTTGAGCTTGTTCCCGATCCAGCGGCCCATTTCGGCGTTCTCCGCCGCTGTGGTGCGCATCAGGGTGATATTGGCATTGTGCCGATAGATATGCCGTCCGGCATAGCGCTCGGGCATGGTTTCGGGCGCCCAGAAATTGACCATGTCGAGCGCCCCGACCGAAAGCACAGCCGGCAGACCCGTGCGGGCAATGGCGCCAAAGCGGTCCTCCGTCGCCGGCAAGACCCCGCCAAACAGCAGGTCGCACACCTCGGTCGTGGTGATGTCGATCACCCCCTCGACCAGCCGGCTGTCCACCAGCTTTTCGACTGTCCGGCCGCCCACGCCCGTGGCGTGAAAGATCATGCAGTCATAATCGTCGCCCAGAATCTTCGAAATGCTGGTGACGCAGGGCGTGGTCACGCCGAACATGGTGAGGGCAAGCGCAGGCCTGTCCTGCTTGCGCGGGGCAGGGTGGTTCGCCATGGCGGTAATGGCCTGGGCGGCATTGTGCAGGATCACCCGGCTGAGGCCATTGAGCCCCGCCAAATCGGTAATCGAGGGCATCATCACGATGTCCGATACCCCGACAAAGCTCGATACGTCACTCGACGCGAGCGTCGAGACCATCAGCTTGGGCAGCCCAAGCGGCAGCGCCTGCATCCCGGCAGTCACGATCGAGGTGCCGCCGCCCCCGCCAATCCCGATGATTCCCGCAATGTCACTGCGACCGGAAATGAAGCGGGTAAATGCCTCGGCCATGCCGGCCACCGCCGTGCCGCGATCATCGCCGCCGAGCACGGCGTCCTCGCCACGGGGATGGGCCGCAGCGACCTGCCTTGCATCCACATCAGGTGTAATGGACGGCGCGCGGATACCGACATCGACGATCAGCGGCGAACCGCCAGCCTGCCGGATGTTGGACGCCAGAAACGCGAGCTCGTCGCCCTTTGTGTCCGCGGTCCCCACCACGAAGATATGGCTCATCTGGCCTCCCTGCGCCGGCAAATTTACCCGTCTGGCGGGGCGTCGAGGCCCTGCTATTATTCTCTTGTTAACGGGCTATTGCGCGAAAATGAGATGCGTGTATCATATTGGTATGAGCGTCTCACGTCAACGACACACTTCGACCAGTAAAGCCGAGGCAAATGCCGAGCGGGGCGTCCGTGCTCGCACGCGCAGCCTCATGCTGGACGCTGCGGTCTCACTGATGCAGGCCGGTGTAACGCCGTCTGTGAGCGGGATTGCGGAGGCTGCCGGCGTTTCGCGCGCCACGGCCTATCGCTACTTTCCCAGCGAGTCGGCGCTGGTTCACGCAGTGGTTGATGAGGCTCTCGGGCCCATCCTCGACTGGACGCCCACCCATGAGGATGTCGGCGCTCGCGTCTGTGATCTGCTGGCCACGGCCATGCCGCGTATCGAGGAATTCGAGGCGACGTTCAAAGCCTCGCTGCGCCTGTCACTGGAGCAATGGGCAAAGCGTCAGGCTGGCACGCTGGGAAGCGAGCCGCTGTTTACGCGCGGTCACCGTGTTGACTTGCTTCTGGAGGCCACCGCGCCACTGGCCAGCAAGTTGCCGCGCGACAAGTATTTGCGCGTCGCACAGGCTCTGTCCCTGGTTTTCGGCATCGAAGTCGTGAACGTGCTCAAGGACATCTGGGGCGTCAGTGCGGATGAGGCGCGCGACGTGGCGCAATGGGCGGCTTTGGCGCTGGTAGGGGCGGCCGAAGCTGAAGCCCTGGCGGGCGGCGACGTGAGGGTCGCCAACGATGGGCGCGCGGGAGACGCGACCGGAAATGCCCCGAAGAAGGGCTGAGAATTTGCGTTGATCCATAAGATCCCGGCAGGAGGCATGGCCTTCCTGGAAATGGGGCAAATGGATCGTGAAGGACGCAAATAGTTGTGGTGAGCGGATGGGAAAATTCCCTGAACCGAAGCCACTGAGGAGGGGGTGGAGAGCCCAGGATGGCCCGGAGGGGCGCCTGTTCTGCATCCAGTGAGACTGTTGCGGTCCGCAGCATGGACTCACGCTAGGCAAGAAATGTGCATATGAGGGAGATGACACGATGCGCAAATCTACGATTGGCCTTCTGGCCGGTGTGAGCTTCGCAGCTCTGGGCAGCCTTTCTGTCCAGGCGCAGGAGCTCACCATCCTTTGGGCAGAATGGGATCCTGCAAGCTATCTGCAGGAACTCGTGAACGAATATCAGGCGGAAACCGGCGTTGCCGTGACCGTGGAAACCGTGCCATGGCCTGACTTCCAGACCAAGCTGTTCACCGAGCTCAACGCTCAGGGTTCGGCCTATGATCTCGTGGTCGGCGACAGCCAGTTCCTCGGCGCTGCCTCCACCGGCGGTCACTATGTCGACCTGACCGATTTCATCGCCAAGCACAACCTGACCGAAGTCATGGCTCCGGCCACGATGAAGTACTACTCGGAATATCCGGGTGGCTCGGGCACCTATTGGTCCGTTCCTCTGGAAGGCGACGCCCTTGGCTGGACCTACCGCAAGGACTGGTTCGAAGACCCGGCTGAAATGGCCGCGTTCAAGGAAAAGTACGGCTACGATCTCGGCGTTCCTGCCGACTTCAAGCAGCTCATCGACATCGCTGAGTTCTTCCACCGTCCCGATGAAAACCGCTATGGCGCTGCCATCTACTCGCAGAACCAGGGCGACGCCATCGTGATGGGCGTTGAAAACTCCGTCTTCGCTTATGGCGGTTCTTTCGGCGACTACGAAACCTACCAGGTCACGGGTCTGCTGAACTCGCCAGAATCGATCGAGGCTCTGGAAGACTACCGCAAGCTGTTCACCTTCGGCCCTCCGGGCTGGGGTAACTCGTTCTTCGCCGAAGTGAACACTGCCGTTGCGCAGGGTCAGGTCGCGATGGGCATGAACTTCTTCGCCTTCTTCCCGGCTCTCGTGAACGAAGCCACCAACCCGCACGCTGCCAATATGGGCTTCTTCGCGAACCCGCCCGGCCCGCGC
Organism: Pseudomonadota bacterium; assembly: GCA_023433775.1. Classification (GTDB taxonomy): domain Bacteria; phylum Pseudomonadota; class Alphaproteobacteria; order Rhizobiales; family Devosiaceae; genus Devosia. The sequence continues at coordinate 41,201 of JAEYTY010000125.1, read as the reverse complement.
GGTGATGACTTTGCCGCTCTCGGCGGCCAGGGCATCTCGCTGATTTCCTACAGCCAGAACCAGGAAGAGGCCATGAAGTTCCTCGAATGGTTCGTGCAGGAAAAGACCCAGGAGCGCTGGGCTGAACTCGGTGGTTACACGGCTCACGCCGCGATCCTGGAATCGGAAAAGTTCCGCAACGCCACCCCGTTCAACGAAGCGTTCTTCCAGACGATGTTCAAGGTCCGTGACTTCTGGGCATTGCCTGAATACGCCGAGCTTCTGACCGAAGCTGCTGACGCCTTCTACCTCTATGTGGTGAACGGCGAAGGCGATGCAAAGACCACGCTCGACAACCTCGCCGTCACCTGGGTCGATACCCTGAAGTCGGCTGGTTACGACGCAAAGTAAGCAGGCCACAATTCCGGAGGGGAGGGCAACTTCCTCTCCGGTCCTCGCCCAATTGGGGGATTACGCGTTGACTAACCTCATTACTCCGCTCGACCCGAAATCGCGCGCTGCCTCTCGCGGGTGGAGCGACACCACGATCCGGAATGTCTTTGTCATTCCAACCGTGGCCTTCCTGATCATCTTCAACGTGTTCCCGTTGTTGTATTCTCTCGGGTTTTCATTCACCGACTTCCGGGCCTCCAGCAAAGATCCCGTGAACTTTGTCGGCCTTAAAAATTACACCGATGTTCTGGCGGACCCGGTCATCTGGCGCACCTTCTCGACCACGCTGTGGTACGTGATGGTCTCTGTCGCCGGCCAGTTTGTCGTCGGTTTCGGACTTGCATTGCTGCTGAACCGGCCGCTGCCGTTCAAGGGCCTGCTCACCACGCTGCTCATGCTGCCCATGATGCTGTCGCCGGTGGTTGTGGGTCTGTTCTGGAAGCTGATCTACGATCCTTCCTGGGGCATTCTGAACCATGCTCTCGGCCTGGGCCCTGTTCCATGGCTGACCGATGCCAATCTGGCGCTCTATGCCGTGGCCATCACCGATATCTGGATGTGGTCACCCTTCGTTATGCTGCTCTCGCTTGCGGGTCTCTCCGCTGTGCCCAAGCACCTTTACGAAGCGGCATCGATTGACCGCGCGGGCAAGCTTTACACCTTCTTCCGCATCACTCTTCCGCTGGTGGCGCCGATCCTGCTGATCGCAGTGATTTTCCGCACCATGGAGGCGTTCAAGACCTTCGATATTGCTTTCGTCATGACTGGCCAGCCGGCTGCCGAGCTTATCTCGTCGCGGCTCTACAAGATGGCGTTCCAGCAGTGGCAGACAGGACCGTCTTCGGCCCTCGCCTACATCATCCTGATCATGGTGCTCTGCATCACCAACATCTACGTCAAGTACCTGAACAAGGCAAAGGAGCGCTAGGATGGCTGTCGTTTCTACACGCGCAGGCCGTCTCGGCAATCGCCTGGCGATTGCGGCGGTCATCGTCGTAACCCTTATCTTCCTGTCGCCGATCTACTGGATCACCTCGACGGCTTTCAAACCCCTGGTTCTGGCGACCTCGGTGCCGCCCACCGTGGTGTTCGAGCCATCGATCGCACCCTTTGTGAAGCTCTTCACCAAGCGTGCCCAGCTGACGACGCCGGTGCCACCCGAAGTCTATGAAGCCGCTCCCTGGTGGGAAAAGCTGGTCTTTGATGGCGGCGAGCGTCTCTCGCGTGATGGCAATGGCGAGGTCGTCTACTCGGCCTATCCAAACCGCTTCGCCAACTCGCTGATCATCGCGATAACCTCGACTTTGCTCGCGGTGTCATTGGGGACGGTCACCGCCTATGGCTTCTCGCGCTTCAGGGTAAAGGGTGAGGCGGACCTGCTCTTCTTCATCCTGTCCACCCGAATGTTACCGCCCATTGTGGTGGCCATTCCGATGTTCCTGATGTACCGGGCGGTGGGCCTCAACGACACCCATTTCGGCCTCATCATTCTCTACACCGCGTTCAACGTTTCCTTCGCCGTGTGGCTGATGAAGGGTTTCATCGACGAAATCCCCAAGGAGTACGAAGAAGCAGCCCTGGTTGACGGCTATACCCGTATGCAGGCCTTCTTCAAGATCGTGCTTCCGGAAGCCGCAACGGGCATCGCCGCCACCGCCGTCTTCTGTTTCATCACGGCCTGGAACGAATACGCCTTCGCGCTGATCCTCACCAACCGCCGGGCACAAACTGCCCCGCCATTCATTCCCAGCCAGGTCGGTACCGGCCTGCAGGACTGGACGGTCATCGCCGCCGGCACGGTTCTGTTCCTGCTGCCGGTTGCCATCTTCACCTTCCTGCTCCGCAACCATCTGCTGCGCGGCATGAGCTTTGGTGCAATTCGCAAATGATTAGTCGAGAGTTCAATCAAAAATACCTGGGTCCCGGTTCCCTGGCCTTGATGGTCGCCGGCATCCTGTTCCTGTGCCAGCCATGGATCGGTTTTCTTCATGCCTGGAGCGTCCTGGTCATGCTGATTGGCATCATCGCCTTCAACGTGTCGGCGCATATCCCTGCGCCGGACGATGTGGAAGACGACGATACGGGTCCTGTATCCGTGTCGGAAGCCGTGGGAATGGAGACCAAGCATGACTGAGATTCAACTGGTCAACATCGACAAGCACTTCGGTCCTGTCCACGTGATCCGCAATGTCAACCTGACGGTCAAGGACCGCGAATTCGTCGTGTTCCTCGGCCCCTCGGGCTGTGGCAAGACCACGACGCTGCGGGCCATTGCCGGGCTTGAAGACATCGATTCCGGTGACATCCTGATCGATGGCAAGCCGGTGCAGAACATGCACGCTTCTGAACGCGACGTCGCTTTCGTGTTCCAGAACTACGCGCTCTATCCGCACCTGACGGTCTATGAAAACATGGCCTTCCCGCTGCGTGCGGTGCGCCAGAGCCGGGTCGAGATCGACCGCACCGTACAGTCGGTTGCCACCTCGCTCGGCATTACGGGCCTGCTCAATCGGCGTCCGTCAGCCCTGTCGGGCGGCGACATGCAGCGCGTGGCCATCGGCCGTTCGCTCGTGCGTCGGCCAAAGGCCATTCTGCTCGACGAGCCTATCGGGTCGCTCGACGCCAAGCTGCGCGAAACCATGCGCGTAGAGCTGAAGCGTCTGCATATCGAGAATGGGTCGACCTCCATCTATGTGACCCACGATCAGGTCGAGGCCATGTCTCTGGCCGACCGTATCGTGGTCATGAATGAAGGTCTGCTCCAGCAGGTCGGCAGTCCCGATGAGGTCTATCGCTATCCCGCCAACCTCTTCGTCGCCCAGTTCGTGGGCAGCCCGGTGATGAATATCGCCGATGCGACCGTGACCGACGAAAATGGTGGCGTGAGCGTCAGGCTGGGCACCTCTGGCCCGAGCTTCTCTTTCCCCGCGGCGCTGTCCGAAAAGCTTTCGGCAGCCGGTGCGGAACGGGGCAGCCTCAAGCTTGGTGTTCGCCCCGAAGGCGTCCTGCTGTCCCATGACAAGCAGGAAGGCTATGTGGAAGTCACCGTCGGCATCATCGAGCCGCTTGGTTCGCACGACATCGTCGATCTCAATGTCGGCGACGTCATGGTTCGCGCGCGCACCAAGAGCAGCTTTGTGTCCGGTCCGGGTGCAAAGGTCTGGGCCCGCATCGACCCGGCCCAGGCGCATTTCTTCGATACGAAAACCGGACGTTCTTTGGGGATCAGGCTCTAATGGCTCACATTCAACTCAAGGGGATTTCCAAGGCTTTCGGCAATCAGGTCGCCCTGAAAAACCTCGATCTCGAAATTGCCGATGGCGAATTCTTCGTTCTTCTGGGCCAGACCGGCGCCGGCAAGACCACGACCCTGCGTCTGGTCGCCGGCCTCGAAAAGCCGACATCGGGCCAGATTTTCATCGATGGCCAGGATGTTGGTGAGTGGGGCGCTGCCGAGCGTGACGTCGCGCTCGTCCTGCAGCAATACTCGCTCTACCCGCGCTACACCGTGCGGGAAAATCTCGAGTTCCCGCTCAAGTCGCCCATCCGCAAGTCCAGCCCGGACGAAATCAAGGCTCAGGTGGAGCGGGTCGCCAAGACCCTGCGCATCGAGCACCTGATGGACCGCAAGGTTGATCGTCTCTCGGGCGGCGAAATGCAGCGTGTCTCCATCGGTCGCGCCATCGTGCGTCAGCCGCGGGTGTTCCTCATGGACGAGCCGCTTTCGGCGCTCGACGCCAAGCTGCGTGAAGCCCTCCGGACCGAGCTGAAAAACCTTCAGGTCAATCTCGGGGCCACCTTCCTGTTCGTGACCCACGACCAGGTTGAAGCCATGGCCATGGGTGACAAGATCGGCGTGCTCAACAATGGCAATCTGGTTCAGGTGGGCACCCCCCACGAGATCTATGCCAATCCGGTCAACACCTTCGTTGCCCGCGCCGTGGGCTCGCCGCCGATGAACCTCATCAACGGCCAGCTTGCCGATGGTTCGGCTGTAATGGCCGGCGGTCAGCGCCTGCCTTACGCTGGGACAGCGGCCAATGTTGCTACCCGCCCGTTGACCTTCGGCATTCGCCCGGAAGATCTGTTCCTGGAAGCCGGTGCGCCGGTCTCGGCCCGCGTTCATGACGTCGAAAATCATGGCGTGGCCAAGATCGTCACCCTGCATATGGGCGACAATGTCCTGCAGGCGACTGTGCCGACACAGACCCAGCTGGCGATTGACGAAGACGTCCGCTTCTCCTGGAACCCGGAGAAGGTCGTGCTCTTCGACGGCCAGAGCGGCGTCAATCTGCGTCACGCGAGCTGACGTCAACAACAGGCCGGGCCGCGCCTTATCGCGGCGCCGGTCAACCAGGGAGAACCGGACACTCCTCCCCGTGCCGGTTCTCCTGCCCCATTCAAAACCGGTCCATTGCACCCAACGGCAATGGGCCGGTTTTTCATTGGGGGAGGGTTTTGGAGGAGCCTTGGCGGGGACGCCACGGGCCTCTGTGGCAGAGCCTCGATCACGTCTCTCATGGCCGGGCAGGGGACCTGCCTGAAACCGGCACAAAAAAACTCCCCGGCGGAAACCACCGGGGAGCTGAAGACCAGGCGGCTTGCCGCCGGCAGATAGATCAGTGCTTGATCTCGGTGCCCAGCACCTTGAGGCAGTCGCGCATGAAAGCGGCAAGGGCGGTCCAGCCCTTGGCCGAAACCATATTGCCATCGATCAGCGAGTCGGTGGGCGACAGGTCGACATAGGTGCCGCCAGCCAGCGTGATTTCCGGCTCGACGGCTGCAAGAGCGCCAACGCGCTTGCCGCGCACCACGCCGTCAACAGCGATCAGGATCTGGGCGCCGTGGCAAATCGTGAAGATCGGCTTCTTGTTGTCGTGGAAGTGCTTGACCATCTGCTGGATGCGCTTGTCGGTACGGATATATTCCGGGCCGCGGCCGCCGGCGCAATAGACAGCGTCATACTGGTCGAGCTGCGCAAGAGCTTCCGAGAAAGTTTTGTTGATGTCGGCATAGTGGCCGACTTTCTCGGTATAGGTCTGGTCGCCTTCGAAGTCGTGCAGCGACGTCTTGATCCGGTCACCGGCATTCTTGTCGGGGCAGACAACGTGAACCGTATGGCCCACGGCTTCCATGCCCTTCTGATACACAAAGATTTCGTACTCTTCGGTGAATTCACCCGTGAGCATCAGGATCTTTTTTCCGGCCATTATTCTTCCTCCTAGGGTCTGGTATTTGTCCTCAGCCACAATATGGCTGAGAGCCATTTGATCGCGCGGCGCCTGCCGCATTGCCGGTTCTTGCGCGCCGGCGTTACTCGAAGGCCGGCAGCAGCCGGGTCCGCGAATTCTGGATATGGGCGTGCATGGCCGCCCGTGCCTTCTGCGCATCCTGCTTGAGAAACGCATCGAGCAGCGCCTCGTGTTCGTCCAGCGCCTCGGTGGTGACGCGCCAGTGAAACATCAGGCGGAAAATGTGGAAATGGGTGTGCTGCATACGCAGCGACTCGCGGATCAGCCCGTTGCCGGCCGTTTCCAGAATGGCATCATGGAAATCGGCGTCCTGGCGGGCAAAATCGGAATAGCGCAACTGGTCATCGGCGCCATCATTGCTGGCCATCACACCAGCCAGCCGCTGCAATAGCGCAAAGCGATTGTCATCCATGGCCAGCGCTGCCTTGGCAGCAGCTTCAGGCTCCAGCAGCAGGCGCATCTCATAGAGTTCATCAAACTGATTGCGCGTGATTTGCGGGGCTGCACGGCATCCCACGAGATGCGTCCGCAGCACCAGGCCTTCGCCTTCCAGCCGGCCAAGCGCCTCGCGTATGGGCGTGTGCGAAACATTGAGTTCACGCACCAGGCTATCCACGGTGATCCGCGCGCCCGGCGCGATTTTCAGCGACATCAGCTGCGCAAAAATCGCGTCATAGACATCCTCCGCCAGACTATTGGGGCGGGCAATTCCGCTATCGGCGGTCGGCTTGGACAAGGTCGATTTCATGAATGCACGGGCGCCACACTTGACATGACCAAGCACTAGCATGATGGTCGTGGACAAGCAATACTATATCCTATACGATCCTGTATATGCCGCTGTAGAAGGTGGCGCGGCAGGCCGGGTACATGCCGGTTGTGCGGTTGGTTTTTAGACGATGCGGTGACGCGGAATAGCGCGCCGTTCCTTAAGGGGGGTCCATCATGTCGCTGTTTGCAGCGCTCAGGCTGCCGGGCGAAATTCTCTTCGGCAAAGGCCAGCGCCGAGCCCTGGGCACGATTGCTGCCCGTACCGGCAAGCGCGCTCTGGTCTGTACCGACAAGCGCTTCGCCAGCACCCCCGTCTTCGCCGAAATGATGGAAGACCTGCGCGCCGCCGGCGTCACCGTCTCCATTCATGACGACACCCAGCCCGATGTTCCGAGCGAAACCGTTGGCGTGTGCGCGGATGCTGCGCGTGGCTTTGCGCCCGACATGGTCATCGGTATTGGCGGTGGTTCCTGCCTCGACATGGCCAAGTGCGCCGCGCTGCTGCTCACCCATGGTGGTCAGCTTTCCGACTATTATGGCGAGTATAAAGTTCCCGGTCCCTGCCTGCCGGTCATCGCCGTCCCGACCACTGCAGGCACCGGTTCTGAAGTCACCCCGGTCGCCGTCATTGGTGACGCAAACCGCACGCTCAAGGTCGGCATTTCCAGCCCCTATCTCATTGCCCGCGCCGCCATTTGCGATCCGGATCTGACCATTACCTGCCCACAATCGCTCACCGCCATCGCCGGCGCCGACGCGCTGGTTCATGCCATCGAGGCTTTCACAGCCGTGCGCCGCGAAGGCACGGCTGAACTGCCGCAGAAGCACGTTTTTGTCGGCAAGAGCGCGCTCACCGATCACTGGGCCCTGCTGGCCATTCGCCTTCTCGGCCGCAGCCTCGAAACCGCTGTCAAAGACGGCAGCAACGAAGCCGCCCGCGCCGATGTGATGATGGCCGCCATGGCCGCCGGTTGCGCCTTCGGCACGGCGGGTACGGCTGCAGCCCACGCCATTCAATACCCCATCGGTGCGCTCACCCACACGGCCCACGGTCTCGGCGTCGCAACCATGCTGCCCTATGTGATGACCTATAATCGCGTCGTCTGCGTGCCCGACATGGCCGAAATCGGCACCGCGCTCGGCGTCGGTGTCGGAGCCGACGCGGAAGATCGCGCTCAGGCCGCCATCGACGAAGTGGCGCGCATCTTTGCCGCCATCGGCATCCCCGTGACGCTCGAAGCGCTAGGGCTCGCCGAGGATCGTCTCGACTGGACCGCCGAACAGGCTCTCGGCATCGACCGCCTCATCAAGAACAACCCCCGGCCGTTCGACCTGCCGGGCATGAAGCGCCTCGTCCGGGCCGCCTATGATGGCGACCTGGCGAGTGCGGCAATGTAATTTTCGGGATTGCGCTGAATGACTTATCCAGACCTCAAAGCCGCTTCGCAGGGCCTTTACATCGACGGCAAGTGGCGCGCCGCCACCGGCGGCGGCATGATCGCTGTCGTTGATCCGTCCAGCGAAGCCGTGCTCGCCCATGTGCCGGACGCCACGGTCGAAGACGCTGCTTCCGCCGTCGAAGCTGCAGCAAAGGCCGCACCCGGCTGGCGCAATACACCGCCGCGCAAGCGCTCCGAAATCCTCCGTCGCTGCTTCGAGCTGATGGTCGAGCGCGCCGATATGCTGGCCACGCTCATCTCGCTCGAAAACGGTAAGGCCCTGCGCGATGCCAAGGGCGAAGTGGCCTATGCCGCCGAGTTCTTCCGCTGGAATGCCGAGGAAGCCGTCCGCATCACCGGCGAATTCGGCACAGCTCCCGCCGGCACCAATCGCATCATTGTCGATTACGAACCCATCGGCATCTGCCTGATGATCACGCCGTGGAACTTCCCGGCCGCCATGGCGACCCGCAAGATCGCCCCGGCCCTCGCGGCAGGCTGCACGGTTATCCTCAAGCCCGCGTCCGAAACCCCGCTCACCGCCTTTGCCCTCGCCTCGATCTACGAAGAGGCCGGCGTGCCGGCTGGTGTGGTCAATGTGCTGACCACCACCAAGCCCGGCCCGATGACATCGACCATTCTGGGCGATCCGCGCGTGCGCAAGATTTCCTTCACCGGTTCAACCGGCGTTGGCCGCACGCTCTTGGCCGAGGCCGCCAAGAATGTCATTTCCTGCTCCATGGAGCTGGGCGGCAATGCCCCCTTCGTCGTCTTCGATGACGCCGATCTCGAACAGGCGCTCGACGGCGCCATGGTCGCCAAGATGCGCAATGCCGGCGAAGCCTGCACCGCCGCCAACCGGCTCTATGTCCAGGCCGGCATTCACGATGCCTTTGTCGAGGGCCTGGCCAAGCGCATGTCGGCGCTCAAGATTGGCCCCGGCGCCGAAGCTGCCACCGAATGCGGCCCGATGATCACCAAGAAGGCCGTCGAAAAGATCGAGCGGCTGGTCGCCGACGCCGTCGAAAAAGGCGCGCGCATTGTCAGCGGCGGCAAGGTCACGGCCAATAAGGGCTTCTTCTATCCGCCCACCGTTCTCGCCGATGTGCCACGCGGTATCGACATGGCCTGCGAAGAAATTTTCGGGCCTGTCGCCCCGGTCTATCGTTTCGAGACCGAAGACGAGGCAATCGCGCTGGCCAATGACACCGAATATGGCCTTGCCGCCTACATCTTTACCCGGGATCTCTCGCGCGGAATGCGCGTCGCTGGCCAGATCGAGGCGGGCATGATCGGGCTCAACCGTGGTCTCGTGTCCGATCCGGCTGCGCCCTTTGGTGGCGTCAAGCAGAGCGGTCTTGGCCGCGAAGGTGGCCAGCATCACGGCATTTCTGAATTCATGGAGGCGAAGTACATCGCCACCAGTTTCTAAAGGACGGGGCCATGGAAACGGATCCCTTTCGAATAAGTGGGCATGTGGCCCGGTTTGACGAGATTGTCGCCGACATAGTCGCGCGCAGTGCGCAAACCCGCGCCGAACTGCCAGCCAAGATCGGCATCGCCTATGGCGATGGTCCGTCCGAAACGCTTGATCTGTTCTTCCCCGAGGATATGAGCCAGCCTGTGCCGGTTCACATTTTCATCCATGGCGGCTATTGGCGGAGTTTTTCCAAGGATGACTATTCTCTGGTGGCGAGCACGGTAACCGCTGCCGGCGCTATCGCTGTCATCGTTGATTACGCGCTGATGCCCCAGGTGCGCATGGCAACCATTGTCGATCAGGTGCGCCGCGCCAAGGAATGGGTGCTGGACAATATCGCCCAATATGGCGGCGACCCCGACCGTCTGACCATCAGCGGTCACTCGGCAGGCGCCCATCTCGCGACCACCCTGCTTCTGGAAGAGCGCGGCCCTTCGCGCGTGCGCGCCGCGCTGCTGCTGGGCGGGCTTTATGATCTCAAGCCCCTGCAGAACTCCTTCCTCAAGGCCGAGATTGGCCTCACCAATGAAGAGGTTGCTGCCTTCACGCCCATGAAGAAGCAATATGATGCCACGACGCGCTTCACCATTCTGGTTGGCGCCAAGGAAACCGAGCCGTTCCACGAACAGGCCAACGCCTTTGCCAAACGCCTTGCGGCTCAGGGCGCAAAGGTCTCCCAATGCATCATCGTCTCGCGCAACCATATGGACTCGGTTCGCGATCTGGGCGTCTCCTATTCCCTGACCGGTCGCTATCTGACCGATCTGATCGCCGGTTCGCGCTGAGGCCGCTCAGGATTTCAGCGGTTTGGCGTCGAGCCGCTTGCCGCCAAGGGCCGTCGTGATCGCCTTTGCCGTCTCGATCACCAATCCCCCGACACTGGGCACACGCTCTGGCGACACCCGGCTCGCCAGCCCGGAAATCGAAATGGCGAACATCGCTTCGCCCGCCTGGTCAAACACCGTCGCCGCGACGCATCTGAGCCCGGTCACGAACTCCTCATCGTCCACGGCATAGCCCGCCTCGCGCACGCGGCGCAGTTCCGCCAGCAGATCGCTTTCATTGTTCAGTGTCTTTCCGGTCAGCTGGTGCCAGCTTTTTTCCGGCACATATCCATTGATCGCTTCTTCGGGAAAGGTCGCCAGAATGGCCTTGCCCATGCCCGTGGCATAAACCGGCGCCCGTCCGCCCACGCGGGAAATGGCGCGCATGATTTCGCGGCTTTCCACCTGCGCCAGCGTCACCACCTCGCCTTCCTCAAGCACACCCAGATTAGCCGTCTCGCGCGTGCGGTCGCGCAGCTCCTTGAGATAAGGCATGGCGACGGCAATGAAATTGCGATGCCGGATAAAGGCGGAGCCAACCGAAAAAGCCTGCCGCCCCACCTGCCAATGCCCGTCATTGCGGTCGAACTCGACAAAGCGGTGCTTCTGCAATGTGGTCAGCAGCCGATGCGTGGTCGAAACCGAGAGGCTGCATTGCCGCGCCAGATCGGTCAGGCGCAGTCCTTCGCCATCCTGCCCGAGCGCCTGCAACAACATCAGCGCGCGTTCCACCGACTGCACAGAACCATCGCGTTTTTCAGTCATTCCACCCTCGTGATCGCTATTGCCATCCCACGCTATGGAAACATGTTTCCACGATCCGGAAAAGAAAAATCTGCGCTCTCGACGCCGCAAAATTCAAAAACTATCCCGTATCGCAACGGAAATTTGTCACCGAGGAAACGTCTATGTCCAACCATGTCATGCGCAGCGGCCTGAAAGTGGAAAAGATATTGGCCGATTTCATCGAGTCCGAAGCCATTCCCGGCACCGGCGTGGACGCCGCCAACTTCTGGTCGGGCTATGCCAAACTGCTCGCCGATCTGGCGCCGCTCAACCGCTCGCTCCTCGCCCGCCGCGATAGTCTCCAAAGCCAGATCGACGCCTGGCATCAGGCGCGCCGTGGCCAGCCGCTCGACGGCGACTCCTATCGCGCCTTCCTCACCGAAATCGGCTATCTCGTCCCGCCCGGTCCCGATTTCACCATCACGACGCAAAACGTCGATCCCGAAATCGCCACCATGGCCGGCCCCCAGCTCGTCGTGCCGGTCATGAACGCGCGCTTCGCGCTCAACGCCGCCAACGCCCGCTGGGGCAGCCTCTATGACGCGCTCTATGGCAGTGACGTCATCGACCAATCCGGCGACCTCGCCCCCGGCAAAGGCTACAATCCCACCCGTGGCGCCGCCGTTGTTGCCCGCGCTGCCGAGTTCCTCGATCAAGCCCTGCCACTCGCCTCCGGCAGCCATGCCGATGCGAAAGCCTATGCCATCGACAAGGGCACAATCGTCATCACCCTTGCCGATGGCACGGTGACCGGCCTTGCCGATCCCGCCAGCTTCGTTGGTCATTCAGGTTCAGGCGACAGCCGCTCGCTGCTCTTCCGCCACCATGGCCTCCATGTCGAACTGACCTTCGATCCATCGAGCCCCATCGGCGCGGCCAGCCCTTCCGGCCTCAAGGATGTGGTCGTCGAAGCTGCGCTCACCGCCATTCAGGATTGCGAAGATTCCGTCGCCGCCGTCGATGCCGAAGACAAGGTTCTCGTCTATCGCAACTGGCTCGGCCTCATGCGCGGCGATCTCAGCGAGACTTTCGAGAAGGGCGGCAAAAGCCTCACCCGGCGCCTCAACCCCGACCGTACCTTCACCGCCCCCGATGGCAACGAACTCACCCTGCCGGGCCGCTCCCTCCTTCTGGTGCGCAACGTGGGGCACCTCATGACCACCGATGCGGTGCTTGATGCCGACGGCAAGGAAACGCCGGAAGGCATTCTCGACGCCATGGTCACCAGCCTCTGCGCCATCCACGATCTCAAAAAGACCTCCGGCCCGCGCAATAGCCGCGCCGGCAGCGTCTATATCGTCAAGCCCAAGATGCACGGCCCCGAGGAAGTCGGTTTCGCCAATACGCTCTTTGACCGCGTCGAGGATGTGCTCGGCCTGGCCCGCAACACGCTCAAGATCGGCGTCATGGACGAAGAGCGCCGCACCTCGGCCAATCTGCGTGAATGCATCCGCGCCGTGAAGGATCGCCTCGTCTTCATCAATACCGGCTTCCTCGACCGCACCGGCGACGAAATCCACACCTCCATGCAGGCCGGTCCGGTCCTGCCCAAGAATGACATGAAGTCCTCAGTCTGGCTCGGCGCCTATGAAGACAACAACGTTGATGTGGGTCTCGCTTCCGGTCTCGCCGGCCACGCCCAGATCGGCAAGGGCATGTGGGCCAAGCCCGATGCATTGGCCGAAATGCTCGCCGTCAAGTCGGGCCATCCCATGGCCGGCGCTAATACCGCCTGGGTCCCGTCGCCCACGGCCGCCACGCTCCACGCGACGCATTATCATCAGGTCGATGTCCCGGCCCGCCAGGCCGAAATCAGCAAGCGCACGCCTGCCGATCTCGCGCGCCTGCTCACCCCGCCGCTGCTCGGCGGCCGCAATCTCTCTGATGAAGAAGTTCGCCTCGAGCTCGACAATTCCTGCCAGTCTATCCTCGGCTATGTCGTGCGCTGGGTCGATCAGGGCATTGGCTGCTCCAAGGTGCCCGACATCAACGATGTCGCGCTGATGGAAGATCGCGCCACCTTGCGCATTTCGGCCCAGCATCTCGCCAATTGGCTCCTCCATGGCGTCACCACGCGAGAAGCCATCGACGCCTCCTTCCGCCGCATGGCCGTGGCCGTCGATCGCCAGAATGAAGGCGATCCCGCCTACCGCCCCATGGCGCCGGATTATGATGCATCGATCGCCTTCCAGGCCGCGCGCGAACTGGTCTTCGAAGGCGTCGGCCAGCCCTCCGGCTATACCGAGCCAATCCTTCATCGCCGCCGCCGCGAGGCCAAGGCCGCCCACAGGAGCTAAGCCCATGCGCACGATTACCCGCCTCGACAGCAACGACGCCCAGATCCTCATTGAAGGCGCGCGCCGCAAGGCCGAGGAAATCGGCGTGCCCATGTGCATTGCCATCACCGACGATGGCGGCAATCTCATCGCTTTTCTCCGCATGGATGGCGGCAAGGTCACCTCTTCGACCATTGCCATCGACAAGGCCTTCACCGCCGCCGCAGCCCAGCGCGCGACGGATAGTTACGGCGAAGTCAGCCAGCCCGGCAAACCCGCCTATGGCATCAACAGCGCCATCGGTGGCCGCCTCATGGTTGTCGGTGGCGGCTTGCCGGTCCTCTTTGAAGGCGCAGTCGTCGGCGGCATCGGCCTCAGTTCCGGCACACCTTCGCAGGATAAGGAATGCGCTCAGGCCGGCATCGATTGGTGGCTCGCCAACAGGATCTAACTGCTGGGGCTACCCGCCACACAAAATGTTGTGGCGCATGAGTTACTTGCTGCAATGCCGGGTTGTGCTGGCGCCTTGCCCATAAATTGCCACAATCGGCTACGCGCACCGAACGCGCCCGCGAACAATGGTTCATGGCTTCGGCTGACCCTTGCCGGATGATTGCCGCCGTCACCGATAGTGAATCTTCAAGTATCCGAAGCAAAATTCTTGCGCTTTGATTCTGAATCAAACAGCGACGACTCTTATTGATTCAGAATCGATTCAATGGTGACTCGCCAGAGAGTGGGGCGCGTTGCTTGTGTTTTCAAATGTATATCGATAATACTTCTAAAAGAAACTGCGATGATTATCCGAAAGGGTAACCATTGGTTAAGTGCATTCTGCAAGTATAGTGGTGTGCTGGATGGGAATACGGCGCGTACAAAAGCAATAGATTAACGCCAATCTTGAGGCTGTATACGCTCAATTTCGCCTACCTGTTCCCAGACCATCTAAGCGACAGAAAGACCCAAATGTACATTCGACACTTTTGTGTCCGGTCATAACCATGACTGGCAAACGAGATCACACGCTCGTGTTGAGCGGCGAGGCCGGCATCAAGGCAGCGCAGAGCGTCCTCGCGAAAGTGCGCGAGGCCATTGAAAAACACGCCCGGATCGATATCGACACCCAGGCCATGACCGGGGCAGACATCACCACGGTCCAGACGCTGCTTGCCGCCCGGGCAAAGGCAGAAGCGTCCGGCAAGACCATGCGGATGCTCGCGCCTCTGGGTGCCCCTTTGCAGCAGGTTCTTGCCTCTGCCGGGTTTTTGACGCTCGGCGCCGGACACGCCGGGTTCTGGACTTCCACCGATCAGCCAGCAGGGAAATGAGGGCATGAAGACGATTTTGACCATCGATGATTCCGCGTCCATTCGGCAGATGGTCGCCATGACCCTCACCTCGGCTGGCCTGGACGTGATCGAGGCTGCCAATGGCGCCGAAGGCTACGATCAGGCAATCAGCAACACGGTTCACGCGGTCATTACTGATCTGAACATGCCGGTTCTCAATGGAATTGAGTTCATCCGGAAATATCGCCAGCACCCTTCGAGCAAGGGCATCCCGATCATCCTGCTGACAACTGAGTCCGATGAGGAGCTCAAGCGTCAGGCCAAGGAGGCGGGCGCGACCGGCTGGATCGTCAAGCCATTCAAGCAGGACCAGCTTCTCGCGATCATCAAGAAGGTAACGGGCGCATGAATATGAATGACCCCGCCGAAACTTTCCGCCAGGAGGCGCGCGAGCTGCTCGATCAGCTCGAGGCCGGCTTGCTCGATCTGGAGCAGGACCCTTCCAATTCGGATCTCATCAATTCCACCTTTCGCGCCCTGCACACCATCAAGGGGTCGGGCGCCATGTTCGGCTTCACGGCTGTGGCTGATTTCGTACACGAATTCGAAACGGCCTTTGATCGTGTCCGCAAGGGCCAAAGCCAGGCAAATGCCGCGCTGATCGTGGTGGCGCTCGACGCCAAGGACCACATTCACCTTTTGATCGAGAACCCCGATTCCGAGACGGCCGGCGGCGACCGCATTCTTGCCGATCTGCGCGTGATCGTTGATGGCGCAACTCCTCCTGTCGCCTCAGCACCTGAGGTTCCTCCACCCGCACCGCAGCCCACGACTAAGGTCGAGCCACCCAAAGGCGCTGCCAAAACCTGGCGGCTGGTCTTCCATCTGCCGTCCGACGCACTGGCCTATGGCACCAATCCGCTGCTGCTCATCGACGAGCTGTCCGAAATTGGTCCCTGCACGGTCACCGCGCTGAGTGACCGGATTCCGGATATCGACGTCCTCGATCCCGAGGTGCCCTATATCGGCTGGCAGGTGGATATCGTTCACGAGGACCCGACAGGGGCCATCGACGATGTCTTCCTCTTCCTGCGCGACAATATGGAGCTGACGCTGACCGAGCTCACGGACGTCGCGCCGGTCGCCGCGCCCGTCGTCGCTGCAATTGCTGAGCCGGAGCCGGTGGCTGCCCCGGCCACGATTGCGGAGCAGTCTCCGGCGCCCCGCGCCCCGCGCGCTGAAAAGCCCGAAACTGCCGAACGGCCCGCCGCCACCTCCCTCCGCGTCCCGGCCGAGCGGCTCGACGAGCTGATGGATCGCGTCGGCGAACTCGTTATCGCCCAGGCCCGTCTCAGCCAGATCGCCGCTCTCAGCGCCGACTCCTCCCTCAAGAATGTCGCTGAAGAACTAGAGCGTCTGTCTTCGGGCTTGCGCGACACGACCATGGGTATCCGGATGGTGCCCATCGGCACGCTGTTCGGCCGCTTCCGCCGCCTGATCCACGATCTGTCGACCGAACTCGGAAAACAGATCGATTTCATCACCACGGGCGAAGACACCGAACTCGACAAGACCATGATCGAGCGGCTTGCCGATCCGCTGGTTCACCTCATCCGCAACTCGGTCGATCACGGCCTCGAAAATGCGGAAAAGCGTGTCGCAGCCGGCAAGTCGCCCAAGGGCGTCGTCCGGCTCTCCGCGGTCTATTCCGGGGCTGAGGTTGCCATCTCCGTCTCGGACGACGGCGCTGGTCTCGATGCCGCCCGCATCCGCGCCAAGGCCGAGGAAAACGGCCTCATCACGCCCGAAACCAAGCTGACCGACAGCGAACTGCATCATCTGATTTTCGCCCCCGGCTTCTCCACCGCCAAGGAAGTGACCTCGCTTTCCGGGCGCGGCGTCGGCATGGATGTGGTCAAGCGCACTATCGACGGCCTGCGTGGCAGTATCGATGTGGCCACCACGCCGGGCAAGGGCAGCACCATGACCCTGCGCTTGCCGCTGACCCTTGCCATCATCGATGGCATGTTGGTGCGCGTCGGCAATGGCCGCTACACCATTCCGCTCGCGGCAGTCGAAGAATGCGTCGAACTGCCCGAAGGCATCGAAGCCCATGCCAAGGGTCGCAACTTCCTCGATATCCGCGGCAGCCTCGTACCCTATCTGCGTCTGCGTGAAGTCTTCGGTCTCACCGGCGAGGCCGACG
This sequence comes from Pseudomonadota bacterium, assembly GCA_023433775.1. Lineage (GTDB taxonomy): Bacteria > Pseudomonadota > Alphaproteobacteria > Rhizobiales > Devosiaceae > Devosia. The sequence goes on along the minus strand of JAEYTY010000125.1, from coordinate 24,446 downwards.
AGCACCCCAAGGTGGTCATTGTCTCGTCCAGCGAAGGCCGTGTTGGCCTCGTGGTCGATCAGATCATTGGCAACAACCAGGCCGTCATCAAGCAGCTCTCCAAGCTGCATTCGGACGTCAAATCTTTCTCGGGTGCAACAATCCTGGGCGACGGTTCGGTGGCCCTAATCCTAGATACCGCCCATCTGGTCGCCTCTGGCCAGAGCTATGTCGACCGCAATCTTGCCATGGGGAACGCCGCATGACCACGACAGAGCAGGGGCCCATGACGGCCCTTACCATACGCCTGCATGACGAGCTCTTTGCGGTCGAGGCCAGCCGGGTCCGCGAGATCCTGGATCTCGTCCCTATTACCGAAGTCCCAAACGCCCCCACCTTCGCGGCGGGCCTGATCAATGTCCGAGGGCGCGTCGTGCCCCTGGCCGACCTGCGCGTCATGTTCGGCATGGACCGGCCCCCACCGGATGAGGATACGCGCATTGTCGTCATGGAGGTTGATCTGGACGGAGAACCCACCATCGCCGGCATCCTCGCCGACAAGGTGCACGACGTTACCGACATCGAGGCTGCTTCCATCGAGGAAGCACCCAAGGTCGGTATGCGCTGGAGGCCCGAATTTGTGAAGGGCATCGGCAAGCGCAATGGCGGCTTCATCATCATCCCCGACATGGAACGCATTTTCCAGATTACGGACGGCAGAAGCCCGTCCTCCGCAGCATCAGAAGAAAGGTCTGCATCGTGAGACTTACCATCAAAACCAAGCTGGCAGCGACGTTCGTCACCGTCGTCGGTCTTTCCGGCGCCAGCATGTTCATGGCCCTGCAGGGCTTGGGGACGATCAATCAGTCCATGGCAAGCGTGGTGGAAGGGCCGATCGCACGGTCGCTTACGCTCAAGGAAATGCAGAACGAGCTGACTGCAATTTCAAACGACATGCGCGCCATGATCCTCAGCAATGACGAGGCCGAGCTGAACGCTCTCCAGGCGTCCATGCAGCAGGAATATGAGCTGCTGACCGCTTCTGCGCAGGACCTCGCCAGCAAGTTCAACAATGCTGACAATATCAGCGACATGCAGAACTTCATTTCGACGCTCGACTCCTACTGGTCGACACTGACCACGGCCAAGGCCGAGGCGCTGAAGAACACCGACACGGCCGCCTTCGCGATTACGACCAGCGAAGGTTCAGCCTCTATCACGGCGCTCGAAAACACCATGGCCAAGCTCCTGCCCATGCTGTCCTCGCGCGTCAGCTCGGGTGATCTCGGCGCATTCCCGGCCTACGAAGCTGCAAGTTCACTGTTCCTCGATGCCAGCGACGTGTTCCGTCAGCACCGCAACGTGCTGCTGGCCGCAAGCAATCCGGCAAAGCAGGACGAATGGTATAATGACTTCGCCGGCGTCCGCGAACGCCTCCAGCCCAATATTGATCGCCTGGCCCGTGCCGTCGGCCCTGCCGAAACCGCGCTTGTTGCCGAACTGCGCGCCAATTTCGACGCCATGTTCGCCGCCATGGAAAAGGGCAACGCGGTTGCCATCCAGCGCTCACAGTACAATGCCAGCGAACTGGTGGACAATGTCGGCGCCCCGCTCCGCGAGCAGGCCAACGAGCTGATCAACACCATCGTTGATCGCAATGAGGTAACCGTCAACACGGCCCTCACCGAGGCCAACAGCCTCTACGAAACCAGCCGCATGTTCCTCATTGCGCTGCTCATCGGCTCCATCATCATCGCCGCTGTTGCCGCAACCTGGATCGTTGTGTCGATCTCGCGCGCTCTTTCCAGCGCTGTGCGTCTGGCCGAAGAGGTCGCCAGCGGCAATCTCTCGGCCACTGCCGAGGTCAAGTCCGACGACGAAGTGGGCGACGTGGTCCGCACGCTCAACACCATGACCGCCAAGCTGCGCGAAGTGGTGTCCGAAGTCACCGGCGCCGCCCGCAATGTCGCCTCCGGTAGCCAGGAAATGTCGGCCACCGCCGAACAGCTGAGCCAGGGTGCCACTGAACAGGCGTCGTCCACCGAAGAGGCATCCGCCTCGATGGAAGAAATGGCCTCCACCATCAAGCAGTCGGCTGACAACGCTGCCCAGACCGAAAAGATCGCCCGCCAGTCCGCTGCCGACGCGATTGCCTCGGGCGAGGCCGTCAACGGCGCCGTTTCGGCCATGCAGACCATCGCTGAAAAGATCATGGTCGTGCAGGAAATCGCCCGCCAGACCGATCTGCTCGCCCTCAACGCTGCGGTGGAAGCCGCCCGTGCCGGCGAACATGGCCGTGGCTTTGCGGTCGTTGCCTCCGAAGTGCGCAAGCTCGCCGAACGCAGCCAGGCTGCCGCCGCCGAAATCTCGACGCTCTCCGGCACCACGGTCAAGGCTGCCCAGTCGGCTGGCGAAATGCTCGGCAAGCTGGTCCCCGACATCCAGCGCACGGCTGAACTGGTGGAAGAAATCACCGCCGGCAGCCGCGAACAGAATGCTGGTGCCGCCCAGATCAACACGGCCATCCAGCAGCTCGACAAGGTCACCCAGCAGAACACCTCTGCCGCCGAGGAAATGTCCTCGACTGCCGAGGAGCTGGCCAGCCAGGCCGAACAGCTCCAGGCCGCCATCAGCTACTTCCGTCTCGATGCTGGGGCAGCGGTGAATACCAATGTCGCACCAAACCGCGACATCAAGGCCGCCATCATGGCCAGCGCCCCGCATATGGCCCTCAAGGCCAAGCCAGCTCGCTCAAAGATCAAGGCCGGCTCCGGCGGCTTCGATCTCGACATGGGCGAAGGCGCTGACGATCTCGACGACGATTTCGTCCGCCGCGGTGCCGCTTGATCTTGCTTCCTCGATAACGTCCCGGCCGCCAGAAAGGGGCCGGGTCCGACTGGCAATCCTAGAAGGGAATTACGATGACTAGTCACCGTTCCGTCTTCCGGTCTATCCCGGCCAAGATCCTGGCACTTCAACTGGCCTCAAGCATCACCATCGCCGGCATTGTCGGCGGGGTGGGCTTCTTCGGAATGAGCAGCATGGACCACGCCATGCTCTCCATTCACGACGAACGCGTCGTGCCGCTGGAAGAACTCAAATTTGTCTCCGACGCCTATGCAATCGACATTGTCGACACCACCCACCGCGTCTCCTCCGGCTCGCTGAGCTGGTCCGAGGCAACCACCCGCGTGCACAATGCCCGTGAGGTCATCGACGAGCACTGGGACAAATACCGGGCCACTAATCTCAATGCCGAAGAAGCGGCCATTGCCGACCGCGTCGATGCAAGCAAGGTTGAAGCCGATCGCAAGGTCGCCCAGCTCGAAGATATCCTCACCAAGCGTGATGAACTGGCGCTTGCAAGCTTTGCCGATAGCCAGCTCTACGCTGCCATAGATCCGACCACCGAGGCGATCTCCGAGCTCTCCTCCTATCAGCTGAAGGCTGCCCACCACCTCAAGGAAGAGGGCGAGGCCCTTTTTGGCCTTTTGACCTGGGTAATGATCATCGTCAGCGTGCTGGTAACAGCCATTGCTGCCTTTATCGTGCTGCTCATCACCAATGGCATCAAACGCAACCTCACCACGGCGACTGACTTCGCCAATGCTGTCGCCATCGGCGATGTATCGAGGAACATCACCGTCAATTCCGGTGACGAGGTCGAAGTCCTGGTGAACGCGCTCAACACCATGACCACCAATCTGCGCCAGACCGCAGCGGTCGCCGACCAGATCGCCGATGGCGACCTCACCGTCCGCCCCGCGCCGCTTTCCGACAAGGACACTTTGGGTCTTGCCCTCGAGCGCATGGTCGGGCGTCTGCGTGACGTCGTCGCCGATGCCATGGCCGCCGCCCGCAATGTCGCCTCCGGTTCGCAGGAAATGTCGGCGACGGCCGAACAGCTGAGCCAGGGCGCCGCCGAACAGGCTTCGTCCACCGAAGAGGCATCCGCTTCGATGGAAGAAATGGCTTCCACCATCAAGCAGTCCGCCGATAACGCCACCCAGACCGAAAAAATCGCCCGCCAGTCCGCTGCCGACGCGATTGCTTCGGGCGAAGCCGTCGATAACGCGGTCAATGCCATGCAGACCATCGCCGAAAAGATCATGGTGGTGCAGGAAATTGCCCGCCAAACTGACCTTCTCGCCCTCAACGCTGCGGTGGAAGCTGCTCGTGCCGGTGAACATGGCCGTGGCTTTGCGGTCGTCGCCTCCGAGGTGCGCAAGCTCGCCGAACGCAGCCAGGCTGCCGCCGCAGAGATCTCGACGCTCTCCGGCACCACGGTCAAGGCCGCCCAGTCCGCTGGCGAAATGCTGTCCCGTCTGGTTCCCGATATTCAGCGCACGGCTGAACTGGTGGAAGAAATCTCCGCCGGCAGCCGCGAGCAGAATGCCGGTGCAGCCCAGATCAACACGGCCATTCAGCAGCTCGACAAGGTCACCCAGCAGAATACTTCCGCCGCCGAGGAAATGTCCTCGACCGCAGAAGAACTGGCCAGCCAGGCCGAACATCTGCAATCGGCAATCAGCTACTTCCGCGTCGACGCCGCCTCCGCGCGCAGCGCCGCTGCCCCGGAAGCCGCTGCAAACTCCGACATCCGCGAAGCCGTCCTCTCAAAGGCTCCGCACATGAAGCCGGCCAAGTCGGCCCGTGCGGCAACGACCAAGGGCGGTGGCTTCGATATTGCACTCGACGACAGCGCCGATGCGCTGGATGCCGAATACACCCGCCGCGGTGCGGCATAGGAACAGGCCATGGCTGAACTCACCCAATATGTCACCCTGGGCGTCGCAGACGAAGTGTTTGCGGCCCCCGTCACCAAGGTGCAGGAAATCCTCGACATGCGGCCAATATCCCGCCTGCCGCGCTCACCCGAAAATCTTCTCGGCATGATCGATGTGCGCGGCAAGGGCATTCCGGTTGTCGACCTGCGTCAGACTCTTGGCATCGTGGCCGCCGAGGACACCGAGAACACCCGTATTCTGGTGCTCTCGGTCAACGGACCCACGGGCGAAATAACCATCGGTCTGCGTGCCGACCGGGTTTTCGAGGTGACCGTGCTCGATAGCGACACGCTCGATCCCCCGCCGGTCATCAATACCGGCTGGAGCGACCACTGCATCGAAGGCATTGGCCGGCGCAATGGCAGGTTCGTCACCGTCCTCGATCTTGAGCGCCTGCTTGGCGATAGCACCGGCATTCTGTCCGCCGCCTGAAAGAGACCTGTCCATGCCCTGCGGGACATGGTCCATTGTTCGGAGTAGATCTTGGCTCTCTTGTCCCAGTCCGTGCCTGAAGATGATGGCGAGGATCACCTCAGCCCAGCCGACTTTGCGCGTATCGCCAAGGTCGTCACCGAGGAAACCGGCATTCGCCTGCCACCCGCCAAGCGCCTCATGGTCGAAGGCCGCCTGCGCCGTCGCCTGCGCGTCCTCGAAATGCCGACCTTCGCGGCCTATTGCAATTATCTGTTCCACCGCGATGGGCTTGAGCAGGAACTGATGTTCCTCATCAATGTCGTCACCACCAACAAGACCGACTTCTTCCGTGAACTCGAGCATTTCCATCTCATGCGCTCGATCATGGTGCCGGCTCTGCTCGAATTGCGCTCCCGCGAGCGCAACCCGCTTCTCAAGCTCTGGAGCGCAGCCGCCTCCACCGGCGCCGAGGCCTATACGACGGCCATGGTCATGGCTGACATAGCCCAGCGCCAACGCAATTTCCGCTTCTCCATTCTGGGCACCGATATTTCGACTGACGTGCTCGAACAGGCACAGAGCGGCGTCTATCCCTCCGACCAGATCGCACCGGTGCCAGCGGAGTTCCAGAACCGCTACCTCATGTGGTCACGCAAGGCCGGTCTGCGCCCCAATGTGCGCATCGTCCCCGAATTGCGCCGCCTGGTGCAGTTCCACCGGCTCAATCTGATGGACGAGACTTATCCCTACGACCGCGATGTGGACATCATCCTGCTGCGCAATGTGCTGATCTATTTCGACAAGACCGATCAGGCAGCAGTTATCTCGCGCCTTGTTAGCCACCTTCGGCCCGGCGGTTATCTTTTGCTTGGTCATTCTGAGTCTATGATCGGTACGTCCGTCAGCGTGCGGCAGGTTGCACCGGCTGTTTTCCAGCGGGTCTAGGGTGTCATGAGTTCCAGTTCGTCTAAAATCCGCGTTCTTATCGTCGATGACAGTGCCTCGGTCCGCACGACACTGAGCGATATTATCGCGTCCGACCCCGACCTTGAGGTCATGGCCACCGCCGCCGATCCCTATATCGCGGTCGAGCGCATCCGCCAGGAAGTGCCCGATGTCATTTTCCTCGATATCGAACTGCCGCGCATGGATGGGCTGACCTTCCTGCGCAAGATCATGTCACAGCGGCCCATTCCGGTCGTCATCTGTTCCAGCCATGCCCAGGCCGGCTCCGATACCCTGATGCAGGCGCTTGAGGCGGGCGCAGTCGATGTCGTGCCCAAGCCACGCATCGACACGGCTCATTTCCTCCAGGAATCGCGCAGCCGCATCTGCCAGGCCGCCAAATCTGCCGTTCAAACCAAGCTGCGCGGCGCCAAGAAACAAGCGCCGGCGCTGGCGGTCGAAGCCAAGCTCACCGCCGATGGCATCATTCCAGCCATATCGGACGCGCGCCGCGAAAGCCTTATTGCCCGTATGCCGGTCACCGAACCCATCGTTTCCATTGGCGCCTCGACCGGGGGCACCGAGGCTCTGCGCGCTGTGCTCGAAGCACTGCCCGCCGATAGCCCCGCGATCCTGATCGTCCAGCATATGCCGGAAAATTTCACCGGCGCCTTCGCGCGCCGGCTCAATTCCACCTGCGCCGTCGAGGTCAAGGAGGCCGAAGATGGTGATCTGGTCCAGCATGGACATGTCCTCATCGCGCCGGGAAACTTTCACATGCTGCTCGTGCGCAATGGCTCGCGCTACACCGTCAAAATTGTCGATGGTCACCCGGTCTCGCGCCACCGGCCCTCGGTCGACGTCCTCTTCCGCTCCACCGCCCAATCTGCCGGGCGCAATGCGCTGGGCATCATATTGACCGGCATGGGCGACGATGGTGCGCGTGGCCTTTTGGAAATGCGGCAGATGGGTAGCGCCACGATCGCGCAGGATGAAGCAAGCTCGGTTGTGTTCGGAATGCCAAAAGAAGCCATCGAACGCGGCGCGGCGGGACGCATCCTGCCCCTGGGCAAGGTTGCGGGTGAAATCACCGCCTATGGGCGCAATGCACCCCGCCAGGCAGGAGGCGCAGCATGAGCGACGTGGTCAATCCCGCCAGCATCCGCCGCATGGCGGCGAGCCTTGCCGGCCCCCGCCAGAAAATCGAAACCACTTTCGTCAATGTTGGCGCGCGCCTCACCGATGGCGCGGCCATGCTCAACAAGCTGACGCGCCTCTTCGAAGCGCTGCCCGCCGCCTTGCAGGGCGCCGACGTCGCCGAAGCCAGCAGCCATCTGAGCGCTGTCGCGAGCACCGCTGCTGAATTGTCGGAAACCTTTGCCCAGGAAAAGGCCGATCTTGCGCGCCTCGTCGAGGTCGTCGCCGCCGCCAATAGCCCGATTGGCGAATTACGCCGCACAGTCAAGATGATGGGCATCGTCTCGGTCAATGCCCGCGTCACCGCCGCCGGCATTGTCGGCGACAGTGATGATTTCGATGTCTTTACCACCGACATCGCGTCACTCTCGGACTCGGCCAGCCACACCATCCAGGATTTTTCGCAGGTTTACCGCCAGTTGACCGGCGAGGTCGACCGCGCCGCATCCCAGCGCGCCCGCTTTGAATCCGCCCATGCCCACACCCTTTCCGGCCTCGCCAATAACCTGACCCAGACATTGTCAGCGCTGGACGAACAGCGTGCCGCAGCCGTGGAAGGCAGCGCCGAAACCAGTCGCGTCTCCCGCCAGATTGTCGGCCGTATCGGCAGCGCCGTCATGGCGCTGCAGGTTGGCGACGCCACCCGCCAGCGGCTCGAACATGTCGAAGCTGGTCTCGAAGCGCTCGCTCTGCTGGTCGAGGGCCAGCCCGCGCTGGGCGTCACGTTGGAGGATGGTGAAAAGGCCGAAGCCATCGCCGCCATTGCTGCGCTTGAACAACTGCAACTGGCCGAAACGGCCAGCGATTTCGCCAATGAAGTGGGCGAGGCGGATCAGTCCCTGGAAGCTTTGGCCAGCGACGCCGACACGATCATGGCCAGCAGCCGCAGCCTCTATGGCGCCGATGCCGGCAAGAGCTCGGCCATCGCCAATCTCAGCGCCCAACTGCGCGTTGCGGTCACCATTCTGCGCGACTTTGAAACCGAGCGCGCCAAGCTCGAAGCCGTCGCTTCCGCCGTCCAGAACACCGTAGGCGTATTGCTCGAACATGTCGGCGCGGTGCAGGACATCGAAGCCAATATGCGGCTCGTCAGCCTAAACGCCGCCGTGCGCTGTGCACAGCTTGGCCCCCGCGGCGCCTCGCTCACCGTCATCGCCAGCCAGCTGCGTGAATTGACCACCGAAACAGTCGTCGCCGCCGAAAACGCCATGGGACGCCTCAACGAAGCCTCGGTGCTCGCCAGCGCGTTCGGCGCCGCTGCCGCCGCCGATGGGGCCAGCAAGATCGGCGAACTCGAACAGCAGGCCATGCGGGCTCTGCAATTGCTCACCGGCCTCGACCAACAGCTCGCCACCGCTCTGGCCAGCCTCAATACCGATGGTCCAAAGGTCATTGCTGCGCTCGACGCAGCGGCGCGCGGCATCTCGGGCCAGTCGGCTCTCGCCGAGGCCATGGAAGATGTCGGCATCGAAATCGCCAGCCTCAGCCAGGACGAGCCCCCGGCGCAATTGTCGTCCGGGCCTGCCGGCATCATCGAAGCACTGCGCAAGATGTACACGATGGAAGCCGAGCGCGCGGCCCATACCCGCCTCTTCGGCGGCGCCGCAGCAGCGTCGGTTCCGGAAGCCGTGCCAGAGGACGATCTCGACGCGATGATGTTCTAGTTTGAGTGACGGACAGAACCGGGTGCGAAATGACCTTCGCAGCCGGTTTTCGTTTCGCTACCGGTCAATCTGACACCGTTCACCATCGATCGCTCACTCCGCGACGCTCAATGTTAACAGTCTGCTAACCAATAGTCCTGGACTGCGACACCAACGCTTCATTTGCTAGTCATTTCGGTTCGGTTACGCTGTGCTTCGTCAATGAAACAACGGCGCAGCGATGACCCATTATTCCGAGATCGACACACCCGCCGTTCTGATCGATCTTGATCGCGTCGAGTTCAACCTCCGCAAGGCCCAAGCCTTTGCCGATAAAGCACAATTGCGCCTGCGCCCGCATATCAAGACCCACAAGCTCCCCCGCTTTGCGCAATGGCAGATGGATCTCGGCGCCGTTGGCATTACCGTGCAGAAACTGGGCGAAGCCGAAGTCATGGCCGATGCCGGTCTCACCGACATGTTGCTGACCTTCAACGTCATCGGCACCAAAAAGCTCAATCGTCTCAAAGCCTTGCACCAGCGGATCACCATAAGCGTTGTTGCCGACAGCCCCGAATGCGTCGCCGGCCTCGCCGCAACCTTCACCGATCCCGACCACAGGCTCGGCGTCTTTGTCGAATGCGATACCGGTGGCGGCCGCTGCGGCGTTCAGTCACCCGATGTGGCGTTGGCGCTGACCCGCGCCATTCTCGCCGCGCCCGGCCTCGCCTTTGCCGGACTGATGACCTACCCCGCTGCCGGCAAATACCGCGAGACCGCCTCCTGGCTCCGCCGTGCCAAAGCCCTCTTTGACGAACACGATATTGCCGTCCCCACCATCACCACCGGCGGTACGCCCGATCTCTGGCACAGCAACGAGGCCGGGGTCGCGACCGAATATCGCCCCGGCACCTATATCTATATGGACCGCTCCCAGGTCGCCGCCGGCGCCGCCACATTCGAGGAATGCGCCTTGACCGTCCTCGCCACCGTGGTGTCTCACCCCACGCCCGATCGCGCCATTATCGACGCGGGCTCCAAGGCGCTGACCAGCGACCTGCTCGGCCTTACGGGCTATGGCTATGTTGTCGAATATCCCAATGCCCGGATCGTGGGGCTCAGTGAAGAGCACGGCACCATCGACCTCTCCGATTGCACGCAAAAGCCCGCTATCGGCGACACGATCCGCATCATCCCCAATCATTGTTGCCCGGTCAGCAATCTCTACGACCATGTTCATTTGGTCCAGAATGGCCAATTGGTCGAGACGGTCGCCGTGGCCGCGCGGGGCAGGGTGGACTAAAGCGTTTCCAGCAAAAGTGGTAACGGTTTTGCGGTTCGGAAACGCGACTAAACAGCTTTAAGTCCGCTCAAAGCCCCGCTTGCGCTCCCAGTCGGTCACGCGGCGGTCATATTCAAACTGCTCCCATTCAGCGGTATGGACATAATGGTCCACCACATCCTGCCCCAAAGCCGCGACCAGCATTTTGGATTTTCTGAGCGCCGCAATGGCGTCGCGCAGTGTCTTGTGCACCTCGCGCAACTTCTTGCCCGAATAGGCATCGCCCGAAAACGGCGGCTCCAGCTCCAGCTTGTCCTCAATGCCCTTCAGCCCCGCAGCGATCAGCGCCGCATAGGCGAGGTATGGATTAAGGTCAGCCCCGCCGATCCGGCATTCGACGCGTATGCCCTTGGTGTTCTCGCCGCAAAGGCGGAAGCCCGCCGTGCGGTTGTCGCTGCTCCAGATCGCCTTGGTGGGCGCAAAAGTCCCCACCTGAAAGCGCTTGTAGGAATTGATATAGGGCGCGAGGAAATAGGTGATGTCCCCGGCATAGGTGAGGAGGCCCGCCATGAACTGCTTCATCAGCGCCGACATGCCCCGCGCGTCCGCGCCATCGATAAAGGCGTTCTTGCCGCCCTTGGCCAGCGACATGTGGATATGGCTCGATGAGCCGGCCAATTCATAATCCCACTTGGCCATGAAGGTCACTGCCTTGCCCTGGGCATAGGCGATTTCCTTGGTGGCGTTTTTGATCACCACATGCCGGTCCGCCATGGTCAGCGCTTCGGCATAGCGCACATTGATTTCTTCCTGGCCCGGGCCCCATTCGCCCTTGGAATTTTCGACCGGAATGCCCGAGGCATTGAGATGATTGCGCAGCGCCCGCATCACCCCTTCTTCCTTGGTGGTCTGGAAGATGTGGTAATCCTCGATGTAATAGCCGGCGGCATTGAGGTCCCGATAGCCCTTGTCAAAGGCCGAGCGGAAGCTCTCGTCAAAGAGATAAAATTCCAGTTCGCTGGCGAAGTTTGCCGAGAGCCCCATCGCCTCCAGCCGCGCCAATTGGCGCTTGAGGATATTGCGCGGCGCGTGCGGAACAGGCTCATGATGGTGGTGGTCGAGCACATCGGCCAGCACCAGCGCCGTACCCTCGAGCCAGGTGCATTTCATCAGCGTCGTCATGTCGGGCTTCATGACGAAATCGCCATAGCCCTTGCCCCAATTGGCCGCCGCATAGCCGGGCACCGGCTCCATGTCGATATCGTCGGCCAGCAGATAGTCGCAGCCATGGGTCTCGTACATGGCCCCGTCGAGGAAGAAGCCGGCCTGAAACCGTTTGCCGATCAGCCGCCCCTGCATATCGGGAAAAGCCACCAGCACAGTGTCGATTGCGCCGGACGCGACGTCCTTTTTCAGCTCGGCAAGACTATAGCCCATGGCATGATTTCCTGTTGCGAACAGCGATCACCCCGGCGTTGGCCGGGGTGAATATGCGTTGGAAGCGAAAGCCTATTTGCCGTGCTCGAGGGCAAATTCTTCCTCAGGCGACAGGATCAGCTTGTGCCGGCCGATCAGCGCAAAATAGGCGATGAACACCGCAAACCAGATGGCGACGCCGATAATCCCGGCCCGATAGGCTGCGTCCCCCGTCACCTGGAAATAGATGGTCACGGCGGCGATGATCACGGTCAGGGCTGCGCCCGGGATGCCCAGCGGATTGCGGAAGGGCCGCTCGATATTGGGCTGGTTGACCCGCAGCAGGATAAAGCTCACCGCCTGCAGCACATAGCTCAGCATGGCGCCAAACACGGCCATGTTCAGCAGCGTAAACCCGATCACCGAGCCGCGGTTCTCCTCGCCGGCCAGGAACCAAACGGTCAGGATCACGACGAGGCCCAGCAGCGCCCCGGCAACCATGGCCAGATGCGGCGTCTTGCGGCTGTCATGGGTCACCGACAGGAAGGTCGGAAAATACCCCGCCCGGCTCAGCGAGAAGATCTGCCTGCCCTGCGCGAAGATGATGGTGTGAAACGAAGCGATCAGCCCCAGCACCGCTACCAGTGCCAGCCCCTTGGCAATGCCGTCGCCATAGATGGCCCGGAAACCGTCCAGCAGCGGTTCACCGGACGAACCCAGCGCAAACGAGCCAATGCCGACCACTGACGGGTTGAGGGTCAGAATGGCCAGGGCCGAAACCACCAGGGTCAGGAAGCCAAGGATAATGCCGCGCGGCATGTCCTTTTTCGGGTCGATGGATTCTTCAGCGGCAAGCGGCAATTGCTCGATGGCAAGGAACAGCCAGACCGCGAAGGGCATGGCGAGGAAAATCCCCAGAATGCCATTGGGCAGGAAGGGTCCATTGCCCTCCGGCAGTTCGACGCCGCCCTCGCCGATATTGAGCGCCCAGCGTCCAAAATCCACATTGGGAATAGCAGATATCCAGAACACCAGCAGACACGCCAGCGCCAGCAGCGTCACCACCAGCGTTACGCGGAAGCTCAGCGCCACGCCCCAGATATTGAGGCCCACAAAGGCGATATAGGCCAGCACCCACCAGACCGGTTGGAAACTGTCCGGCGTCTCGAAAATACCGGTGAGATAGGAGCCGTTGAAGAAGACGATAACGGCCGGCGTCAGAACATATTCGACGTTTTCAGCGAGACCCGTGAGGAAACCGCCCCAGGGCCCCATGGCCGTGCGGGCGAAGGAATAGGCCGCCCCGGTATGGGGCAGGGCAGGGCTCATTTCCGCAATGGCGAAGGTGAGCCCCAGATACATGATACCAATGAGGATGGTGGCAATGAGCATTCCGCCCCAGCCGCCCTGCAGCAGCCCGCCATTCCAACCCGAGAAATGGCCCGAGATCACCGCGCCCACGCCCAATGCCCAGAGGTGAACCGCACTGGCGTGGCGGATCAGGCCGCGCTTTTCGAAATATGACTTGTCGCGCGTCGCATAGGCAACGCTTCCTACCTTCTTCGTCTCAGCCATCGTCATGTCCCCCTGACATTTGTCTAAAAGCTGAATTTGTGAAAGTTCCGCGCCTCCAATCTCTGCTGATGCGCGGCCGTCAGTCCCTTTGCCAGTCGGTCGGACCACAGGGCCGCGCCGTCGGGCGTCAGGATTTCGTCGTTGCGGATTTCGATCATGGTGGCATCGAGCCCCCGCGCGTCCCCGTGCCGCTCCAGCGTCAGGGTCACGCCGTTGAGCGCGGCATAGGGCTGGTTCCAGCCGATATTGAGATCGGGGTGCTCCGCCGCCAGCGCGTCGCGCAGGGCCTCGGAAAATCCGCTATGTGTGCCGTGCAAAATGCCGATCGGCCAGGGCCGGGTCTTTCCCAGATAGACCGGCGTGAAGGAATGCACGCAGACCAGGATCGCTTCCTGTCCGGCATTGCGCCGCGCTTCCAGCAGCGTCTCTATCGCGCTGTGATAGGGCCGGTGATAGCGGGCGATCCGGTGGTCGCGTTCCGCGCTGGGCAGGTTCTCATTGGCGGCAATGCGTGTCGCTTCCGACAAAGTCCAGATCAGGTCCGGCGCATCGAGATCGCGATTGGGGTCGATGATCAACCGCGAAAAAGTCGCCTCGACCAGCGGCGCATCGAGCTGGTCGGCCAGCAATCGGCTCACCGCCAGCGCCCCTGGGTCCCAGGCGATATGGCTCAGCCGCTCGGTTGGCGAGAGCCCCATATCGCCATAGGGCGTCGGAATACGGTTGGAGGCGTGATCACAGACGATGACGAAGGGCGATGCCCCCCGAGCATTGGTCACGACCACTGCTTTGTCCGTGAAGATGTCCACGTTCCAAACCTGCGCGCGAATAGATTAAGCTGAAAAGGCGCTTGCGCGGCTTCACTGTCAATAGCCCTGTCGGGTAGGCCGCTGATTTCTCTTGCCAAGGCTTGCCCTTGCGACGCCCATCCGCCTATCACATATGGCGTTTCCATCGCGGGGAGGAAATCTTGCGCATTCTCGACACCCATCTCCACCTGATCTATCCGGACCGCTTCACCTATGGCTGGATATCTGAGGGCCACCCTCTCAATCGCCCCTGGACGGGCGAGCAATATTTTGCCGAAGCCAAGGCGCTGGGCATTGAATCTGCGCTGCATATGGAAGTCGATGTCGTTGAGGCCGACATGGTCGCCGAGACCGCCTTTGTCACCACTCAGCCCGGTGTCGTCGGCGCCATCGCCGCCTGCCGCCCCGAAGACGACAATTTCGCCGCCCAGCTCGAAACCATTCTCGCCGCCGGCAATGGCAAGGTCAAAGGCCTGCGCCGCATCCTCCATGAAGTGCCGGACGATGTCAGCCTGACCGACCTGTTCCCCGCCAATCTCCGCCTGCTTGCGCCGCACAATCTGACCTTCGACCTATGCCTGCGCGCCGATCAGCTCCATCTCGGCGTTCGCCTCGCAAAACTCGTGCCCGAAGTTACCTTCGTGCTCGATCATTGCGGCAATCCGGACATCAATGGCCTGGGTCTCGATCCCTGGCGCGGCGCCCTCAAGGATATCGCCAGCCTACCCAATGTCATGGGCAAGGTCTCCGGCATCGTCAATCACTGCGATCCCGGCTGGACCGCCGAAACGCTGCGCCCCTATGTCGAGCACGTCATCGAGTGCTTTGGCTGGGATCGGGTCGTCTGGGGTTCCGATCACCCGGTGGCGACCACCACCGGCGGCACCCTCACCGACTGGGTCAATGCCGCGCGCCACATCGTGCGCTCAGCCTCGGACGACGAACAGGCAAAGCTCTTTCACCGCAATGCCGAGCGCATCTACCGCGTTTAGAGAAAGAGGGCTGGGTGCTGCGCTTCCAGCTCCGGCAGCTCATCGAGAATGCTGCCCAGATGCGTGCTCATCGCCGCCTGCGCCGCCTCGACATCATGCGCGTCAATCGCCGCCATAATGTCCCGGTGCTCCCGAACGCGGCGCTGCATGTCTTCCACGCTGCGCAGCGTCAGATTGCATACGCGGTCCACATGCGCCTTCATATCGGCAATCGCCATCCAGGCCATGCCCACGCCCGCACCTTTGGCAATGGCAATGTGAAAGGCCTCGTCATGGTCGCGGAAGGCCGCATGGTCCTGCTGCACCGAGGCGTCTTCCTGCTTCAGCAACAGGCTTTCGATGCGCTTGCGCTGCCAGGCGTCAAAAGACTGCGCAGCTTTCCCTACCACGGCGATTTCGACTGATTGCCGCACGAACAGCGCTTCGGTCATCTCCTGCGCCGAAATGCGCGCCACCACTGTGCCGCGATAGGGGCGCACCTCGACCAGCCGGGAATGCGCCAGCCGGATCAGCGCCTCGCGAACAGGCTGGCGCGATACGCCGAGGCGGCTCGCGATCTCCTGCTCGGACATGCGCACGCCGGGCAAGAGATCGAGTTCGATGATCGACCGGCGCAGGTCTCGCTCGATTGTCGCCGCAGCGCTGTCGCTGCTTTCCTGCACTTGAACGTCGAGGCTCATAGTCGTCCCTGTCCCGGCATTGACAGGCAATGCATCAGTGCCATACAGTACCATACTAGTACATACAGGCTTGAATGCAAGCCGTTCTTTGTGAAGAGGAGGGCGGGTAGTCACCCGCTGTCGCGATGACCATGGCCCAGTTTCAGGACAATTTTATCGTCCCCAATCTCGATGATGCGCGCCTGAATGAGCGCCGCAGCTACAAGATGCTGATTGATGGCGTGTCCCGTGACGCTCTCTCTGGCAAGACCATTGAGCGCCAGAGCCCCGGTCACCGTGGCAAGGTCGTCGGCGTCTGGCCCGAGGGCTCGACCGAAGATGCGGACCTCGCCATTGCTGCCGCCCACCGCGCCTTTGAAAATGGCCCCTGGCCGCGCATGAGCGGCGCCGAGCGTTCCGCCATTCTTCACGCCGTCGGCGTCGGCATTCTCGAGCGGCAGGATGAACTGGCCCTGATTGAATGCCTCGAAACCGGCAAGCCGCTGGCTCAGGCCCGTGGCGAAATCGGCTACTGCGCCGACCTCTGGACCTATGCAGCCGGTCAGGCGCGCGGTCTTGAAGGCGATACCCACAATTCCATTGGCGAAAACCGCCTCGGCCTCGTCCTGCGCGAACCTGCCGGCGTTGTCGGCATAATCACGCCGTGGAATTTCCCCTTCGTCATCGTCTGCGAGCGCGTGCCATGGGCCCTTGGCGCTGGTTGCACCGTCGTGGTCAAGCCCAGCGAATTCACCTCCGGCACCACGGTGCGCCTCGCTGAAATCGCCCTTGAAGCGGGTCTGCCCCCCGGCGTGTTCAATGTCATCACCGGCTATGGTCCCGCCGTCGGCCAGATCCTTGCCGAAGATCCGCGCGTTGATGTCCTCTCCTTCACCGGCTCGGTTCGCGTCGGCACCCAGCTCGGCGGCATCGCGGCTAGCAATATCAAGCGCGTCGGCCTGGAGCTGGGCGGCAAGGGCCCGCAGATCGTCTTCGCGGATGCCGACCTTGAAGCGGCCGCCGATGGCATCGCCTATGGCGTCTTCCACAATGCCGGCCAATGCTGCATTTCCGGTAGCCGCCTGATCGTCGCCAATGAAATCCGCCCGGCTTTGCTCGAGCGCCTGCTCGATCTGTCGCGCCGTCTGCCCTTCGGCGATCCGCTGGGTAGCGCTACCCGCTATGGCGCCATGGTCACCGAACAGCACACCGACAAGGTCGCCTCCTATGTCGCCGCTGGCCTCGACGAAGGCGCCGAACTGCTCCTGGGCGGCGACCGCCTGGCCGCCGACGCGGGCAATTTCTTCGCCCCCACGGTCTTCGACGGTGTTCGCCCCGAAATGCGCATCGCGCAGGAGGAAATCTTCGGCCCCGTCCTCGCCACCATTGGCTTTGACACAGTCGATGAAGCCGTCTCCCTCGCCAATGGCACCCAGTTCGGCCTCTCGGCCTCTGTCTGGTCGCGCGATCTCGAAACCGCCATCCAGGCCACCCGCCGCATCCGGGCCGGGCGCTGCTGGATCAATTCGGTCATCGACGGCACGCCCGAAATGCCCATCGGCGGCTACAAGAAAAGCGGCCTCGGCCGCGAACTCGGCCGTTATGGTTTTGACGAATATTCCCAGTTCAAGGGCCTGCACATGACCCTTGGCCGTGGCCAGCCCTGGTTCTCGCATGATTGAGCGAGGCGACCGAATGGCAATGTCAAGAAATTGGAGCGGGTGAAGGGAATCGAACCCTCGTATTCAGCTTGGGAAGCTGCTGCTCTACCATTGAGCTACACCCGCGCGCCTGGCGGCATAGATGCGTTAAATGCTGTCGGGCGTCAAGGCAGCCCGAGGGGCTTTTCCGGCTCAGGGATAGGGCTTGAAATGCTTGGAGAGTTTCAGCGTTTGCGCCTGATAGTTTGAGCCCGATGCCGTGCCATAAAGCCGGTCCGGCGCTTCAGCGAGGCTCTCATAAACCAGCCGCCCGATGATCTGCCCGTGACCGAGCAGGAACGGCACTTCGCGGCTGCGCACTTCGAGCACGGCGCGGCTGCCCGTGCCGCCCGCCGAGGAATGGCCAAAGCCGGGGTCGAAGAACCCCGCATAATGCACGCGGAATTCGCCCACCAGCGGATCGAACGGCACCATTTCTGCGGCATGGCTGGGCGGCACATGCACGGCTTCATGGCTCACCAGAATATAGAATTCATCCGGATCAAGGATCAGCTCAGGCCGCCCGCGATTGTAGAGTGGCTCCCAGAAATCGAGCACGTCCAGCGCGCCCTTTTTATCGACATCCACCACTGCCGTATGCCGCTTTGAGCGGAACCCGATCAGCCCGTCGCGGCCCTCCCCCTTAAGGTCGATGGAAAGCGCCACGCCTTCACCCACGGGATGGTCCCCGCCCACCACCAGCGTGTCGCTTTCGTGCAGCGCCAGATGCTCGGCCACATTGAGCCGGCTATCGCCCACGCGAAACCGCATCTGGCTCAGCCGCGATCCGGTCCGCACCAGTACAGGGAAAGTCCGCGGGCTGATTTCGAGATAAAGCGGCCCCTTATAGCCCGACGGCAATTGATCAAAGCCCCGCGCCCGGTCGCCAATCACGCGGGTAAACACATCGAGCCGTCCGGTCGAGCTTTTCGGGTTAGCCGAGGCGCTCACACCCTCGGGCAGGTCGAGGCTTTCCTCAAGCGGCACCAGATAGACACAGCCGCGCTCGAGCACGGCCCCATGCGCCAGGTCGATTTCGTGCAGTTTCAGCGCTTCGATGCGCTCGGCCACCGAATGGCTCGGGCCCGGCAGGAAGCTGGAGCGCACGCGAAACGCCGTCTTGCCCAGCCGCAGGTCAAGGCTTGCCGGTTGCACCTGGTCGGCATCGAATGGCCGCGCCGCGCTGATGGCGCCTTCGCCATGCAACTTTTCGATCAACCGCGCCGGAAAGACGCCCTTCGGCCAGCCTTCAGCCATATCTGTTTCCATCCCCGTCAATGACCTTCCCTACCAACCGCGGCAATTGACGCCAACAGGCAAATGGACTTACATCACAGCCCAGTGGTGATTTGGCCGGTCGCTTGCAGCCACTGAGAGATCGAGAGATCTCAAAAAAAATAAATGCTAAAGACCGTTTTAAACCGGCCGCCATTTGCGTGCCGGTTTTTTTGTTTGAAGGCGTTGAAATGTCCAGGAAGAATAACCCGCTCCTTGATCCCAAAAAGCTGTCATCGGCGACCCAGCTGGTCCATGGCGGCGGCAAGCGGAGCGAATTCAACGAGACCAGCGAAGCGCTGTTTCTGAATTCCGGCTATTCCTATCCCAATTCCGAGCACGCCGAACTGCTGTTCCAGAACAAGATTCCGGGCGGCCACAATTATTCGCGCTTCGCCAATCCCAATTACGACATGTTCCAGGATCGTATGGCGCTGCTCGAAGGCGCCGAGGCGGCTCGCGCTTTCGCCACCGGCATGGCGGCGGTCACCAATGCCATCATGAGCCAGGTGCGCGCCGGCGACCACATCGTGGCCTCTCAGGCCCTGTTCGGCGGCTGCCGTTACGTGGTGGAAGATTATGCGCCCCGCTTCGGCGTCGCCTCCACCCTGGTCGATGGCCGCGATCCGGAAAACTTTGCCCGCGCCATGCAGCCCAATACCAAGGTCGTCTTCATCGAAACGCCGACCAATCCGACGCTCGAACTGGTCGACATCAAGGCCGTTGCCGACATCGCCCATGCTCATGGCGCCAAGCTCATCGTCGACAATGTCTTTTCCACCGCGCTCTACCAGAAGCCGCTCGAGCTGGGTGCTGATCTCGTCACCTATTCGGCCACCAAGCATATCGACGGGCAGGGCAGGGTGATGGGCGGCATCGTGCTCGGCTCCAAGGCGCTCATCGAAGGCGATGTGCACCTCTTCCTCCGCCACACCGGCGCGACCCTTTCGCCCTTCAATGCCTGGGTCCTCACCAAGGGCCTCGAAACCTATGCCCTGCGCGTCAAACAGACGACCGACAGCGCCGAAAAGATAGCCAATGCGCTTGCGTCCCACCCCAAGATCGAGCGGGTCATCTATCCCCATCACCCCAGCCACCCGCAATACGAGCTGGGCAAGCGCCAGATGCTGCGCGGCTCGACCCTGCTGGCGCTCGACGTCAAGGGCGGGCAGGAGGGCGCCTTTGCGCTGTCCGACGCGCTGGCCGTCATCCTCATTTCCAACAATCTGGGCGACGCCAAATCGCTCATCACCCATCCGCGCACCACAACCCATCAGCGCCTCAGCGAAGAAGTACGCCTCTCCACCGGCGTTACCCCCGGCCTGCTGCGCCTTTCCGTGGGCCTCGAAGACCCCGACGATCTCATCGCCGATCTGATGTACGGACTGGATCAGGTGTGATGACGAGGACGGCGTTTTGGTCTCGGCTCCTGCCCTCCCTCCCTCTTGAGGGGAGGGTAGCGGCGCTTGGCCAGAAGGTCTGTAGCAAAGCTGGGGAGGGGGTGGTCCGGTGCAGAGTGAAAGACCCCCACCCTCAATCCCTCCCCTCAAGGGGGAGGGAAGCGCAGGAACCTCACCTGAGGTGCCTGATTGACGCTGTGAGACTTCTGGCCGTTGCAATTGTGGCATTCGCCGCCCCCGCCTTCGCCCAGTCCCTCCCCAATCACGCCGATCCGGACGCCCGGGAAATCCTGCCCAATCTCCAGCCGGTCCCGGCTATCCGCTTCCTCACCACGGCCGATTTTCCGCCCTTCAATTTCCGCGATAGCGGCGGCGAACTCATCGGCTTCAATATCGATCTCGCCCGGCGCATCTGCGCCGAGGTTAATGTCGCCTGCACCATTCAGGCCTGGCCATGGGAACAGGCGGCCAATGCCCTCGCCGACAGCCAGGGCGACGCGCTGATCGCCGGCCTTGCCATGACGCCGGAAAATGGCGAGCGCTTTGACTATTCCTCGGTCTATCTCGCCCTGCCGGGCCGTTTCGTGACGCGCGCCCAGGCCGCGTCCGATTTCAGCGTCGCGTCTCTGGCGGACCAGACCGTTGCCGTCCGAGAAGGCAGCGTGCACAGCGATTTTGTCGAAAGCCATCTGCCCGAGGCGACTCTTCTGCCCTTCGCTTCGGAAATCGAAGCGCTCGAGGCGGTCAAGGCCGGTCGCGCCCAAGCCTATTTTGGCGATGCCATGCGCGCCGGTTTCTGGCTCAATGACAATATCGCCTGCTGCAGCTTTGCGGGCGAAGCCTATTTCCGTCCGCATCTCTTTGGCGAGGGCCTATCCATCGCCTTTCCCGCCGGCAATGATCCGGTGCGCCACGCCGTCGATTGGGCCCTCATCCGCCTCAAGGCCAATGGCGTCCTCGACGAACTCTATCTGCGCTGGTTCCCGATAGGCTTCTACTAAGCCGGCATCCGCCTGTGCCGCGCCCGCGCCGCAACTTCGATAGCGGCGGTCACCAGCCGGTCGAGCACCAGCTTGTCGCGCAGCATTTCTAGATAGCGCAGTTCTTCCTGCTCCAGATGCAGGTCCGCCGCCGCGACCTCCACCGCCAGCGCATAGGCCGTGTCCTGCAGTTTCTCCGGTAGCGCGGCAATAGCGTCGTCCACCACGCGGTCCAGCCCGTCGATCCCGTTCAGCTTGTCCGCGCATTCATTGGCGACCTCGGACAGCCGCGATTTGTCAAAGTCTTCAAACACCGGCAGCCGGTCGATCAGTGCCGTGATGCGGGTCAGCTCGCGCTGGGTCATGGCGCTGTCGGACGAAGCGGCGACGATCATCAGGTGGATGAGGGCATCGTGGGCGGCGGTCATGGTCTGATCCGTGTTGAAAAACTGCACCCATAGCTAGGGCGTGCCGCGTCCCGGCGCAACTCCTTCGCCCCTGCGGCATCGACGTGCGACATTGACGCCGGGCGCGCAGGATGCAACACACCGAGCCTTGCTTCCACATCGCCGAAAGACCGCAAACCCGTGTCGCCCGCCGCTTTGCCCGCCCTTGACCCGTCCTTTTTCGAGCCCGCCCAGAATGCGCGCGCCTGGCCCTTCGAGGAAGCACGCAAGATCGTCAAACGGCTGGAAAAGTCGGGCAAGGGCGAGGCCCTGTTCGAAACCGGCTATGGCCCCTCGGGCCTGCCCCATATCGGCACCTTTGGCGAAGTGGCGCGCACCACCATGGTGCGCACAGCCTTCCGCCTTTTGACCCGCGACCAGATCCCGACGCGCCTGCTGTGCTTTTCCGATGATATGGATGGAATGCGCAAGATCCCGGATACCGTCCCCTCCAAGGAGGCGATGGAGCCGCATCTGCAAAAGCCGCTGACCTCGGTGCCCGATCCCTGGACCAACGAATATCCGAGCTTCGGCCACCACAACAACGCCATGCTGCGCCGCTTCCTCGACACCTTCGGTTTCGACTACGAATTTGCCAGCGCCACGGAATATTACAAGTCGGGCAAGTTCGACGAGGTGCTGCTGCGCGCCGCCGAACGCTATGACGACATCATGGGCGTCATGCTGCCAAGTCTGGGCGCCGAGCGCCAGGCGACCTATTCGCCCTTCCTGCCCATCTCGCCGACTTCTGGCCGCGTGCTTTACGTGCCTATGAAGGAGGTCAATGCCAAGGATGGCACCGTCACCTTCACTGACGAGGATGGCCGCGACACCACCGTCCCGGTCACCGGCGGCCATGTCAAGCTTCAGTGGAAGCCCGATTTCGGAATGCGCTGGGCGGCTCTCGGCGTCGATTTCGAAATGTTCGGCAAGGACCACCAGACCAATCAGCACATCTACGACAAGATCTGCGCCATTCTCGGCGGCACCCCGCCCGAGCACTATGTCTATGAGCTGTTCCTCGACGCCGAAGGCGGCAAGATTTCCAAGTCCAAGGGCAATGGCCTCACCATCGACGAATGGCTGACCTATGCGCCGACCGAAAGCCTCGGCCTCTACATGTTCCAGAAGCCCCGCGTCGCCAAGCGCCTGCATTTCGATGTCATCCCGCGCGCCGTGGACGAATACGCCTCCTTCGTCGCCGCCTTCGAGCGCCAGGACGCGGCTGCCCGCCTCGAAAATCCGGCCTTCCACGTGCATTACGGCAATGTGCCCAAGATCGACATGCCGGTCACCTTCGCCCTGCTGCTCAATCTGGCCACCGCGTCCAATCCGGA
Source organism: Pseudomonadota bacterium (assembly GCA_023433775.1). GTDB lineage: Bacteria > Pseudomonadota > Alphaproteobacteria > Rhizobiales > Devosiaceae > Devosia. The sequence continues at coordinate 1,610 of JAEYTY010000125.1, read as the reverse complement.
AACGCCCGAAGTCATGTGGGGCTATATCTCGGCCTATGCGCCGGGCGTCTCCGCCAAAACCCATCCGCATCTCGATGCGCTGGTCGGCTACGCCATGCGCTACTTCCGCGACTTTGCGGTAAAATCCTATCGCGCGCCGGACGAAGTCGAACGCGACGCGCTGGAAAAGCTTTCCGAAGCCTTTGCCGCCCTGCCGGCTGATGCCGACAACGAGACTGTACAGAATGCGGCGCTCGACGTCGCCCGCGAGATCGAGCGCTATCAGGACCATACGAAAAAGGGCCCCAGCGGCGGCCCCGGCGTGTCGGGCGAGTTCTTCCAGATGCTCTATCAGGTGTTGATCGGGCAGGAGCGGGGCCCCCGCTTCGGCTCCTTCGCCGCGCTCTACGGCATCGACAATACCCGCCGCTTGATCGCCGACGCTCTCGCCGGAAAAATGCTGGCCTCCTGAGCCTGCCGGGGCTACGGTCCCGCCTCCCTCACGGGCGCCACTTCAATCGTGCCGCGCGGCGTGCGCACAGCCGCGTAGTGTGGCGTCTTGAACCAGTGGAATGGTCGCCGCAAAAGCTCCACCAGCGCTTTGATTGTCGCCCATGCAATGAGCAGCCAATAGAGCGGCAGCGCCACCTGCCGGCCCATCAGGTCCCTCTGCCGCGTGCGATGCAGTCCGAGAATATTGTTGGCAATCGCCGCGCCATGCCCCAGCCCAAGCACCAATAGGCAGATCATGGTCCAATGGTCCGCACTCGACCAGATCGGCGTATCGGTCAGCGACATGGCGCCCAGATAAACAAAGAACCCGGCGTGCAGCAGCGGCGCGAGGATCATGCCCAGCACGATGACCTGAAAGGTCACGAAACCCTGCCATCCGATATCCTGCAGCAGGCGAAGCGGCCGGCGCATATGCACCAGATAGGTCTGCATCCAGCCTTTCATCCATCGTGTGCGCTGGCCCAGCCATGGCCCCAGCCGGTCGGGCGCGTCCTCCAGCGTCCAGCTTTGGCTCACCATGGTCTTGAGCCCGCGCCGCGTCAGCCGCACCCCCAGGTCCGCGTCCTCGGTCACGTTGAACGCGTCCCACCCGCCCAGTTCCCGCAGCGTCCGGATCCGGAAATGGTTGGACGTCCCGCCCAGCGGCACCAGAAAACCCCAGCGCGCCAGCGCCGGCAAGGTCACCGCAAAAAGCGCCGCATATTCCCCGGCAAACAGCGCCGAAAGTGGACTGCGCCGGCCATTGGCAATCACCAGCCGTGCCTGCAGGCAGGAAATGTCCGGCGTTGCGCGAAACTGGCTGACCGATTTCAGCAATTGGTCCGGCTCGGGGCGGTCTTCGGCGTCAAAGACCACGACATATTCGCCCCGGCAGAGCGGCAGCGCAAAATCCAGCGCCTTGGGTTTGGTCCGCGGCTGCGTATCGGGCACTTCCACCAGCGTGAAGCGCACATCGCCCAGATGTCGGCGCACCGCCTCCACCGTATAGGAAGGTTGTGTCCCGGGACGTGGTGTAACTGAGGTGGTCAAGCCGCTCGCGAGCGCGCCATTGGGAGCGCCGTAGCGAGCGAGCGGCTGGGTGGTCATCGACGGATTTCCGGTAAGGTCTGGTTGCTTAC
>JAEYTY010000021.1 GCA_023433775.1 Pseudomonadota bacterium | reverse complement strand
GGCCCATCGTATTGCCATGCAGCCCGTGATTGGCCGGCCAGCAGCCGGTGGCGATGGCCGCGGCACTGGCGCGGGTGGCCGATGGGAAAATCGCCCGGTGATTGAGGAAGCGCCGCGAACGGGCGGCAAAGTCGAAAATCGCGGGGCAGGTGTCTGGGCGGACGAAATCGTTGCGGTGTCCGTCGCAGATCATGAGGACGACGCGTCCCATATCCGTATGTGGCGCGGTCATGACGTCACTCCATTGATGGCGAAATCGAAGATGTCGTAGTTGCGGAGGCCGGCTTCGGCGCGGGCGGCGTAGTCGGCGCTGAGCGGGTGCGAGAGGATGAAGGGCACGACCTGCTCGCTGAGACCGCCATGCGAGCGCAGCCGCTGTCCGGCCAGCGCGGAGAGGTCGTGTTCTGCCCTGCTGGCGCCGAGGGCGAAGCCTGCTGCACCCACCACGACCACGTCGCCCTCACCCTCGATGGGCAGGTCGAAGCGGGCGCAGGCTTCGTCGGCGAGCAGCGCCAGGCCAATGCCATCGGTGCCCGCAAGCGCGGCCTGCACGTCTTCGGGGGAAAGCGCGGGGTCCTTGATGTAGACGCGGACGAAGCCGCCCAGCGAAGCGTGATGACGCACAAAAGGATCGGTAATCGGGCAGATGACCCGCACCGATCCCGCGCCGAACCGGGCTTCCAGCGCGTCCTGCACATAGACGACGCGCGGCGTGCCATCGGCCTCCGACATGTCGGTCATGCCGTGATCGGCAACTATGCCCAATGTCGCACCAAGTTCCATGAGGCGGCCGAGGCGCTGATCGACTTCCGCCATGAAGGCCAGCGCCTCGGGTGCGTCGGGCGCATGTTTGTGCTGCACGTAGTCCGAGAGCGACAGATAGAGAAGAGTGCCTCGGCCTGCTTCGAGCAGGCGGATGCCGGCGTCGAGAACATAGAGCGAGAGCGCTTCGGAATATTTGTCGGCTGCCGCCGCCGGCGCCTGTTCGCCCATTACATCGATAGCGGTTTCGGGGGATTCCGCAGACAGGGCGATACCGTCCATGTTGCGTGCCAGCGCGCGTAGCAGCTTGTCCTTCGCGGTGACGACGGCAACATCTGCGCCCGCAGCGGTGAAATGGGCGAAAATTGTGTCGACCAGCATCTGGTGGCCATCGAGCACCATCACTTCCTGGCCCGTCGCCCGGTCGAGATAGTAATTGCCCGCCACGCCTGTGACGGACGGCGCTGCGCCACAGGCGATGGCGACATTGTTGGGGTTGGTGAAGGTCGGCATGGCGGCAAGCGCATTGGCGCTGAACCCCTGGTCCATCATGCGTGCCAGATTTGGAATGAGCCCCGCCCGCGTCGCCGCATCCACATATTCCGGGTCGCAGCCGTCAAAGCAGATCACCACCACCGGACGCGCCGGAAAGCGATAGGGCCGGCCATTGATGAACAGGGGTGCGCGCTCTTCAACGAAAGATGTGTGCGCGAAGGCTTCGGTCATATGGATGTCACCTGATATAGATAAGATAGATTGTTTTGAATAAACGTAAAATATTGTCTGTTGATACAAATATATATCTTCGAATTTCTCGCGGAAATAGAAATATAGTTTTGTCTTTGTGAGGTTTTGGAACATATGAATAGGAAGTTGCCTCCATTTAAATCTATGAGGGCATTTGAAAGTGTAGTTCGTCTTGGCAGCGTTACAAAAGCAGCCAAAGAGTTGTCCGTGACGCATGGCGCAGTCAGTAAGCAGATTTCAGCGCTGGAAGATTGGCTCGGCCGGCCGCTCTTTGAGCCCAATCGCAAGCAGATGCAGCCTTTGCCCGACGCTTTGACTTGGGCTCGGACGCTGGGCGAAGTTCTCGATACGCTGAACATTTCGGCAGCGCAGATGCGTGGTGATCGTCAGGCGCGCACGTTGCGGGTTATCGCGCCATCGACCGTGGCAACGCGCTGGCTCATTCCCCGCAGCTGGCAGTTTTCCGAGCAGCATGGCGATATTGCCCTGCAGGTCCGGCATACCGATAGCGGCGAAGACTGGCGTGATATGCCATTCGACGTGGCGATACGCACCGACAAGGATTTGCCTGTGCCTATGCCGTCCCGTCCGATCTTTTCGGAAGAGCTGACGCTCGCGGTTTCACCCCGGCTTGCGGCCAAGGCGAACCTTTGGCGACCTGCCGATATCTTGAGCCAGCGGCTTCTCGCCTCTCAAACGCGGAGCGGCGAGCTTGACGCCTGGCTAGCGGCGGCCGGCCTGGCCGGGCAGGCTGGCACAATCACCAGTTTTCCGCATTTCTATCTGGCGCTTGAATCAGCGCTGGCCGGCGGGGGCGCGCTGGTCTGCCCGCGACGCATACTGACCGATCAATTCCAGCGCGGTGATCTGATTGAGCCCTGGCCTGAAATCCGCGTTGCGGGGCCGACATTCCACGTCATCTGGAGAAGCAGCAACAGTCTCCAAAAGGACGTCGAAATCTTTGTACAGTGGCTGGCACAGATGACGGAGAAGGAGTTGGGTTATTGAGATCGTGTTGAATTTATTGCGTTGCCAGCCTCATAGACTGGAGCCGACCTAGGCCCAGTAGTTTTTATTGTGCAGTGATGGCTTTGTTGAAATTCGCATACGATTGTATGCCTTCGGGGTGTTGGGGGTGCTTTTCGGCGTCTCGCTGTGGCAGGTGTGGCTTTCAAGTTATTGCCTGATGAGAAAAATTCACCTATCCAGAATTGGAAGCGGACTTACGCCCGAAACGGCGCGAATCCCGTTTGTGCGCCAGGGGAGCTGACGTTGTTCCTGGAGTTGCGCTCGGTTGGTGTCATATTGGTGCGATGGTCTGATCGTATCAGGTGATCATATGAAGCCTTTCGGTCGCATGGGCATGGCTTTAGATAAGACGGTACGGTTCTGGTGCAGTTTCAGACTGGCACGCTAGTCGTATCGCCCCGGAGGCGCTGTTATCGGCGAACCTGGGAATGAGAGTTGACGGGGGCATGATGAGACGATTTGCACGCATTTTCGCGTTTGGGACTGCGCTGGCGACGGTGCTGGCTATGCCGTCCCATGCGATGTCCCTGCGGGACGCGGTGCAAATGGCGCTCAACACCAATCCCGAAATCGGCCAGGCCATCCAGAACCGCGAAGCGACGGAATTTGAACTGCGTCAGGCCCTGGGGCTTTATGCGCCGCGCCTCGACCTTGAAGCCTCTGCTGGCGTGCAGCGCCTCGATAATTCATCGCGTCGACTTGCCGGGATCCAGAATGATGTATTGACGCCGGCGCAGGTCGCTCTGGTGGCGACATTTGATCTGTTTGATGGCGGCTATCGCGACGCAGAGGTCGACCGGCAGGCCGCTCGCATCGACAGTGCGTCGCTGCGTGTGCTGGAGCGCAGCGAGTTTATCGCGCTGCAAATCGCCCGGGTTTATTATCAGGTGATCCTGCAGCAGCGTGTGCTCAGCCTGGCCCAGGAGAATGCGGCGTTCCACGAGGGAATGCTGGAAAAGGTTGCGGCGAGCATCGAGAGCGGGCAGTCCACAGAATCTGACCGTTTCCAGGTGATCGAGCGCATGGCTGCTTCGCGGGCCCGGGTGACCGAGGCTGCGGTCGAGCTGCAGGCCGCCAAGATTGAATTCGAGATGTTTGTTGGCTCGCCTCCGGGCGGCGGGGTGGCCATGCCGCCGCGCGCTCGCGGTTCCCTGCCCAAGACTTTGGAAGCCGCGATCAACGCGGCGCGGTTGAATAATCCTGTCGCCCGCATAGCCGAGGCTGATATCGACGCCGCCTCTGCACAGGTGCGGCAGGCGGAAAGCGCCTTTGCACCCAAAGTGCAACTGGAGGCGCGTGGTTCGACCGGCTTTGAGGTTGGCGGCTCCAATGGCGTGACCAATGACCTCAGCGCGCGCGTTTCGCTACGCTGGAACATTTTTGACGGCGGTATCCGCGACGCGCAGGTTCAGGAAGAGATCCGCCGCGAGTCCGAGGCGATTTATGCCCAGGCCAGTGCCTATCGTGAGGTCGATGAGCAGGTGCGCACCTCTTGGCTGCGTTTGCAGACACAGGCCTCGCTGGCCGCGACCTATCGCGAACAGCTCAATTCCTCACAGGATCTGGTGACGGCCTATAGCGACCAGTTCAGCGTTGGCGAGCGCTCGCTGCTCGATGTGCTGGATGCGCAGAACACGCGGGTGAATGTGCAGATGCTGCAGGAAACCGCGGCCTTTGGCGTCAATTTTGCCGAATATCGCCTTATGGCGTCGTCGGGCAGCCTGCTGGCTTTCCTCGGGCTGGACGCGCCAAGCCAGGCCGGAGCCTATGCCCGTGGTGCTTTCGAAGTTCCCGCCTGGGATAGTTCGGAGCCGTCCGGTCGCAAGCCGCTCGATCTGACGACATTCGTTCGCTAGGGCTCAGACTTTATTGCTACCTCCCATGAGGGTGCAGCCTCTCCACTGATTACGGAGAATTTTACACGTTTACCTGATTTGGCCTTAGGGGCCGTACGGTAACATTCGAGATAAATCCGTGCGTTTCGCGCGGTTTAAAACGGGCTGAGCCGGTTTTGTGGAGGATCGCTGGCAGATAAGGCCGGCTGTCGGGAGAAAAGCGTGCTTGGTGGCAAGCCGAACGATGTCGCTATTTCTAGCGAGGGTGCGGCAGGGCCGACCCGAGTAGAAGAGAGTGTGTCCAATCACCAGCAACCCATGTCCGACCAGATTCTGTCCGCATTGCAATATCTGGCCCGGCTGTGGCGCAAGCCGGATTCACGCTCATTTCTCACCGCAGGGCTGCCACTCGACAACAACCGGATGACGCCGGAACTGATCGCGCCCGCCATGGCGCGCATCGGGGTGACAACGTCCAGCCAGAGCCGCAGCCTGCGCGAGCTTGCCGACTATGAATTTCCCGCCCTGCTCACCACCGAGGATGGAAGCATTCTCGTGTGTCTCGGCCGGGCAGGGCGGCAGGCCTATCATTGCTATGACGCGGCGCGCGGAGAAGACCGGATCATCGACGCCAAGGCATTGCGCGCGCGGGCCAAGCGCGACGTCGTGATCCTGACGCCCAATTTCGGCATGGTGCAGGAGAATTCCGGCATCCGCTTTGCACGCTCGGGCCATTGGCTGTGGTCATCGTTCCAGGGCCATTGGCGCAGCGTGATTTATGTTTTCGCGGCGGCGAGCTTCATCAATATCTTCGCCATCGCCTTCCCCATTTTCACGTTGAATGTCTATGACCGGGTTCTGCCAAATTCGGCAATCTCCACCCTGTGGGTGCTGGCGATCGGGCTGGTGCTGGTGCTGCTGTTCGACATCGCGCTCAAGCTGGCCCGCGGGGCGATCATTGATCATGTCGGTCGCAATGTTGATTTCCGGCTCTCTTCACTGCTGTTCGACCGCGTGCTGAACACGCCGATGAATGCGCGACCAGGATCAACCGGGGCCTTTGTCAATCGCATCGGGCAATATGAGGTGCTGCGCGATTTCCTGGCATCGAGCACGCTGGTGATGTTCGTTGACGTGCTGTTTCTGGGAATTTTTGCGTGGGTGATCACCCTACTGGTCGGCTGGCTGGTGCTGTTTCCGCTTATTGCGGGGCTTATCTCCATCATTGTGACACTGGTGGTCGGGTGGCTCTCCAGCCGGGCCGTGGAATCGGCGCTCAAGGAATCCTCGGCCCGCAATGCGGTGCTGGTGGAGGCGTTGACAGGAGCCCAATCGGTCAAGGCTTCGCGCGCGGAAGGACAATTGCTGCGTCGCTGGGAGGCTACGGTGCTGGCCTCGTCGGACACGCAGAACACCATCAAGTGGCTGCAGTCGATCTCCACCAATGTAACGGCGACGCTGTCGCAATTGTCGATGACCGGAATCATCATCGGCGGGACGATAATGGCCTCGGCGGGTGACATCACCATGGGCGCCATCGTGGCGGCGATGATGCTGTCCAACCGCTTGATCGCCCCCATATCCTTGATCGCTTCACTTCTGCTGAAAACGCGCACGGCGATGGAGGCCTATCGGACGGTCGACGAAATCATGTCGCTGCCCGACGAACGCTCCCGCTCGGACGGGTTTTCGGCACGGCGGATCAGCCAGGGCCGCATCTCGTTCAGCAAGGTGCGCTTTGCCTATCCCGGCACGCAGAGCTTCGTGTTGGACCAGATCAGCTTTGAGGCCGCGGCGGGCGAGAAGATCGGCGTTATCGGCCGGATCGGATCGGGCAAGACGACGCTGGGCCGGCTGCTGGTGGGGTTCCATGCGGCGAGCGAAGGCGAAATCCTGATCGATGGCGCCGATATTGGCCAATACCATCCGGCGGATTTGCGACGTGGTGTCGGGTTGGTGCTGCAGGACCCGGAATTGTTCAACGGTACGGTGCGCGAGAACATCATGCTCGCCGATCCAACGGCAAGCGAAGAGCATATGCAGGCCATTGCCAAGCGTGCGGGTGTCGATGAATTCGTGTCGCGCCATCCCCAGGGTTATGACATGCAGGTGGGCGAGCGCGGCATTCTGCTTTCGGGCGGGCAAAGGCAGGCCGTGGCGCTGGCGAGGACCCTGCTGGTCGAGCCCAAGATATTGTTCCTTGATGAACCATCGAGTTCGATGGATCTGGCTACGGAGCGGCAGTTGATTGCCAATCTGGAGGCGAGCCTGACGCCGGACCAGACCGTTCTGGTTGCGACGCATCGTTATAGCGTGCTGTCGCTGGTGAGCCGGCTGATCGTGCTCGATAATGGGCGGATCGTGTCCGACGGACCGCGGGATGAGGTGCTCAATCAGCTCAAGACGCGGGGGAATGTCGGATGAACGCCCCCTTCGCGTCCACGCCGGGCCGGCACCAGGATGTGACGCTGCTGCGCGCGGCGCCGCCACCACGGTCATGGCTCTATGTGATCATCATCATCAGTGTCTGTTCCATCGTAGCGCTGTTCTGGGCCTCATGGGCGGAGGTGGATGAGCTCAGCCGGGCGCAGGGCAGGGTCATCCCCTCAGGCAAGACGCAGATCATTCAGGCGGCGGAAGCGGGGGTCGTCACCGACATTCTGGTGCGGCCCGGCGAGCATGTCCGCCAGGGCCAGCAATTGATCCGGCTTGATGACACGACCACCGCCTCAAGCGCGGGCGAAGTACAGGCGCGGTTGTTGGCGCTGCTGGCGCAGACAACGCGCCTGCGGACGGAAAGCATGGGCCAGAGTGCCGAAAGCTTTGTTTGTCCCGAGCAGATTGTGGATGCAGCGCCAGAAATTTGCGCCAATGAAATTGCCCTTATGAACAGTCGCGCAGCCAGTCTGGCGCAGAGTATGCAGGTGCTTGAGCAGCGCGTGGAACAGCGCCAGCGCGAACTGGGCGAAGTGGACGCCAACCAGGCGCGTCTGGAGGACAATCTTGCCATTGCGCAGGAGCGGCTGGACCTGATGACGCCGCTGGCCGAACGCGGGCTGGTGGCGCAGACGACCTATCTAGACCTGCAGCGGGAAGTGGGCGACCTCAAGGGGCAGATTGCCGGGGTGACGGAGTCGGTTGCGCGCGTCCAGGCGGCCCTGCAGGAAGCGCGTCTGCAGGCAGACCAGGCGCAGTTGCAATTCCGGCAGGATGCGCTGGCGGAGCTGACAGTTTCGCTGGCCGAATTGTCGAGTACGCAGCAGCAGTTGCGCGGCGCCGAGGACAGGGTGCAACGCACCGATATTCGCTCGCCTGTGGATGGCGTGGTCAACAAGGTCGAGGTCAATACGATCGGCGGCGTGGTGGCGGCGGGCGCGCAATTGCTCGACATCGTGCCGGTCTCCGATGTCTTGCTGGTTGAGGCCAGACTGCAACCATCCGACGTCGCATTCATTGTTCCCGGCCAGGAAGCCCGTATCAAGCTTACTGCCTATGATTATTCAATTTTTGGCGGGCTGACCGGGCATGTTACCAATGTCTCGGCCGACAGCATTGTCGATCCGAACACCAGCGAAACCTATTATCTGGTGCAGATCGAGGCCGATGAGACGACGCTTTCCTATCGAGGCAAGGAACTGCCGGTCCTGCCGGGCATGGTCACCAGCGTCGACATTCTCACCGGCAAGCGCACGGTGCTGCAATATCTCCTCAAGCCGATAAACAAGGTGCGGGAGGAGGCGTTCAGTGAGCGATAACGAGCTTGTTCCGGCACTGCCCGACACCATGCCGGACACGCATCTGGTCGATATTTCGAAGCCCGAGTTCCGGACGCTGACGACCGCGAATGGACGAACCGGGGTGCGGCTGGAGCGTGCCTTCTGGAAGGCACTCGACGTGCTCAGTGCCAGTGGAGGCCTCAAACGGTCCCGGTTCTTGTCCCAGATTGTTGCGGCGGCAAACGAGGCCGATATCAATGCCTCCAGCGCGATCCGCAGCACCACGGTCGACCTGCTGTTGCGCGAGGTGGAACGCCTGAAACCGCTGGCGCAGACAAGCGGGCTGATCAGCATGTTGCAGGCCGGGCCGACGCCCGCTTTTGCGCTCGATCAGCGCAAGCGGCTGGTGCAATCCAACCCAGAATTTCTGCGCTATCTGCGGTCGGTTGCCGGCTCAATCGGGGGCGCCTCGGCTGCCGATGCGGCGCAGCTCTCCATCGAGCGGCCAGTGGACAATTTGTTCAGCGAGCTCAAAGCGGGTGAAATCACCGAATGCGGCATTTCCATTCGCTGCGGCAATCGCGATCGCCGCACCAGGGTTCGCATTCTGATGGTGCCCCCCGAGCCTGCCATGGCGCTGGTGGGATATATTCTGTCGTGACATCCGGTTTTTTGGCCTGTGCCGGCAAGATGTTGGCGGGCGGCCTTGTCGTGGTATTGGCGGCTTGCAGCTCGATGGGGCCCGTGGGAACTGCGCCTCTGGTGGCGCAGCCGGAGGCCGACGTTGGGGCCGTGGCCGAGGGGGCTTTGTCCATCGGGGTAGTGACCTTCGAGGAGCCGGGCAACCGCTCGGGCGGGGTTGCCGACGCCACCCAAAAGGCGGCAATGCTGGCAGCGCAAGCGCTGGCGTCATCCAATGTCAGTCTGACCATTTTGCCTGAAAAGGGCGGCAGGACGACGTCGCTTGCGGGGCAGTTTGCGCAAGCGCGTGTCAAGGCGGTGTTGGGCGGAAGCGATGCGCGGGGGATGACGGACCTCACCCGCGCCATGCAGACGTCTGAGGCGCCTACTCTTTCCATGGCGCCGGTCACCGACACCAAACTGCGACTTTACAGCGCTGCGCTGGCGCCGCGCGACGAGGCGCGGACATTGATTGCCGAGGCCAAGCGACTTGGGATGACCCGGCTTGGACTGGCCACGACGGCTGCAACCGACAGCACCAGTCTCGCCCAGGTTATCGCGGCAATTGCGGCGGAAGAGGGTGTTGCCACGCACCTGATCGATGGCGGCGATGCCGCCGCCTTTGCCAAGAGCCTTGCGGCGGCGAGGGCCAGTGGCGCCATCGACGGGGTTGTCTTTGTCATGGATGCCCAGCGGGCTGCCGCGCTGGTAACCAGTGGAGACCTCGGCGGCGCGAGCATTATCGGCAATGCGGGTTGGGCCATGGCCGAGCCGTTGCCGCAGGCACTGAAGGGTGGATGGTATCCTTCACTGCCTCGCGCAGCGCTGGGCAAATTTATCGAACGGTTCCGCGCGGCTCATGGTGGTGAAACACCGACGCTGGCATCGGCAGTCATTTACGATCTTGTCGTGATGGCGGCGGCGCTCGATAAGCTGGCGGGCGAAAATGCCTTTTCGGCATCGTCCCTGCAGAATGACCTGGGCTTTACCGGGTTTACCGGCCCCTTCGGCTTTGGTGCAGCCGGTTTGATTCACTCGCGGCAGTACGAAATCGTCAGCGTTCACTAGAAATACATATCATTGTATGTCGAAGAGTTAAGGTTAAAGTGAAAGGGGCAATGTTTGCTATACCCCGATATAGCCTCTGCCGCTTTCAAGTTTGCTCAGCCTCGCAATTGAGGTCATAACCCTGGTTTAAGTAATTCTTAATTCCTGCCAGGTGTTTCGATGGCTCTCCGCACTGACACTCCCGTTGCTCCTCCGTCCGAAATTACTGCCGCCGGCACCCCCGCGCAGGAAGGGGGCGTGCAGATTGCGCAGGCTGAAGCGGTGGCCGAAGTGCCCCAGCAGCCGACGGAAACAATCATCGAAGTTGAAGGGACGATCCTGCGGCTGCCCGAAGGCACCGACATCGACTCCCCGCGCGTCAATGGCGCCAATCTCGAATTCGTCCAGCCTGACGGCTCGGTCATCGTTGTGCCCAATGGTGCGATCGAGGGGCTGACGATTTTCATCGGCGCTGTCGAGCTGCCGCCGATCGCCGTTGCGGCGCTGTTTGAGGCCAATGGCATTGAAGCGGCGGCTGGTCCCGAAGCGGGTGGCCCACGGAGCTCGGGCGCTGATTTCAGCCGGCCCGTTGGCTCCATCGGTGATGGAATCGAATTTGGCGGTCTGCTGAGTGACGATCCTGCCAATGAAATCGGCGGTCCGGGCGAGCGGGACGAATATCTCCCCAATCTGGCGCCGATTTTCGGATTGCCCCGCATTTTCAGCGTGCGGCTGTCGGAAGAAGGTTTTCTGGGCGCCAATGCGGACGGCACCGGCAGCGCCGACAAAACCGACCAGACGACATATAGCTTTACCCTCGATGTGATCGACCCGAATGGCGATCCGCTGACCTTTACCTTCGGGCAGCCGCTTCTGGCGATGTCGTCGGGCGGTGTGGCCATTACCTGGACGGGTGTGGGGACCTCATCGCTCACCGGCTGGGCCGGTGCCGATATGGTCATCGAAGCCAGTATCGACTCGGCCACCAAGGTGCTGACGGTCAATCTGCTCAAGACGCTTGATCACCTCGGTTCGGGTGAGGACGAGCTGGGCATGGACCTGCCGATTTCCGTTTCAGACGGTCGCGGCGGCACGGCTGATGCCATCATCCGCGTGATTGTGGAAGATGATATGCCGGAGGCCCGGGATGTTAGTCGGGATATGACGGAGAATAAGACGCTTGTGATCGACCTGGTCGAGGGTGTCGATTTCAATCCAGGTGCTGATGGTGGGTCGATATCTTTTGGCGCCGGGTCAATTTTCCCTGTCGAATCCAAATTCGGAGATTTTGATCCCGCTAGCATCCTGTCCCTGAATGGAACTCAGGTCACGGTAACACTTGGAACCGCCTTTGACGCTTTGGGTGCCGACGAAACGCTGACGCTGGTTATTCCCTATACCGTCACCGATGGAGACAATGACAGCGTTACCCGGAACATCACTATCACGATCCAGGGTACGAACGACGCGCCTGTTGTTTTGGGCGAAACCAATGAAGTGACGGAGGCTGGCGTCGTTCCTGACGGGAACACGTCGACCTCCGGCGATGCTTTGGCGATGGGCAATGTGTTGTCCAATGACAGCGATGTCGAGAACGATGCGCTGAGCGTGACCGGGTTGGACGGTGGCAGCCAGGTTCTGGGCGCCTTTGTCAAGAGCGGCACCTATGGAGTGCTGACGCTTGGCGCTAACGGCGGCTATGCCTATGTGCTCAACAACTTGGATCCGGACACCTTTGGTCTTCGCCAGGGTCAGAGCCTTGAGGAGGTGTTCACCTATACGGTCTCGGATGGCAATGGGGGCTTTGCCCAGGCGAGCCTGACGATCATGGTGCATGGCACCAATGACCGTCCCTATGCGGTTGCGCTGCTCTCGGACACCACTGGTTCGGTGCGCGAGGACGTTGGCGCGGTCAGCGCGACGGGCAATATTGCGTTCCAGGACGTTGACCTGGGCTATGCTGGTAACGACTACACGATCAGCCTCGGGATGCCGAGCGTTACCAATATCTCGGGGAACCAGGCCGGGGCCATTGCCGCTCTCGATCCTGCGGACTGGTTGCAGCTTGGTGCTGTGACCGGCAGTTCGGGGATCACCAATCTGCTCAATACCGACTGGACGTTCAATGCGCCCAATGGTGAGCTGGACTTCCTCAACAATGGCGACCGTGTTCGGCTAACCTACACGGTGACCATCACCGATCCCGAGCGCGCCAGCTTTACCCGCGACATCACGATCACGCTGCGCGGCACCAATGATGGGCCGGTGATCAATATTGTCGAATCCGATTTGACCGGTAGCGTTGTTGAAAGCGGTGCCATTGCCGACGTCATGGGCGCCGGCCCTGCTGGTGCGCTGTCGCATAGCTTTGACCTCACGTCAGTCGCCGGCAAGTTGGCGGTCCTCCGCATCGGTACTGGAGCAGCTCAATTCGATACGGCCTATCAATCCTTACTTGGTGTGCCCGGCATCGACGGCGCCGATGACGTGGCTATCGCTGTGATGTGGCGACACCTCGACGGTCTGTATGTTGGTGCAGCGCCGGAGCAGGTAACTGCCGTCAATGAAGCTTTCGTGCGCCTGGGTGTCGCCTATGCCAAATTGTTGGCCGAAGGCAAGATTGGACCGCTGACCGATATCATCGCGAAATACACGGCGGACAAAAATGACGCTGGTGAATTTCCCGACCGGTTGCAGTCACTGCATGACAACCTGCTCGGCAACCTGAACGGCAATGTGCTGAACGGGCGTTTTACGGGCGACCTGCTGGCCGAGCTCCGGGCACTTGTTGACGGCGTGGATGGCGTCATTGCCCCTGCCACTGATGCTCTGCTGTTGCGTCAGGCCTATGATGGCAACGAGATTGCGGGCAGCGGCGGCGGCTATCGTACCGGCGAAATTTATGATGCCAGTAATGGGCTTGTGGCACGCGCCAGCGGAAAGATAATTGCTACAGATGCCGACGCGGGTGACGTCCTTACCTATTCAGGCAATGCAACGAGTGCCTATGGTCGTTTCGAGATCAATGCTGGCAGTGGCGAATGGACCTACGTTCTCGACCAAGGCGCGGCGAACAAGCTGGCGCAAGATGAGAAAGCCACAGAGACTTTCGCAGTTACGGTGACTGACGGGCAAAACGCAACGGCGACGGCCACAGTGACCATCACCATTAGTGGCACAAATGACGCGCCGGCGATTACGGTGGAAGCGGATGATGTGGCCCGTACGGGCTGGATCAATGAGGCGGCTACGATCTCCGCTTCTGGTTCGTTGACGGCTTCTGATGTTGACGTGACGGACGTTTTGTCGGCCAGTGTCGTGTCGGCGAGCGCCATCGGGTCGGGCTTTAACACCCGCTTCACGGAGGTACAGCTTCTCAGCTTCTTCCAGCTGGCTAGCACCCCGATCGACACCGCCAGCACGACGACGGGCAAGATCTTCTGGTCCTTTACGTCGCCTGAAGCCAATTTTGATTTTATGCCGGGCGGTTGGGAAGGAACGATTACCTATGTCGTGCGGGTGTCGGACAGCAATGGCGGATTCGATACCCAAAACGTCGAGATTCGCATCAAGGGCACCAATGACGGCGCCCAGATTGGCGAAGCTACGGTTACTGCATTGACTGAGGACCAGAATGTTGCCAGTGGCAATCTGGTTGCTGAAGGTACGATTGCAGTTCACGACGTGGATATTAATCAGTCCCAATTCAGCACCAGTGTCTCAAATGTAACGGCAAACCTTGGAACGTTGGTTCTGCAGTCCAGTGGCGCCTATATCTACACAATCGCCAATGCCGCGGTTCAGTATCTGGGCGCCAATGACAAGCGCATCGAGACCTTTTTGGTCAGGAGCGTCGACGGCACTTCCAAAGAGATCAGCTTCACAATCAACGGCACTAATGATGGTCCGGTGATCGAATGGTCTGCGACGATTGCTGATCTGTATGAGACGGCAAATGTGACCGGGTCTTCGTCGGTGTTGAACAAGGGCGGATCGTTCCGGTTCTCCGATGTCGATGCAGGCGACACGCATAGTGCGGTCGTGACCAAACTGGCCAGCGACTACGATGCGAATGACTCGAATGCTTTCGTCGGGACGTTCACGGCCTGGATCGAAAACTCGCCGAACAATGGTGCGCTCGACAACGGGTCGCTGAAGTGGAATCTGGCGGTCGTTTCGTCTTCGATCGACTATCTGGCAGCTGGTCAGAAGATCACGCAGACTTACCGGGTTGAGGTGAAGGATGCCTCGGGTGCCGTGTCGTCGCGGATCGTGACAGCCGAGATTATTGGCAGGAACGACGCCGCAAGCATAAGTGTTGATGTCGCGGATGACCGTTCTGTCATCGAGGCCGGTGGCATAGCCAACGGGACTGCAGGCGATACCGTTGCCTCGGGCAAACTGTTCGTGACCGATGTGGATACGGGCGAAGCCGTGTTCCGCGCACCCGCAGCGTCCAGCCTCAACGGGACCTATGGCACATTCGAGTTCAATGCTGCGACTGGTGTTTGGAGCTATGAATTGGACAACAGCCGTGGGACAACCCAGGGCCTAGTCCAGGGCCAGAAAGCGTTTGATACCCTGACAGTGACGTCATTTGATGGCACGGCCAGCCATGACATTTCCGTTGAGATCAACGGCACCAATGATGGGCCGGTGATCAAAGGAACAACAAGCGAAACGTATGTTTCCAGCGGGATCGGGGGGGTTGTCGAGGCTGACGAAAATATCGATGCTACCACCGGAAAAGGCGATCTCAAGGGCATTGTCGATCTTGGCAACACCATTAAGACCGCAATGGCAGACAATCCAGCGGATATGGCGACTGTCTTGTCGAATGTGGCGAGCGCTTTGACCACCGCAGGCCAGCCAGACACACTCGCCAATGCGATTGTCTATGTCTGGGACAATCTCAACGCAAACTACAACGACGCAGGTTACTACGCGACTCCGGCGAACGAACTGCTCGTCAGGCTCGGCGTCGAGTACGCAAAATACCTTAAGGCAGGCAATCCACCACTTCTTGATATCGTTGCCAAGTTCACGATTGACGGCTCGGATGCCGACGCTAACCCTGACCGCGTGCAAAGCCTGCACGACAATCTGCTCGGCAATTTTAACGCCATCGATATGGCAAGCCGGTTCAGCGGCCAGTTGCTCTCCGACCTTAAGGCGCTTATCGCGTCGGTCGATCCAATTCTGCTGACCCGCCCGGCCTATAGCGGCAATGAAGGCAGCGTCAACAACGCGCTCGCCTGGGACCAGCTTCACGGCTATGCGCCTGCGCAGGCTGGCAAGTTCACGGCCGAAGATGTCGATCAGCCTACAAATGTGCTGCTCCAATGGTCGGCGTCAGCGGGCGTGTTCGGGCGGTTCGTGATTGACGCCTCTACGGGTGAATGGAGTTACACGCTTGATCATTCACGGCCCGCTCTGCAGGCACTTGCCCCCGGCGAGCCTGCGACGGAAACGGTGACCGTCACTGTTAAGGACGAATTTGACGCCGTTGATACGTTTACCCTGACGCTGACTGCAACCGGCATCAATGATGCGCCGGTGATCAGCGGCGGAGATTTGACCGGCGAGGCATATGATGCTGGTTTCAACGCCAGCCACGTTTTGGTCGGCTCGACGAGCATTGATGGGCAGCTGGTTTATTCGGACTCTGATCCCGACGATACGCCTGCCAATGACCACTGGTCGGTGAGCGGTCCGTCGAGCGGCCTATATGGCGCGTTCTCGATCAATCAAGGCGGCAAATGGACTTACGTTTTGGATCAGGCGAAGGCCAACGTTCTTGGCTTGGGTGAAGCGGCGACCGAGAGTTTCACCGTTCGCCTCGCTGACAGCCGCGGCGCCTATACCGAACAGACGATAACAATCACTGTGCACGGAAGTGCAGAGGGGCCGGTTGAGGTTTGGAACGGAAGCACATATGCAAATAGTTACACTTCAATTCAGGCCGCGAACGATGCTGCAACAACTCTGGCTGGCATGACCATCAGAATCGTGGAACCGAGCTATCGCTCTGTTGCGGCGACGATTACCAAAGAGAACCTTAGCATTGAGGGCGCTGCGCAAAATACGGGGATCATGCTGACGCTCGGTGCGGGCGTGTTGAATATGAGTTTGCTGGGTGCCGCGCCGTTCAGGGTCGAGGGCAATGGCGAAGCCAATGTGATCAATGGCAATGACGGCGCCAACGTCTTTGTCGGCAGGGCTGGCAATGACACCCTCAACGGCGGCGATGGTGACGATTTGTTCCATCTCGTTACTGGAGGTTCAGGCGATAATAACGGTCTCGACCAGTACGACGGTGGTGCCGGTTATGATGTGATCCGGGGCGGCGGATCTTATGACGTGCTGCACGTGGCGAGCGATCTCTCGAACCTTAATGGAATTGAAGAGATCAATGGCGGTGATGGTCAGCCCGCATACAATAGCATTAAGGGTACAAGCGGCGACGATGTGCTCGATTTCAGTAGCGCGTCAGGCAAGAATATAAAGCTTGTAGATTTCGTGATTGATGGCGGCACTGGTAACGATGAGATTATCGGGCATGAGACCTCCAAAAACCACATTCGTGGCGGACTTGGGGATGACACGCTTGTTGGGGGCAATCTAAATGACAGGTTTTATCTCAGTACCGGTGAGGACAGCGGCTTCGATAGTTACGACGGCGGAAGCGGCTACGATAAAATTGTCGGTGGCTGGTCATATGATACCCTGCATGTTCTCAACGGGCTGACGAATATAAAGTCCATTGAAGAGCTGGATGGCGGTGACACCACTCAGGGCCGAAACAAAATCGTAGCGACGTCTGATGACGATAGTCTCGATTTTTCGCGCATAGTCGTCAAACATTTCCATGTTGAGAGCGGTGGCGGGAATGATACCGTATATGCCTCAACAAATACTGTAGGAAGCATCAGGTATAATGGTGGCGATGGAGTTGATGCGCTGGTGGTAACCATCACCGAGGCTCAACTGCAGAACGCAAACTTGATGGGGCAGCTTGCCCAGCTTGCTGCCAACAACGGAAATGGAAGCGTTAATGCCGAGAACCTGACATTCAGCTCAACTAATTTTGAGAGCCTAAAAGTTCAGGTCCGCATTGGCGATGTGGATATTCCGATTTCAACGAATATTTGGACCGGCACGTCCAACCATGAATCCGGCAATCCATCACACAGGCCGGAACTAAATGTTCTCGCGGGCAAACCGTCGCAGGCTAACGAAGCTTGGACCATTTTTGGTCTCGGCGGTGACGACAGGATTACCGGTGGCAATAATGACGACATTCTTGTCGGCGGCACGGGCTGGGACAAGATGGATGGCGGCGAAGGTAGTGACACCTATCTGGTGGGACCGAATGATAATACCAGTGAGTATGGCGATGAATTCAGAGACTCCGGTGGGGATGGGTACGATCGCATCGTTGCAACGGGTGCCAATACGCTAATAGCTGCACGGGCCCTCAGCGGCATTGAAGAGATAACGGCAGGCGGTTTTGCTGGCGTTAATCTTGCTGGCGCCACGAATGCTCATAATACACTGGACCTTCGCGATACCAGACTCGTTGGCATAAATGAAGTCAGAGGCGGGGGCGCGACGTCCACCGATACGTTCTATACTTCTAACGTCGGTGATCCGGATCACGTTCAGGCATATCGCGGCGGTGCCGCGAACGATACTTTCCATCTGGGATCGCAAGACACGCGTTTGATGTATTCAGGCACCGGGAACGGCTTTGATGGCTTCAATGGCAATACGGCTGCTGCCATACATACTGCTATAGCCGACTCCGATAATACCAATATCGGTATTGGCGGCGTTTATTCAGGCGACAAATCTGTCGATGTTATATCGGCCGACGGTCACTCGAATGTGAGGATCGTTGGAACCGACAGCAATCATCAGGATTGGGACTTTACCGGCACGACGCTGACTGACATTGCCAGTATTGAAGGCGCTGGTGGAAGTGACAAGATCACAGGATCTGCTGGAGACGATGTCATCTATGGCCATGGCGGAAATGACATTCTCACCGGCGGTGATGGCAATGACATCCTTTGGGGCGGGATTGGAAACGACAGGCTAACGGGTGGTGCCGGAAACGACACGCTGTTTGGTGGCGAGGGTCGAGATACCTTTGTCTTCAAGGAGGCTGGCGTCGCCGATGTCGATACGATCAAGGACTACGTTTTCGGTAGTGGAAGCGAGGATGTGGTGGATCTGTCGGACCTGCTTAGCGGGGTGACTGCAGGTAACTTTGCCAGCAAAGTGCAGGCTGTTCAGCAAGGTGCCAATGCCCTATTGCAGGTGAATCAGTCCGGAAGCTGGGTAGACGTCGTCGTTGTCGAGAACCTGACGCTTACGTCGGATAACGATATCCGCGTGCTGATCGACGGCGTGCATCACAATATCTGATGCATTGCTGATAGCGCTTTTGAGCGGCCCGCCATCACGGCGGGCCGTTTTTTATTGGGCACTGGCGCCGGGGGTGACGGAGGCGAGGTCCTTGGGCATGGCGGCAAGGGCGGTGGTGCCGGCCGCGAAGCCGTGGATATAGCTCTTGTCGCCGGCGAAGCTCATGATCGGCTGATATTGGGCATAGGCCGTGTCGAGGCGCAGATTGTTGGTGACGTTGTCGAGCACATAGGCGCCCGAAGCTGTGTGGACGACAAGCACGGCGTGGAAGAGCTGGCGGCGCGTATCCTGGAGCACCACCATCTGCAACTGATCATCGGCAAGGCCGAGGCCGCGCAGGGCCCAGTATTTGGCGATGGCGAAATCTTCGCAGTCGCCCGCACCCTTCATGGCCATTTCGACGGGGCTCGCCCAATAATCGCTCTTGCCCCAGATGGCTGCGTCGGAGCGGTAGGTCATGGCGGCGTTCACAGTGCGGTTGACCATGTCCAGCATGGTCCGGTCGGAAAGGCCGGCCGTCCGGGCGCTAAGGCCGCGGATTTTTTCTGAAAAGCTTGTGTCGCAGCCGGCAAGGCCGGAGGCCGCGCAATCCTCACTGAACAGGGAAGTGTAATCGGTGGTACGCGCGTCGCGCCACGTGGCGGCGGAGGGAAGCTTCGCGGCGGAAATGGCGACGGAGGCAAAGACGCCCAGATTAGCCTTGGGGGCTAAGGCCGAGGGCTTTGGCGTCGGCGTCATAGCAGGCGTGACGGCGGGGAGGGTGCTCGGGGCTGTACTTGTCTTTAAGTCTGTGAAATGGGACAGGCGCGTTGTTTCAGGCGAGAAACGCGGCATTTCCGCCGGAAGGCCGACGGGTCCGATAGAAAGAATAGCGACAAGAGCGAAGTTCAGAAGCAATTGAGCCTCCCGGTGTACTTCCGAGAGACTAGGGCTTGCGAAATAACATTTCCCCAACTGGCATAGTATAGTTTAAGTATATTATTTGTGTAAAATTTTATCGAAATTCTTACTTGTTATGAAGCGGCAAATGAAATCAATAAAATTGCAGCATTTCTCGTCAGCGGGCCTTGAGAGATGACGTGCAATGTGGGGCCTCATTCATCGATGGGGCCGCCTCCGCATGATCAAGTCCTGGTACAATTGGCTGACGGGTAATCGCGATAGCGCGGGTGAACGCCGGGCTGAAACGCCATCACCGGCCAATGCGGTATCGCCGCAAGATATCGATCCAATAACCGGTGCGCTGCGCTGGGAGCGGTTCCTCGCCATGTTCAATGACGAACAGGAACAGGCACCCGGCGTATTGTTGGTGATTGACCTCAGCACGCACTCGGAAAGCATCGCCATGGTCGAGGCGAGCAATCAGGATGAAATCCTGCCCTGGCTGGCGCAGGCCATTCGTGCGGCGATCCGTGCCGATGATCTGCTTGCCCATGTCAGCGAGCACCGCTTTGCCGTCTTGCTGCGCGGCGCACCGCAGGATCTGGCCAATATGATCAGCCAGCGCATCATGGAATCGGTCGACAACACCATTTTCATGACGGCGGACGGCATTGCTCATCTGGGCGTCAATATTGGCGGCTCGCAGTTCAGCGGAAAGAGTGGGGGGCTGGCCTATAGCGCAGCGCTCGCCAATCTGGAGCGGGCTCGTGATACCGGGATGGCGACGATTATTCAGTAGTGATGTTGCGCGCGGCATCTTTCCGCGCACAGGTTGCCTATGTGGTTGCCGGATTGCGCCGGTGGCCATGACGTGAGAGATGATGTTCCCGGCATTGCAGGGTTTACATTCTCGCCGGTGGCGGGGAGTGTTTCATGCCCCTGCGCGCCCCACAGAACAGGTCTCGATTTCCAATATCATGAAGCTCAAGGCGATCAGCGATCTGCACCTGGTGAGCGCAGTCAATCGCGAGGCACTGGCCGAACTGCCATCATTTGGCGATGACTGGCTGATTGTTGCCGGCGATGTCGCCGAGCGCATAGAGCATATGGAAATCGCATTTGAGGCGCTGACGCGCCGCTTTGCCAAGGTTTTCTGGGTGCCGGGTAATCATGATCTCTGGGCTATCCGGGAGTATGATGGGTCGCCTCTGCTGGCGGGGGAGGCGAGGTATCGTGCGCTTGTCGAATTGGCGCGACGCTTTGGCATTGTAACACCCGAAGACCCCTATGAGATCTGGAATGGCCCGGGCGGACCGCGCATAATCGTGCCGCTGTTCCTGCTCTACGATTACAGTTTTCGTCCTGCTGAGGTGGCGCTGGAAGATGTGGTTCCCTGGGCGCGGGAGCAGCGGGCGGTTTGTGCTGACGAGATGTTTCTGAGCCCCGCGCCGTGGGAGAGCCGGCAAGCCTGGTGCGCACAGCGATGCGACGAGGCCGAGCAGCGGCTGGCGCTGCTGCCGCGGGACCAGAAGACCATATTGATCAACCATTTTCCGCTGCGGAGCGACCTCGTTTATATTCCGCGGGCGCCGCGCTTTTCGCCCTGGTGCGGCACGACGCGTACGGAAGACTGGCATATCCGCTATAATGCCGAGGTCGTCGTTTCCGGGCATATCCATATCCGCCGGACGGACTGGCGCGACGGGACGCGGTTCGAAGAGGTGTCGCTGGGCTATCCGCGCCAGTGGGACCAGAGCCGGGGTATCGCGCCTTACCTGCGTGATATTTTGCCGGGTGTGGACGGCGCGAGGGCGCAGGGGAGCCTGCGCCGGTAATCGGGGCTGCTACACCAGATTGAAGCCGGGTCTCTTGTGGTGGTGCCAGAGCACGATGAGCAGCAGCGCCAGGGTCGTGGCGATCAGTGGCAGCACGATCAGGCCGCCGCCAAGGGCGATGGCGAGCGAGGAGAGGGCCAGGCCGCCACATAATTGGAGGGCACCGGCAACGGCCGAGGCCTGGCCGGCATGGGCTGCGTGGTTTCGCATGGCCGTGGCGATGGCCAGCGGCTGCATGATGGCCCAACTGCTATAGTAAAGCGCGATTGGCGAGAGCCACCAGATGTTTGGCGCGCCCCAGACAATGCCGATGCAGAGCGCGGCTCCGGCAAAGCCGATGACGGCGCCGGTGCGGATCGTGTTCCAGCGTTCGGGGACGCGAATGGCTGCAGATGCCCCGATAATGTAGCCCAGCGAGCCGATGGTGTAGAGCATGGCCAGATCGTTGCGGGTACCGCCCAGTTCCGTGGTGACGATAAAGCCGGCAGCGGTGAGCCAGGTGAAGAGGCAACCATAGCCGACGGCCATGACAAGGGAGCCAAGGAGGAAGTGGCGGTCACGCAGAAGCTGCATGAGCACATTGACGGAGAGAAAGCGCAGCCGGGTTGTTTTGGCCGAGGCCGGCTGTGTTTCCGAGAGGAACAGAATGAGCGCCAGCGTGGTGGCTGCGCCATAAATGGAGAGGAAGGCGAATACGCCGCGCCAACCCAAAATGCCGGCAATGACGGCGCCGATGACAGGCGCAAAGAGCGGCGCGAGGCCGGAAATGGCCGCGATGGAGGCCATGGGGCGCTGGCCGCCGCCTCTTTCGGAGAGGTCGCGCACGATGGAGCGGACGAGGACGGGGCCAGTGGCGCCCGAGAGCCCCTGGAGGAAGCGCATGGACACCAGCATCTCAAAATTGGTGCTGAGAGCGCCGAGGATCGAGGCAATGGTGAAGACAGCGAAGCCGGCAATGGCGACGGGCCGGCGGCCATATCGATCCGCCAACCCGCCGATGAAGAGATGGGCGACGGCGAGGCCGAGCACAAAGGCGGCCATGACCTGATGGCCACCGACGAGGCCGCGCTGATATTCGGCGGCAATGTCGGGCAGGGCGACGAGCGTAATGTCGGTCGCCAGAGGCAGGACGGCAAACATGGTCGCGCACACGATGATAATGCGCTGCGACATGGTTGGCGCGGAATCGGGGAGGGCGCTGGCGGAGCGCTGTTCTGGCAGGTCCATATCAGCCGCGTGCAGCGCTGGCCTTTGCCGCTTTCAGCAGCAGAGGGGAACGATAGAGCTGGTGCAGCACCAGAGCGGCCGCGCCGCGAGCCCAGAACGAGTCGTCGCGTCGGGCCATGACAAAATCCACGCGGCCTTCCATGGGCGCGCGGGCATTGGCAAAGAGGGCGGCCTGCATCGGCTCAAGCCAGAGGTCGGAGGCTTCGATATTGGGGCCGGAAAAGATGATGCGGGACGGGTCGATAATGCCGCAAAGATTGGCGAGCGCGCGGCCCAAATCGGTGCCGAAGCGGTGGAAAATGGCCTGGAGGGATTGGTCGCCGGTATTGGCCTTATCGATCAGATCCATGACCTTGTGCTGGCGGGTACGGGGGTCATCGCTAATCGGGCCGGTGATGGCTTCGCCGGCATTGCGGAGCAGGGCGAGGAAGCCGATATGGGCTTCAAGGCAACCGCGCTGGCCGCATTCGCAGAGCGGGCCGCCTTCGGCTATCTTGGTGTGGCTGAGTTCGGACGCGAAGCCATGGGCGCCGCGATAGACTTCACCACCAAGGATCAGGCCCATGCCCACGCCATGGCCCAGGGTGACGATGGCGCAATTGTCGATGTCCTGCGCGCTGCCGAACATCTGCTCGGCTGTGGCTAGGGGCGTGGTGTGGTTTTCGATAACGACAGGAATATCGAGGCGCTCGGAGAGGAGCGTGGCGAAGGGCACCGGCGTGCGGGAAAAAGCCGGGCTCCAATGGCAGACGCCACTGACTGAGTCCACCACACCCGGGACGCCGGCGCATACGGCGCTGATATCGCCCAGTTCAAGACCGCAATCAATGACGGCGCGCCGGATGGCATCTTCCACCACATCGGCAACGACCTCCGGCGCCTGGCGGGCCGAGCGGAAATGCAGCACGCTGGAGCCGACGACATCGCAGACGAAATCAGTCACCGAAACAGTGATCTGACTGATGGCGATACGCACGCCCACGGCGTAGGCGGCCTTGGGATTGAGCGAGAGATCAACGCGCGGGCGGCCGCGGGTGGCGCTGCCGGGCTCGGCAGCACTGGCTTCGGCAATGCCGATCAGGCCAAGCTGCATCAGCCGGCCCGTAATCTCGGTGACGGTGGAGCGCGACAGGTCGAGCCGTTCGGAAATTTCGACGCGGGAAATCGGGCCATAGCGGCGCAAGGTATCAAGCACGAGCCCGACATTGGCAGCGCGAACAGACTCTGGCTCGGCCTCAGCCGGCTTTAGTTTAATCTTACCTTCTATGTCGTCCCCCACCGGCTTGCGTCGGCTCATGCTTGTATTCATGGTTGGCCCATGCCCATGGAGGTTTGTCTCACACCAAAGCCGGTGCGTCGATGGGCAAGTCCCGATGTGACGAATTGGACGTGGGAACTTCGACCCAATTGCCCTTCTGCTTGGCCGAACGGTCCAATGTTTCCAACACCACAGCATTGGCAATCGAAGACTGGCCATCAAAAGGCGCCGGCGTGCCGTTGCGGACCGAATCGATAAAATTCTCGATCTGGGCGCGGAAGGAGGGAATAGGACCGAATTCGAGCACTTCCGGATCGGCGGTCAGCGGGGTGTCGATGAAGTCGGCGATCACCTGGGTGGGCCGTGTCGGGTGCGGCATAACCGGCACGCGAATGTCGAGGCTGCCTTCGGAGCCAACAATGAGGAAGCGCTGGAAGCGGCGCAGGCGCGAGGAGAGGGTGAAGCTCGCGACGCCGGTTGCAAACTGCATCATGGCGCTGAAATAGGTGGCCACGCCGAGATCGGCTTCGACTTCCTCGACAGCGGCGACCCGCTGGGGTTCGCTGCCGAAGGCCAGGCGCGCCAGATGCACCATATAGCATCCGCCATCAAGCAGGACGCCGCCGGCAAGATCGGCGCGGTTGGCGATCGCCGAGGGGTCGAAAGCGTTGGGGGGCGTGCGGGTCAACATGCCCTGTACGGCACGCACGCTGCCGATCCGGCCTTCGGCAATAAACTGGCTTACGGCGCGCCACTGGGGGTGGTGGCGAACCATGAAGCCTTCCCAGACGATCCTGTTGCGCAGTGCGGCTTCATCCTTGATGCGCCGCGCTTCCTCAGAAGTCGGCGCCAGCGGCTTTTCGCAGAGGACGTGCTTGCCAGCCGCCAGCGCCTTGAGTGTCCACTCGGTGTGGAGCGTAATCGGCAGGGCGATATGGACCGCGTCGATTGATGGATCAGCGAGCAGCGCTTCATAGGAATTGTAGGCCTGGGGGATGCCCAGATCTTTGGCAATGCCGTCGGCCTTGTCCTGACTGCGGGACGCGATAGCCGCAATCTGAACGCCAGCGAACTGCTGCATTTGTGGTACGGCCAGGCGGACAATGCCACCTGTGCCCAAAATTCCAAGGCGCAGCGGCTCTTGCGGGATGCTCATCGTATTTCCTATTGGGTAGCGCCTGAAATCGGCAGGATTGAACTAGACTGCCGGCAGACCGGTATTGGGCATGGAGACCCATGGCTCTTCCGGCGGGCGCTTGCCGCCTTCCTGAACCACTTCGATCTGCGTTCCGTCGGGCGCCGTAAAAATTGCGACCAGACCATTGCGGGGCGGCAGGTTGATGGTGAGGCCGCGATCCTGCATTTCCTTGCAAAAGGCGTAGAGGTCGTCGACGCGATAGGCGAGGTGACCCCAGCGGTTTTCAGGCGCCGTGAAATAGTCGCGCTTGTCCTGATCCCAGTACCAGCAGATCTCGATGGTGGGCGCGAACTTGGCCGAGCTTGCTGCCTCAACATCATGAGGCGCCGCAAGAAATACGTTGGTCAGCCGGAATTCTTCCAATTCCATGCGGCGCACTTCCACCATGCCAAGAACGCCCTGGTAAAATTCGAGTGCGGCATCCAGATCTTCCACGCGGATCAGCGTATGCAAATATCTCAGTGTCACGACGTCCTCCATCCATGTTTGCGCCGAAGCTAAGAGCAAGCGCAGCCGAAATCCAGATTTAATTTTCGTGTCGCACCAAATTTTCGATGTGTGCTGGATTCGGTTCGGCGCGGGCAGTGGAGCTCTGGAGGTACTAACGCCTTGTAAACGCTGATTTTCGGCGGATTGCGGGATATTTCCGTGCAAAGCGACAAATATTTTTACAACAATCCGCTTGACGGAAGGCGCTAACTGGTTCCTATTTAATTCGGTAAACTTACAATAGTTAGGGTCCACAATGCGCTGGGCCTGGCCATGAAAAGTCGCGCGGCCGATAATCGGTTCGCAAAGGGAGGATTGAATGAAACAAGTGCTTTTTGGCGGCGTATCTGGTGCCGTTCTGCTGCTTGCCGGTGCCTTGCCGGTTGTCGCGGCGGAATTCGAAGTGATTCACCACTATACCGCCGAGACCGAAGCGGCCGCCCTCAAGGTCGTGGCTGACGAGCTTGAGAAGACCGGCGCGACCTGGGTCGACAACGCCGTCGCCGGCCCGCCGAATTCGCGTCGTCTCTACACCACTCGTATGCAGGCTGGTCAGCCGTCGCAGGCCTATGCGACCGTTACCAACCGCGATCACCTGGAATTCATTTCCCAGGGCTGGCTCGTCGATATCGAGGACGTGGCAACCGAAGGCAAGTGGCGCGATGTCATGCCGCCAGCTGTCATCGAGGCTATCTCGGGCGAAGACGGCAAGATCTACCTGGCTCCGTCGGGTCTCTATGTCCCCAATTTCGTCTTTTACAACAAGAAGATGTTCGACAAGCTGGGCCTGGCAGAGCCAGTCGGCTTCGGCGAAGACTTCTTCGCTGCGCTTGATGCGCTCAAGGCAGACGGCGTTGTGCCGCTCGCTTTCAGTGGTGACGCTTTCCACATCCGCTTTCCCTTCGAAGCCATCCTGCTTGAGGCCGGTGGCCCGGAACTTTGGGACCAGGTTTGGAACCAGCGTAGCGCTGAAGCAATCCGCGGCGAAACCATGCGTTCGGTCTTCGAAACGCTTGGCCGCCTGCGCGAATATACCGATGAAGGCAATATCGGCCGTGCGTGGAACCTGGCTGCAAACATGGTTTCGAGCGGCGAAGCCGGCGTGCAGATCATTGGCTCCTGGGCAGATGGCGAGTATCAGGCTGCAGGCCTCGTGGCCGGCACCGATTTCGGTTGCTACATCCCCGGCGAACGCGATTACGTTCAGCTCCATGGCGACGTGATGGTCTTCCCAAAGCAGCCCGGTACCGACGCTGCCACCGAAGATCAGCGCAAGTTCGCAGAAATCGTGGTCGATCCGGCCATCCAGACCGCCTATGTCGCTCCGCGCGGCGCCTTGCCGGTTCGCTATGATGCGGAATTGCCGGGCACTGCCGACCTGTGCTCGAAGATCGGCTATGATGCCCTCAACACCGAAGGCAATATGCTGGCCAACCCGCGCTCGCTGATCACCCAGCAGATGGACGGCGAATATCGCGACATCGTCAACGAGTTCTGGAGCAATCCGGACATGTCCGTTGATGAAGTTATCGAAGGCTTGGTCTTCGCTCTTCAGGCTGAGTGATTTCAGACTTGGGGGTGCCGGTCACCGGCGCCCCCACCTGTAGCCAGGGCCAGCCTCAGCGCGGATGCCCGGCGGACGTTTTACTGGAGAAGTCCAAGTGCGCACCATTGCCGCAAAAATTGCGCTGTCGCCCACCATTCTCGTTACTCTCACGGTCTTTGTGGGCTGCATCCTCTGGACGGTAGCCCTTTCATTTACAGCGTCGAAGTCCTTCCCTGATTTCACTTTTATCGGGTTTGAACAGTACGAGACGCTGTTCCGCAGTTCGCGCTGGATCACCTCCATGCGCAACATGCTGATTTTTGGTGTCGGATTTGTCGGCGGATGCCTGATCATCGGCTATTTGCTGGCGATTTTCATCGACCAGCAGGTGCGCGCCGAAACCTTGTTCCGCACCATTTTCCTCTATCCCTATGCGCTCTCCTATATCGTGACGGGTTTTGCCTGGCAGTGGTTCCTCAACCCTCAGCTTGGCCTGCAGAAGTTCGTGCAGGATCTGGGCTGGACCGACTTTACGTTCAGGCTGCTGATCGACCGGAACCTTGCCATCTACACCATCGTCGCCGCAGCTGTGTGGCACGGCGCCGGCCTGGTGATGGCCATCGTGCTGGCCGGCCTGCGTGGCGTAGACCAGGACGTGTGGAAGGCCACCCGTGTCGAGGGTATCCCCAAGTGGCGGACCTATGTTTCGGTCGTCATTCCCATGCTCGGACCGTCGCTGGCCACCTGCATCCTGCTGCTGTCCTTCGGCGTTGTGCGTAATTATGACCTGGTTGTCGCCATGACCAATGGCGGGCCCGGCAGCGCCACGGAAGTCCCGGCCAAGTTCGTCATGGACTATCTGTTTGAACGCCAGAATGCCGGCCTTGCCAGCGCGGGCGCAACCATCCTGATCCTTACCGTTGTCGCGATCGGCGCACCTATCTGGTACTTCCAGAACTGGCGCAGCCGCCGTGCATCAGCACTCCAGAGGGGCTGAAAAAATGACTGATGCCAGCATTGCCAGCGTCAATTCCACCGACGCGCATTCCGGGCCAAAACCCCGCCGCCTCACCTGGGACCGTTTGGGCATTTATGCCTTTCTGATCGTCGCCGCACTGTTCTTCCTGCTCCCGATCTACGTCATGGTTTCGACTTCGCTGAAGCCGATGGACGAGGTTCGTGCCACCAATGTGCTCATGCCGGCCATGGCGCCGACACTGGACGCCTGGGGCAAGGCCTGGAGCGAGGCCTGTACGGGTCTTAACTGTAACGGCGTTCAGGTCGGGTTCTTCAACTCGGTCAAGATCGTGGTGCCCGTCGTGGTGCTGTCGATCTTGTTCGGCGCACTCAACGGCTATGTCCTATCGTTCTGGCGCTTCAAGGGCGCCAACCTGATCTTCGCCATCCTGATGTTCGGCGCGTTCATTCCGCTGCAGATGGTGCTTTATCCGCTGGTCCGGCTGTGGGCGGCGCTTGGCATCTTCGGCACCTTGCCGGGCATTATCGCCATGCATGTGATCTTCGGCCTGCCCGTGGTCACGCTTATGTACCGCAACTTCTATGCCGGGCTGCCCATCGAAATCTTCAAGGCGGCACGCATTGACGGGGCAGGGTTCTGGCGCATTTTCTGGTCGGTCATCCTGCCGATGTCTGCCCCTATCACCATCGTGGTGGTGATCTGGCAGGCCACCGGCGCCTGGAATGACTATATTCTCGGGCTGACATTCGGCGGGCGCGACAATGCCCCCATGACAGTCCAGCTCAATAACATCATCGGTTCGCAGACTGGCGAGCGGCAGTTCAACGTGGAAATGGCGGCCACCATGCTGACCGCACTCGTTCCGCTGCTGGTCTACATCGTTTCGGGCCGGTGGTTCGTCCGCGGCATCACCGCCGGCGCAGTCAAGGGATAGCGACATGACGCAAGTTGAAGCACGCGACGTCACTGTAAATTACGGGGCCTTTTCCGCCCTTGAAAAACTCAACATCACCGTTACACCCGGCCAGTTCCTTGTGCTGCTCGGACCATCTGGTTGCGGCAAGTCAACCCTGCTCAATGCGATGGCGGGCCTGCAGGATGTGACCGGCGGCCAGATCTGGATCGGGGACAAAAACGTCACCTGGGCCGAGCCCAAGGATCGCGGCATCGCCATGGTGTTCCAGTCCTACGCGCTCTACCCCAAGATGAGCGTTCGCGAGAACCTATCGTTCGGTCTGCGCGTTGCTGGCTTTCCCAAGGAAGAGATCGAGGCACGCGTGAAGCGCGCTGCCGAGACGCTGCAGCTTGGCTCCATGCTGGACAGGCGCCCGGCCGAGCTTTCGGGTGGACAGCGCCAGCGTGTCGCCATTGGCCGTGTGCTGGTGCGTGACGCTCAGGTGTTCCTGTTCGACGAGCCGCTGTCCAACCTCGATGCACAGCTGCGCGTGGAATTGCGCCGCGAAATCAAGCGCCTGCACCGCGCGCTTGGCGCTACGTCCATCTATGTGACGCATGACCAGGTTGAGGCGCTGACGCTGGCCGACCGCATTGCGGTGATGAACAAGGGCCGTATCGAGCAGCTCGGTAGCCCGACGGAAATCTACGAGCGTCCGTCGACCCGCTATGTTGCGGCCTTTATCGGTTCGCCCGCCATGAATTTCATTGAAGGCGAGCTCGGAGAGTCAGGCGGCAGGCCGGTGTTCCGCTGGGCCAATCATGTGCTGCCGCTCGATCGCTACCAGTTCGACGGCCCGGCAACACCAGGCAAGGCAACCCTGGGCGTTCGCCCCGAGCATCTCGTCTTTGGCGATGCTGCGCGGGCGCAGGATTTCAGCGCCGATTTCGTCGTCGATATGCTCGAGCCTATGGGCTCCGATACGCTTGCCTGGTGCAAACTGCCTGACGGGGAAACGCTTGGCCTGCGTGTGCCAACCGAAATGCGCCTGACTGAAAACAGCCAGATCCGTATCGGCATTGCTGCGCATAATGCGTCGCTCTTTGACGCAACAAGCGGGAAGCGGCTGTGATGGACAAGGCACAGAGAGAATATGGCCGCTGGCCCGGTCGCAAGGACCTGCAGCCGGGTCAGATTTCGCGGGTCTGCGTGGTCAACAAGGACAGTGGCGAGATACGGACTGTCATTGAACTGCCGACGCTTTACGAGGCGCCGAACTGGACCAATGACGGCAAGTGGCTGATCATCAATGGGGGGGGCAAACTGCACCGGCTGGCCGCTGACGGGTCCACGGGGCTGATTGAAATCCCAACGGGCGATGTCCAGACCTGCAACAATGACCATGTGCTGTCGCCGGACAATTCGGAGATTTACTTCTCTGCCGCCGGCAAGCTTTACCGCATTCCCTTTGCCGGTGGGACGCCGCGCCAGATTTCCAACGATTATCCTGAAGAGCGCGGCTATTCCTATTGGCTTCATGGCGTTTCGCCGGACAATTCGACGCTGGTTTACACCGCCGTCGAACGCGTGGGCGAAGTGGTGCGCGGCAAGCTGAGCATCGCGACGATTCCGGTTGCCGGTGGTGCTGACACCTATCTCATTGCCCGCCCGGAAAAGTCTGATGGACCGGAGTATAGCCGGGATGGCGAATGGGTCTATTTCAACTCGGAGATCGAGGCGGAACGCCCCGGCCATGCACAGATTTTCAGGATGCGCCCGGATGGCTCCAATATTGAGCGCATCACTTTTGACGACCGCGTGAACTGGTTCCCCCATTTCTCGCCGGACGGCAAATGGATGTCCTATATCAGCTACGAAAAGGGCGTGATTACCCACCCGGCCGATCTCGACATCGAATTGCGCGTGATGCCTGCCGATGGCGGCGAGAGCAAAGTCGTGGTGCGCACATTTGGCGGACAGGGAACGTTCAACGTCAATTCCTGGGCGCCTGACAATATCCACTTTGCCTATATGGATTATCCCTTCCCGGACTAAGTCCAAAGGCATTGTGGAATGTGGTGAAGGACGCTCAGGCGTCCTTCACTTTTTCAGAGGCTGGTCCAGGCGCCGCCATTGACAGCGGAGGTTCGGATCGCATCGATGACGCGGGCGTTGCCCAGGGCATTGGTGAGCGAGACCATGGGCTGGCGCCCCTGGCGAACCGCCGACGCGAATTCTTGCAGTTGCAGGCCATATTGCTGATCGATGGGAAACTGCATTTCCTTAGGGTCGCCATCGTCGCCCGCGAGCACCGCCAGCACACGCGCCGTGCCCGCAGGTGAGTGAACCGGATTGAGCATTTCGATGCTGCCCTGCGTGCCCAGGATATGCACCCGTCGGCCGCGCTTGAGCGTGGTGGCAATGGTGAGATGGCCCGTGCCCTCGGGGAAGCGCAGAGTGGCCGAAACCATGTTGTCGACGCCGGCATCGTCGAATTCGATGCTGGCGCTTACTTCGGTTGGTTCGGCGCCAAAAATGGTGCGCATCTGGTGGACGGAATAGCAGCCAATATCGAGGAGTAGACTGCCGTCGCCGGGCAGGGCGCCGCGGGTTGGATCAGGCGGGCTGCGCGGAATGGTGAGGGCGCTGAAGGCGTGAACGGCCCGGACGCGACCAAGCCCGCCGGAGCGGATCGCCTCTTCGACCCAGCGCCATTGTGGCTGATGGCGTAGCATGAAGCCTTCGCCGATGGTGAGGTTCTTCGCCTGGGGATGCTGCTCAATGCGCTCGATTTCGCCCGCGCTCATGCCCATGGGCTTTTCGCAGAGGACGTGCTTGCCGGCATCTAGGGCCTGTAGAATGGCGTCAAGGTGAGCGCTGTGGGGCAGGGCGATATAGACGGCTTCAACCGCAGGGTCGGCCAGTAGCCCTGCAACGGAATCATAGCTGGCGGCGATGCCGTGCTTCTCGGCGAACTGCGCCGCCTTTTCCGCAGTCCGCGAACTCACGGCGACTGGGCGTTCACCGGTGACTGCAGCCAGTTGCTCAACAACAGTGGTCGAAATGTTGCCCGTGCCGACGACGCCCCAGCCGAGTGGTTCTGGTGCCATTTTCGTTGCCCTCCATATTGTTCAACGATCATCATAAATTTTGGTGGGCTGGCGCGTCGAATATCGCAAAAACCCATGTTATGCTGAGATAAGAGCCCGAATGGCGTCACGACGCAATCTTA
Source organism: Pseudomonadota bacterium (assembly GCA_023433775.1). GTDB lineage: Bacteria > Pseudomonadota > Alphaproteobacteria > Rhizobiales > Devosiaceae > Devosia. The sequence goes on along the minus strand of JAEYTY010000021.1, from coordinate 4,082 downwards.
TTTTGTTTTTTTACAGAAATAATGCTTGCGGCAGCCGGAAGCGCCCGCTTAAAGTGCTGGGTAACAGTGAAAGCGGGTCTATGAGCCTGCATATGGAGGAGGGCGCCGATGGAATATATGCACACCATGATCAAGGTGCGGGACCTGGAAAAGGCCCTGGATTTTTATGTCAATGTTCTGGGCCTGACTGAGACAAAGCGCATGGAAGTCGAGGCGGAGCGGTGCACAGTTGTGTTCCTGGCCGCCGACGAAGATCTCGAGACTGCGCAGTTCACCGCGCGCTTCGGTCCGAACCTTGAACTGCTGAAGAGCTGGGACGACGAGGACGACGCGTTTTTCGCGAAGCCTTTCGGTCACCTGGGCTATCGCGTCGACAATATCTACGAGACCTGCGAACGGCTGATGCAGGCTGGCTTTACCGTGCAGCGTCCGCCGCGCGATGGCTTCAAGGCATTCGTCAATACGCCGGAAGGTACTTCGATCGAGCTGATCCAGCGCCGTCCCGCGCTCGAGCCGGCGGAGCCGTGGTTGTCCATGCCCGATCAGGGCACCTGGAACGTCTGACCTGCGCCGAAGCCAAAGCAAGAGAGTAGCGATGTATTACCTTCACACCACCATCTTCACGGACAGCGTCGACCAATCGGAAAAGTTCTGGTCCACGCTTGGTCTGGACCTCGTGCGCCGCATGGACCAGCCGACGATGAGCGCCACCTTCATGGCCGCGCCAAACGATATGGAAATGGCCAAGTCGGACCGCTTTACCCCCACCGTTGCGCTGGTTGAGCGCAAGGGCGTCAAGGGTGGGACCGGCGTCAGCCATGTCTGCTACCGCGTGCGGGACGTTTATGCGACCTGCCAGATGCTGCTCGACAAGGGCCTGACGCTCAAGATGCCGCCGCGTGACGGGTTCCGGGCCATGGTACGCGATCCTGATGGCGCGATCATCGAATTCCACCAGATCGGTGAGCGCAAGGCTCCGGCCGAGCCGTGGATTTCCATGGCGGACGGCGCCTGACATGAGCGGTGGACAGCCAACACTTGTGTTCGTCCCCGGTCTCATTTCGGATGACACCGTGTGGCGGCCGGCTGCGGATATGCTGGACCCATATCCGGTTGCCTTCGCCGATGTGACACAGGCCGTGTCGATAAATGCGATGGCCGAGAGTGTGTTGGCTGTCCACCCGGGACGCCTGCTGGTCGCAGGCCATTCGATGGGTGGACGCGTGGCGCTCGAAATGGCGCGCATGGCGCCAGAGCGCATTGGTGGCCTGGCGCTGTTCAATACCGGCCATCATCCACGAAAAGAGGGGGAGGAGGCCAAGCGCCAGCATTTCATCGACCTCGCGAATAATCGCGGCATGGAGTCGCTGCTCGATGAGTGGCTGCCACCCATGGTTGATGCGTCGCGCCACTCGGACGTGACCCTGATGACAGCGCTGCGCCGCATGGCGGGGGCAATGACGCCCGAAATTCATGAACGCCAGTTGCGCGCGCTGCTCGGCCGGCCCGACGCCATGCTGTATATGGCGGACATTCATTGTCCGGTTCTGGTGGCTGTCGGCCGCCAGGATGGCTGGAGCCCGCCGGCCCAGCATCAGCAGATTGCCGAAGCCCTGCCCAATGCGCGGCTCGTGATCATCGAGAATGCGGGTCATTTCGCACCGATCGAGCAACCCGCAGCAGCTGCTGCGGCGCTGCGGGAGTGGCTCGAAACCGTCAAGGAGACAGCATGAGCGATCCGTCCAAGCCGTTGCCCGCAACGCCTCTTCTCGACCGGCCCCATTCGCTGACCGGCTACAATATCAACAAGATGGCCATGGGCCTGATGGACCCGGCCAATCGTGACGCCTTCCGACAGGACGAAGAGGCCTATCTCGACCGCTTCCGCCTGACCGCAGAAGAGAAAACTGCAGTTCGCACGCGCGACTGGCAGGAAATGGTGCGGCTCGGCGGCAATCTGTTTTTCATCCTCAAGATCTCGGCCATCGACCCCACCCCGATCACCCAGATCGGGGCCGACCAGGCGGGCATGGAGCACACCGCGTTCTTGACGCAGAGACTGGGGAAAAAGATCAATGGCTAAGCTTATTGGCGGCGTTGGAACCTCGCATGTTCCCTCCATCGGCGTGGCGCTCGACAAGGGCCTGCGTGACACGGCGGACTGGAAGCCATTTTTTGACGGCTACATTCCTGCCCAGCAATGGATGGCAGAGCAGAAGCCCGACATTGCGATTGTGATCTTCAATGATCACGGCAATTCCTTTTTCCTTGATCGCGTGCCGACCTTTGCTGTCGGCTGTGCCGACACCTACAATCCCATCGATGAGGGTTGGGGCGCACGCGCCATTCCGCCGTTCAAGGGTGCCGTGGATTTCTCCTGGCACTTCATCGACCTGCTGCTGAGCCGGCATTTCGACCCGCTGGTGTGTCGCGAGATCGAAGTCGACCACGGAATGCAGGTGCCTATGGAGCTGATGTTTGGGCGACCTGAGGCCTGGCCGGTGAAGGTGGTGCCGATTTTCGTCAACACGATCCAGTATCCCATCCCGACGCCGCAGCGCATGTGGGAATTGGGCAAGGTTGTGCGCGAGGCCATCGATACCTGGCCGACCGACGAAAAGATCGTGGTTCTGGGTACGGGCGGACTGTCACACCAGTTGCAGGGCTCGCGCGCCGGCTACATCAATCAGGATGCCGACCGGAAATGGCTTGAAGGCATTGCTGCTGACCCCGCGAAATACCGGGACATGTCGCGTGAAGACTATGTCGAGATGTTTGGCTCGGAAGGCGCTGAGCTGATCATGTGGCTGGTGATGCGCGCGGCGATGAACGAGAAGGTCGATACGCGGCACAGCCATTATTTTGCACCGGCCTCGATGACCGGCGCGGGAATGCTGCTGCTTGAAAACAGCAAGGGCTGAGCGATGCATTTTCTCATGCATTGCCGTCACAAGCACGGTGTCGATGCACTGCGCGACGCGACGCGTCCTGCGCATCGGGAGCATGTCGCTTCTGGCGGCAATGGCCTGGTGCGCGTGCTGATCGGCAGTGCCCTGACTGCCGAAGACGGATCACGCAGCGGCAATTTCGGCATTCTGGAAGCGGCAAGCCATGCCGATGCCATGGACTTTGCGCGGCAGGACCCGTTCAATCTGGCAGGCGTGGTGGAGGCTATCGAGATTACGGCGATTGCCGATGGGTTTCCCGCGCAACGGATCATTGCAGCGAATAGCTGAGAGATATGCCATGCCCGAGATTTGCCACGACGTCGCCCACCTCGCCCATATCGAACTGCTGACAGACCGGTTCGAGGAAAGCCTCGATTTTTTCACGCGGGTCTATGGCCTGTCGCTGAGCCACGGCACCAGTGACGTCGCTTATCTGCGGGGGTTTGACGATTATGAATTTTATAGCCTCAAACTGACGCGGGCCGACACGACCGGCGTCGGCCATGTGGCTTATCGGGCGGCCTCGCCCGAAGCGCTGGAGCGGCGCGTCAAGGTTATCGAGGCGATGGGATGTGGGCTCGGCTGGGTGGATGGCGATGAGGGTCACGGGCGGGCCTATCGTTTTACCGATCCGGATGGGCACATATTCGAGCTCTACTATGAGACGCGGCGTTATGTGCCCGAGGTGGATAACAGGCCTGCGCTCAAGAACATTGCCGGGCGCTATCATGGGCAGGGCGTGTGTGTTCGCCGTATTGATCACGTCAATCTGCTGGCGAGCGATGTTTCCGCCATTCGCAAATGGATGGTCGAGGCACTGGGCAGCCGCGTGACCGAGCTTATCCAGCTCGACAATGGCCGGCTGGGCGGCTGCTGGTTTACGGTCAACAACAAGTCCTATGACATAGCCTATGCCGAAGATCACACCGGCCATCGCGGGCGCTTCCATCATTTGACCTATGCGGTGGACCAGCGTGAAGACGTGCTGCGGGCGGCCGACATTTTTCTTGAGAACGGCGTGCATATCGAGGCGGGGCCGCACAAACACGCCATCCAGGGCACGTTCTTTCTCTATGTCTATGAGCCCGCGGGCAATCGCATCGAGGTGGCCAATGCAGGCGCGCGGCTGGTGCT
>JAEYTY010000051.1 GCA_023433775.1 Pseudomonadota bacterium | reverse complement strand
CGTCGCCCCATTGAGCGATGATCCCCTCGTCAGCCTGCCGGCAGTCCCAGCACGCTGACCAACCCGGCCAAGCCGGATATGCGTGGAGGCCCTGCCTCAGTTACACCACGCCGAGGGGCACGATCATCCTCACCCATGCTAGCCCGCTGCGCATAGCTTTGACGTAGCGTTCAGGGACGCAGGCGGCCAGGGTCTATCATATCCAGATTCCAGCCCCGCGATGGATGGGCCGGACGGACCAGAGTGACCAGAGCTGGATCCACCTTGGGTCGCAGGTGTTCACTCATCCCCCGCCATGCATGCCGGCCCGGCGCGTAATGACTTTGTGCCGTTCCAGCACTGGCGTGCCCCATGATCACGGCGACTTCTTCGACCGGCAGGCCCATGGCAACATAGTTCGCTCTGGCCTGATGTCGAACGGAGTAAGCCGTAAGGCGGCGGGAGCGTCCGCCCACGCTCGCCCTGGCCTGGCGGATCGCGTGTTGGCAACGGCGGAGAAGCTTGCTGAATGTCGCGCCCTGGGCCCGCTCCTCGGCAATGAGCTGCATGACGGTCTGCAGTTCCGCAATCTCCCATGCTTCATAAGTATCGGTGGGCACGGTGCGGGCCGGCAGGAGCGCCCTTCTGTTCTCCACGGAGTGCTTGGCCGAGCGCACCCAAAACCTTCCGTTTGGATCCTGCCCCAGCGTCAAGAACTCCCCTGGGCGCGTCGCCAGTTCCACTCCGTAATCCAGCATTGCCGCCGCTATCTGGCGGATCGGCGTGGCATCGGACAGTAGGGCAGCAGTCATGGCGGAAATCTGTTCGGGTCGCACGGACTTGGCCCGGCGCGCGGAGGTCTTTGCCTCTTTGACTTTGCGTCTGGCGGGAGCGGGTCGATGCGTCCGCAGCAGGCCGTCGATATGGTCGACTTCCTCAAGGGTGGCGCTGCCGTCGATCCAACGATCCCGCAAATTCTGGCGGATCGCCGCGTGGTATTGCTTGAGGGTGTTGCCGGTATACTGGCCCGCCTTCTCTCCAATGGCGATCGCTAGGTCATAGGCGTCGGCGGCCATCCAACGATTGCGTTTGCACAGCGTGCGGATCATCCCCTCAAAACGGATTCGATAGTCCTTCTCGGTCTTGGGAATACGGCTTTGAACATGGCCACCGGCATCAGGCCGGCGCAGACATTCGGGATAGATCTCGCTGACGGACATTTTGGCTCGCTGGCTATGTTACAGTGCAGCGACTGTAACCGCCCGGCTAGCAAGGAAGCCTATGGAAAATCCCGATGCTGTATTCCTCGTGGCTGATCGCAGGTCCATTCCGGTGAGCATAACATTTGGCTTTCGCCATAGAGCCTCCTCAACAAAGCCCGCGTTGAGGATTCGATGAAGACGGCCTCCGACAGTTTGGATCCTGCATGCCGACCAGGAATCGACGCCAGGAAAGGGGATGAGGTGGAGGCGACAGGAGAGTACTCGTACGCCCAAAAGCGCTAGAAAACCTGGACTCTCGGGGCGGTGACAAAATCGGTTAACCGACATTCACCGAACTGAATTGACGGAATGGGTCTTACTAGGGCTAGCTTGGATCACGGTCTGAACCAGATCGTCTTCCGCGATCAGTGCGGCCGACAAGCGTGCGTCAACACGCCTGCCGACCTGACCAAGGAAGCTCACTGCGTACACAGGAGCATACCCATGGCTGAATCCAGCTTGGGGCATCGCCGCGTCGTCGGCAAGCCCATGCCTATCGCCTTCAACACAAGTTCCAATGCCGGCGCCTTGCTGGCCTCCACCAACTTGACCGACGCCGCCCTGGTCGATGGTCTGGTCTGTCACGACTATATCGATCCCGACGTCCAGATGACCATCCTTGCCACGGTGGACGAAACCGGTTCGGCCCCGCTTGAAGATATTGTGGCGGCCCTTGCCGGTCATCCCAAGCCTGCGGGCGCAGCCCTTGCCATGGTCGCGGCGGGTATTCTCCGCATCGAAAGCGGCATTGTTGACGCCAGCTCCCGGCTCAGCCGCGCGCTGTGCCTCGAGGGGGACCATAGCGGCGAGACACCCGATGGTGCGCCGCAGCCTGCCGACGGTGACAGCACTGGCGCCGATCGCGGTACTGGCGATGCATCAACCCGGTCCCGCAGGCGCGAGATCAGCGTTTTGACACCCTATACGCCGGCCATTTTCTGCGTCTCTGGCCTTGAGCGTGGTGATCTGCGCAACGAGCCTCTGCTGCGCCGGCCCGGAATCTATGCCGCCTTCTGGGGATCCGAAGTTTATGTCGGGGCCAGCAAGAACCTTGTGGCTCGTCTCATCAAGGGTCCGCATCTGGTGGCGCCCCGTCCGGCCGACCGTATCATCGCCATCGTCGATCGCTCGGACCAGCTCAGCTGGCCCGGTGCCCAGGTGGCGGAGCGCCTGCTTTATCGCCAGCTCACGGCCTCGGGCGACCTCAAGCCGCGCAATGAGGAGCCGAGCGGCGGCCAGGTCGACGAGGTTGAATACAAGCAGGTGCACGATCTGGTTGAAACGGCCAAGGATGCGTTGCACCGCGAAGGCCTGACGTCTGCGGTGGGGGCCCTGGCTAAGGTACGAGTTGGATCTCATACCGAACAGGCTCTGTTTGCCTCCAAATCCGCAATGTACCGTCTTGATGCCTGTGGCGTGCAAGCCCGGGCGCGTGTGGACAACGATAGCTGGACCCTCTTGGCGGGCAGTGCCATCCGCAGCGATGTAATGCCCTCGGCCCATCCCAGTGCCCGGCAGCGCCGCATCGAATTGCTGCATTCAGGGGGACTGGTCAGGAAGGGTCGCGACTATCTGCTGACCCAGGATTTGGCTTTCGGCAGTGCCACGGGCGCGGCTCATTTCGTGGTGGGTAGCAAGACCCGCGCCGATATCTGGAGCCCGCTGAACGCCCCGAGCCGGCTGGCTGGCAAGCACTAGTCCCGCCCTTAGCGACATCATCATCGCGGGCGCTCTGTGTCGCCCGCCATTCCAAACCTTTTGCCAGGCGCCTTTGATGCGCCGGAAGGATCATCCATGTCTTTTTCCGACCTCGGTCTGCCCGACTATCGCGACGAACTCGAAGCCGAACCGGTCAATTTCCCGACTGCCAGCAAGGCCCTTTTGACGTCCATGCTCGACCAGGTCGACACTAAGGCGATCGGCGCCGCCCTCAAGCGTGACGTGCCGCATGTCGTCCTCATCAAGACACCCAGCGCTTCATGGGCCAAGGCCATGGCGAGGCTTGTCTCTGAAACCCATTCCAACGCCATCGCCAAGGCGGTGACAGAGCGCAAGAAGGGTGGTGACAGCCTCACCGAAGAGTTGCAGCGCCGCCTGACGGCGCGGAGTCATGTCGTTCTGGTTTCTCAGGATCCCGACACTCTGTTGCCACCGTCCGTGGCCGGAGCCATCGACGTGCGTCTTGATCTTCTCCAACCCGACAAGCGCATTGTCGCTGCTGCCATCGGACAGGTAAGCGGTACCCTGCCTCCATCTCTCAAGGCGTCCGATATTGCCGGTCTGGATTTCGACGATCTCGAACTCGCCTTGCGGGACGGAAGCAATGCCAGCGACTGCGTCCGTCGCTTGCGCAGGGCGGCGGCTTCCGTTGATCGGAACAAGGTCACGCCGGGCCCACGCCTCGAAGAGCTGCCGCTTGGCCATTATGTACGTCTCTGGAGCGAGGATATGCTCTTTCAGCTGGCTGAGGTGAGTTCTGGCGCCCTGAACCCAAGTGAATTGAGTTACCCGGTGCTCGAAGGACCGCCCGGGACCGGGAAGACATTGCTGGCCTCTGCCCTCGCCCGCTCCGCCGGATGGAGCTTTGTCTCGACCTCCGTCGGGGACTGGTTCGCCACGTCGGACGGCCATCTCGGTGGCGTGGTGCGGGCCGCAACATCCTTCATCGATAGTGTTCTCGCTACCCCAGAGACCATCGGGCTGATCGACGAATTGGATGCGCTGCCTGACCGCGCAACACTTAATGCAAAAGACCGGGACTGGTGGACACCGGTGATCACGCAAATCTTGCTGCAGATCGATCGTGTGCGGCAGGCGAACCGCCCGGTGATTCTTATCGGCGCCACCAACTACCATGATCGCCTTGACAGCGCTCTCGTTCGCGCCGGGCGACTGGAACAGAGGGTCAGCGTCTTGCCGCCGTCTACACTAATTGAAATCCAGAATGTCTTTGAACACTACCTGGGGACTGACCTTGACTCAGGTACTTTGGCCTTGGCGGCACGGCTAGCGAGCGGCGCAACACCGGCCCAGATCGCCGGCTGGTGCCGTACGGTGCGGACGATTGCCCGTGCTGCCGGTCGCGCGATCGAGCCGGTCGATCTGATCAATACCGTGGCACCTGACAGTGGCCGGAGTGATATCGAAACCATGGCGGTCGCCATCCATGAAGCGGGTCACGTTGCCCTTGCGCGCCATTTCGGAGTGAAGGTTCTTGGCGTGTCCATTCTCGAAAAGGGACGCTCCGGCGGCCATACGCTGACTGAAACGCTTTCCAGCTTTCCCAACCGCTTCGAGCTTGAGATCATGGCCCTGATCCTGCTTGGCGGGCGGGCCGCAGACACGGTCCTAGGCAAGGGTGGGCATACCGGGGCGGAAAATGACCTCGACAGGGCCGGACGCCTTATCTCGGATGGGATTGCGACCTATGGTCTTTATGGCGACATTGCGCCGAAAAGGCATCAGGACCACGATCTGCACGCTCGCACCAATCGTATCCTACAGGACTTGATGCGGGTGGCTGTGGGCGTCGTTCGTCGTGATCGTCACGCTATCCTTGGTCTGGCACAATGTCTTATGGCGCAGCGGGTGATGACATCGGAGGCGGTCGACGCGGCTTGGGAGGAGCCGCCGGATGGGGTCTTGATGCTGCCGTCGACCTGCAGGAGCTATAGTTGATGGTCATTGAGGTTCCAGGGTCTGGGTGTCCGTTGCTCCGAAACTATGCGTCGGTACAGCGACCCTCCGTCTTGGAAACCTGGCGCAGTGCAAATGCGGGAGCAGCCTGTCGACTGCTCCCGAAACTGTCGCGGGCGCGTTGGGCTGTAAGCCTCCGTTGAGGGCCGCCTTGGCTTGATCGGTCAGTCTGATAGCTGACTGTCGCTATGGATATCCTTACAGACAGAAGCCGTGTCGAGCGGCTGGAGATTGTGGACACGGGGCGGCGGCGGCGCTTCAGTGAGGCGGAGAAGGTCCGGATCGTGGAGGAAAGCCTGTCAGCGCCGCGGATGGCCTCGGCGACGGCGCGCCGACACCAGATCGCGGTGCCGCTGCTTTTTGCCTGGCGCAAAGCCTATCGCGAGGGTCGGCTGGGCCTCGAGGCACCCTCGTTCTATCCGGTGCAGATTGATGGGGTTGAGGCACATGCCGGCGATGGCGGCGCTCCACCAGAGCCACCGGAGAACGGCTCAGCCAGCCTGGTCGAGATCGTACTGCGCAATGGGCGTCGAATGATCGTGCGGTCAGATATCGCTCCGGTTGCATTGGGGCACCTGCTTGATGTGGTGGACCGATGATCCCGGTTCCAAGCGGGACGCAGGTGTGGCTGGCGGCGGGCCACACCGACATGCGCAAGGGGTTCAACTCGCTGGCATTGGTGGTGCAGGAGGTGCTCAAGCGCGATCCTCATGGCGGACATCTGTTCGTCTTTCGCGGGCGCCAGGGCAATCTGGTGCGCATCATCTGGCACGATGGCCAAGGGGCATGCGTATTCACCAAGCGGCTTGAGCGCGGCCGTTTTCTGTGGCCCTCGCCAGCCGATGGGATGGTGACGATCTCGTCCGCCCAGCTCGGTTATCTGCTTGAGGGGATCGACTGGCGCATGCCGCAAAAGACCTGGCGGCCACTCTCGGCGGGATGACCATGAATGCCCGCGACACGGTGACTCATCCCGAGCAAAACCGGGCAAATCAGCTCGTGGTTGGAGGCGCATTCTGGTAGGCTCTCGACATGGTCGAACCTGCCGAAAACGCCGAGATTGCTGCCCTTCGCCTGGCTCTTGCCGCGGCCGAACAGCGCGCCGATCTGGCGGAGTTGAACGCCACGCGGGCCCAGGCTGAGGTGGCTCGGGCTCGCGCAGAAAAGACTGACGGCGAGGCCGAGATCGCCCGTCTCAAACTTGAGATCGAAAAGCTGCGGCGCAGCCTCTATGGGCAGCGGTCCGAAAGAAAAGCCAGGCTGCTTGACCAGCTCGAGTTCGAACTCGAGGATCTCGAAGCCACGGCAACCGAAGACGAGCTTGCCGCCGAAGTGGCCGCTGCCAAGACAACCCCGGTTCGGGCCTTTACCCGCAAGCGGGCGCAACGGCGTGCCTTTCCAGAGCACTTGCCGCGCGAACGCGTCGTGGTCCCGGCGCCTGAAGCCTGCGCGTGCTGCGGGTCAGGTCACCGAATGCTTACGGCTAGAGAGGCCGCAGCCTGAAGAATTTCAAGGCCGTCGGGGCTTGAGGCGCAGTATGATTGGTTGCCGAAGTACCGGACATTTGGGGGTAAGTGTGCCTCCGTACTAGCCAATGGCGCTGCCCGTTGCACTACCTAGACTGTGCCATTCCCATTTGGCGAGCAGCATGTTGTGGTTCGCACCAAGGATCGAAATCGATACCTACTAATACAGACCGCTGCCGTGGCGCATATCTGCGAACGCTTCAATTCTTTTGATCAGCAACGGGACGTCATTCAGATCATCGGACAACTCATGAATGATAGCTGCTACACCGTGGCCCTCATACTCAGCCACCAATGTTGATCGATATGAAACAATAAGATCAACTTCCGGAAAGACGTCTCGATCTAAGATGAGATGCCATCCGGTTTCTTCGCACATGCCCGGCATACCGGCGACAGGATGCGGCTTGTAGAATACAGACAAGTTCTCTTTGGCCAAACCATTAAACACAGATCGTTGGAGTGCTGCACACATAGGGTGCCCAACAAAGAGAACCCTGAACACTTTGGAACCGGCCAATTGAGTAAGATTTATTGTGGGTTTGAATCGGAAAGTGGCGGCCCGAGATGCGGCACCAGGCGATAGGATTTCTGTACGGAACACCTGCTCTGAAGCCTCATCGAAGGTGAAGAGGCGACTGACCGCATTCAGCCGATATTTTAGCTGAATACGATGGTCGTCTGCACCCAAACTTCCGACATAGCCGTGTTGGACCAGGGTGAGCTGTGTGTGCGAGGCTCCCGTTCGACGTTTGGACCGGGTGACGACGTCCGCCAATACAGCCCACCGATCGAAATGCTCAGCCATTACAAAGTTTGCACTTATACGAGACAAAGCGATGCGGGTGAGAAGCCACGGTAAGGCGGTATAAGTCTGAAGCAGCCAACTCCTACGCTGTTCAGATCGTCCCGGTGTGGATGTAGCGATCACTGCGAGCCAAAGCGCGTTGATTAGGTCGGCAGTTGTCACTTGGGTCAGCAACGGGATATGCGTGAGTTCTGACCTTTTGGGGCTAGCCTCAACCCAAGGCGGCACAATCCACGCTTGAGGAGCCGGCACTTGTGGCTCTACCACTAGTTCTTGAGCGCGTTGGGAAAAGGCCAGTCCGATTTCCTCTGGAAGCGCGTGGATGTCTTGCCGAGTGCGGTACATGTCCAAAAACAGTCTCGCGGCTACTAGGATATGAAACGGCACTCCTGCGGTAAGTCTCCAACCGAGCCGGAGAAACCTAGACAGATACAGTGTAAGTAAAGGGTAGCTGGACAGATGTGTCCACCAATGAGGAACACGCGGAATATGGCCGATAGTGCCTACTGATTGTCCCGTACGTCTAAGAAAAAATATGTCCGCTGCTATTTCGTTGTCCGTCGCGAGCCAATACTCAGCCAGGAAGCGACGGTTCGCATAATTAGACATGGAGCTTTGTTTCCATGTTTATCTTCTCCGGGGGTCTACGCATTGGCCAGCATTCGTTTCAGATTGATATATGCGGAAATTTTCCAGATTAAGATGGTTGCAAACGCCCCAATCAGTGCCAGAGGCACAATGGCAATGCCGACGAAGGAACGGCCAAGCAGTACAATAGCGACGAATACAGCCAAGCCTGCAACTTGGCTAAGGAGAATCACATTGTCCCTACCATGTGCGTACAGGCCGACATGGGGTACTGTGCTGACCCCGTAAAGGGCTATGGCCAGCACAATAGGCGGAAGCAGCGCAAGATTGTTCGCATAGGTGGGGTTTGGAAGAGCGCCGGCGAAAACGCTGATCCCAAACCAGCATCCCAGACTAAGCAGGCCTATGGCAGGGAGAACACTTTTTTCAAGCCGTCCCATTTCCAGGCGGAACTCGTTTTTATCACCTGAGCGCGCGGCACGAATTATTTTCGGATAGGCAAAGTCTACGATGCCAGCATCGACAAATGACAGGATGGATGTCGCGACACCTACGAAAAGTACGTAGGCGCCAAGTATGCTGGCACCGCCGATCATCTCCATCCAGAAACGGTCAGCCGTGAAGAGGCCTCGTACCGCCAGACTGGCCAGCATAAGAGGCATGGCAACCTTTATGCCCTTGGCTATCCACCGCCAGTCGATAGGCGATATCTCGCCAGACCGAGCCATTATCAACAGGTTTGAGGTGCCAAATAGGAGGCCCAGTGCGGAGCCGACCGTCCAACATCCAAGCACGAAATCTAAGTGGCGTAGATTTGGAAAGACGGCCAGTGCAGCGACCACGATGATACACCAAGCCCCTCCGCGCAAAAACAGCATGAAGCTGGCTAACAGCGGGCGAGATAATGCGAGCAGAAGTCGTCCAGTTTCCAAGCCCAGATGTTCTAGGACCACAAGGACGGCAAACCAGAAACCGAAACGGGCTGGTAACAAGCCGGTAGCGAAGATTAAAAGAACCAAGGGAGCGATCGCCAAATAGGTCAGTCCGTATAAAACAGACTGATCTCGGGCGACGTTGTGCAGCTTGCCTGGGCCCTGGGCGATGATCTCGCGCATCGAGAAAGTGTAGAATTCCCACCCCACGGCATACATTGTCCAGCCAATAGCGGCAGTCAACAGGCCGAAATAGCCCACATCCTCGGGAGGCAGCAGAATGGCAAGAACTGCAAGCAGGCCGAATTTGGCGGCCAGGGTGCCAGCCCGTAAGGCAATGTTAAGGAGGCGATTGAGGTTGGCCATGCGTCTAATAGCCGATCCCGCTTGACATGATAGCCGACGAACTAGTCGGCGGTGCCAGGCCAAGTCGGATTTTTGCGGCTGAAAGCAAGCAGCGCCGACACGACGAAGGCGGCAAACAGTCCTCCCAGCAAACCACTGACAATGGCTGCAAGGGGAGACAAAGGGATCGCCACAATTTCAACAGAAATCGGCTGGGCAGGAATAGGGTCACGTAAACGACGGTCAATAAGTAAGGCCTTGTCGCGGTTACTTTGCATCAGACGAAGCACGTCAACAAGAGCAGATGCCCGCAATGCCAAGTCTTCACCGGGACTCCCCTGCCAAGTGCTCGCATCGCTCAATTGAAGCGCATCAGCGTAGCTCTGCAGGGTTACGTTTGCTATATTAAACTGTTCTAGCCGCTCACGATTAACCTCTGCGCTAAAATTGCCTGCATTCAGGTCATCCAGTTCCGGATCAATAGCAATGTCTAAGTATGAGACGCTGTTGATCAGAAGATTCGCCATATGCCTCACTTTTTCTGCCGCATCTTTCGGCGATGACCCGCGAGCTGCAATGCGGACGCCTTCTTCGGTTTCCACCAGGCTGGTATTGGGTAAATTCGGCAGCAACATCGAAGTTAATCCCTCGGAGCGTGGATCAACTGCGAGTTCGGTCGTGGCGCGATGTCCACCGCCCGTGATCAAGACAAAAATAAGTGCCAACGCGGCGGCACCTATGGGAAACGCTAGAAAAATCCAAAAACGAGCTAGCAGGCTCAGAAGTCGCATGGCCGTCGTGTCCTCTGCATATGCTGTCTGCGCAGCGCGACTAGATCTGTAGGTCCGGCAGCATAAATCGCGATACCACTATCACTGTGATGAGGCAACGAGCAGATACAATCCTAGAGTCCTTATATCAGCCCACGCTTCGTATGGTAGCCACCACCCGTTCCATACTGCCATCAGACATATTTGAACCAGAAGGTAAGCAAATACCACGAACAAATAGGTCATCTGCCACGGATAAAGCACTGTGTCGGAAATACTGACTTTCGGCAAAGATCGGCTGCAGATGCATAGGTTTCCAGAGCGGCCGTGCCTCAATGAATTCAGCTGAGAGGCGCGCGATCAGACTGGTGGCAGTGACCGGGCTGTCCGGCCCTAGGGTGGCGGCAGACAACCAGTGAGTGGAATAGCTCCAGTTGGGCTCCGGCATCCATTGCAGCCACGGCACGTCAGCCAGCATCGCCCGATAAGTGCTGAACACTCGCCGACGCGCCTCGACGCGCTGGTCGAGTACGCGCAACTGTCCGCGGCCGACGCCAGCCAGAATATTGCTCATGCGGTAATTGTATCCGATTTTGGAATGCTGGTAATGCGGCGCAGGATCGCGGGCCTGAGTCGCATAGAAGCGTGCCTGCTTCGCCAGATCTTCGTCCTCGGTTACTAGCATGCCGCCACCAGAGGTGGTGATGATCTTGTTGCCGTTGAACGAATATATGCCCATCATCCCAAACGTTCCGGAGGCCTTGCCTTTATAGCGGGCGCCCAGTGACTCGGCAGCATCCTCGATTAGGGGTACGCCGTAGCGCTCACACAGTTCGACAATCGGATCCATATTGGCGCTCTGGCCATAAAGGCATACCACGAGCACAGCCTTGGGCAGGCGTCCGGCGGCCTTCGCAGCATCCAGTGCCTGTTCCAACGCCGCGGGCGACATGTTCCAACTTTCTGGCTCGGAGTCGATGAAAACGGGCTCTGCACCCTGATATACGATTGGATTGGCACTGGCGGCAAAGGTCAGTGTCGAGCAAAACACTACGTCTCCCGGCCCTACGCCTAGCATGACCAACGAGAGATGAATGGCGGCCGTTCCCGAACTCAGCGCCACGGCATGGCCGGCGCCGACCTTGTCGGCCAGTTCGCGCTCGAAAGCATCGACATTGGGGCCAAGCGGGGCAATCCAGTTCGTCTGGAACGCCTGCGCAACGAAATCGAGTTCGGTGTCGCCCATATGTGGGGTCGACAGCAGGATCTGTTGATCGATATGCGAGCGTTCGATGAGGTCCACAACCCTGTTGTCAGCGTCGACCACCGGCAGATGATTGATACCGCGCTGCTGCATCAGTTCCAGCGCTTCGCGGCGCGTATATCCGGCGGCAATGGTCACGGACTTTGCCTCCGGCAGGGCGGTCAACTGTCCTTCCAGAGGCACGCTGCCCAGCAGTAGCCGTCGCAGGTCGCCATCGGTCACGGTGCGCAGAAATGTTCCGTCTTCTGCCAAAAGCAGCAGGATGCCTCGACCAGTTGCGTCCAGCCTAGCGAGAGCCTCGCGAACGGTTGCACTCCTGTCGACCCTGATAGGTGCAACGGACACTATGACCTCCTCGATTGTTGGGGAGTAGCCGGTATACCTACAAAAACCGACCGCTCCGGAATATCGCATACAACGACGGCTCCAGCACCGACAATTGCGCCAGCGCCAATGAGGCAGGACGGCAAGACATTGGCGCCTGCGCCGATAAGGACCAGATCTCCTACTTGAGCGCCACCACCCAGGGTAGCGCAAGGCGCGACATGGACGAAGTCGGCCATTTGGCAATCGTGATCAACTACTGCGCCGTGATTGATGATAGCCCCATCGCCCACGCTGCTGCGCGGGGCCAAGATGGCGCGGGCCGCGACGAAACTTCCTCTGCCGAGCCTAGCATGGGTCGATACGATAGCCGCAGGATGCATGACGGTGGCCGGCTTGCCGCCGACTGCGACAAGCGCCAGATGCAGGTGCTGGCGGGTCGCATTGTCGCCAATGCAAATGTGAAAGTCCCGGCCCGCCAATTGATCGAGATGGGCAAGGTGCCGGACGGGCACGCCCAAAACATTGCCCCCGACCGCCCTTGCGTCCTGCGTCCAGACGGCGATGCTCTCAAGTGCCGCGCCGCTGGCAAGCAGGGCGTCCAGCACCACGGCCGCTTGGCCGCCAGCGCCGATGAGGTTCACCGCGTCAGTAAACATTGACTTTGGCCATCAAAGACGGATCTGCGAGGTCGAGCTGGCGCAATGCCGCCACGATGCGGGTAGCCGCCGTGCCGTCGCCATAGACATTGGTGGCAGGCAGGCGGCCGCGGTGCAGCGCCTGCGCAATGCCGCGTGCAATCGATGCCGGATCTGTTGGCACGTCGATGATATTGGAATTGCGTTCGCGCAGGTTCTGGCGGTTTCCGATGTTGAGCACAGGCGTACCGAAGCTGGCGGCCTCAATGATACCGCTGCTGGAATTTCCGACCAGGATGGCAGCCTGCCGCATAGCTGAAAGATACTGATCGCGCGGCAGATGGGTCAGCAGTGTCACCTTGCCAGAGGACGCGAAACGCTCCAGCACGGCGATAATCCCGGCGCTGCCGGCGTCCGAATTGGGCTTTAGGGCCAATATCTGGTGACCAGCATCGACAAGGGCGTCGAGCGCAGCGATGGCGCCGGCTGCCGCCTCATCGGCTTCCTGCAGCACGGGATGGTACAGGAACAGCGCTACCGGACGCGATGCATCGAGACCATTGTGACTAAAAATATCGACAGCATCCAGTCCACTCTTGTCCATAATGCCGTCAAGTCCGGGCGCGCCGACCACCTGAATCAGCTCGATACGCTCGCCCATGCGGCGCAGACGCTCGCGGCTGCCTTCGGTTGCCACCAGATGGAGATGTGCGAGCTTGGATATAGCGTGGCGCACTGGCTCATCCACCGTGCCGGAGCGCTCGCCGCCATGGATGTGGGCAATGGGAATATTGAGGTGAATGGCGGCGATGGCACCGGCCAGCATTTCACCCCTGTCACCCAGCAGCAGCAAAACACTTGGTCGGTTAGTCGACATGGCGGCAGTTAAAGCTATGACAATGTGACCTATATTGGTGGCGGTGAGGGCCCCGCTGGGCAGTCCTACGTCTACTGGGATACGGTTGGGGAAAGGCAGGCCCGATTGCTCGACCTCGGCAATGGTGTTGCCCAGGGTCGGGTCGAGATGCATACCTGTGGCATAGAGCGATAACTCCATGTCCGGTTGGGCATGGATTGCCGACAGCGTAGATTGCATAAGCCCGAAATCGGCGCGCGTGCCGGTCAGGTAAGCGATCCGCCGGGGCTTGCTCACACCAGATCGCTCCACTGTAATGTCTCACCAGCAGCAATGGCACGGCCAGCCTTGCGCCCGACCACACGGTCAATTTCGGCTGGTTGAATGCCGTTACCCGGGCGCAGCAGTATGATGTCAGCTCCCTCTAGCACCTCGCCGGCGGCAAGGTCCCGCGTCGCAGTTGCGCTGCGGCGGACCAGGGTGCGGACAGGCAGTTCTGACGCGGTCGGTGCCTTGACACCATCACCCAGACCCGCCTCGACCACGCGGATGGCGTCGACCATTGCCTTTAGTTCAACCGGATCGAGCGAGGCACCATGGTCCGGGCCAGGCAGGGTCTTGTCGAGGGTAAAGTGTTTCTCGATGACCCTGGCGCCCATGGCGACAGCGGCGACCGAAATGGTGATGCCCAGCGTGTGGTCGGAGTAGCCCACCGGGACCTGCAGTTGTTCGGTGATGGTCTGCATGGCCAGAAGGTTCACGTCCTTTGGCGCCGCCGGATAGTTCGACGTGCAATGCAGCACGACGATGTCGGCGTCCGGCGCTGTGCTGCGCACGACCTCGGTTGCGTCACGCACTTCCTCAAGGTTTGCCATGCCGGTGGAAACCACCATAGGCAGTCCCGCCCGGGCCATGTGGCGCAGGAAGGGGTGATTGGTGATCTCCCCGGAGGGTACCTTGACCCGCTTAATGCCGAGCGAGACGAGGAAATCGAAGGAATCCTCGTCAAAGGCCGTCGACATGAATTCGATGCCGCGCTCGTGGCAGCGCTTCAGCACGCGGTTGTGCATTTCCTCGGTCATTTCCAGGGCCTTGAGCATGTCGTATTGATCACCGGCGCCGGTGGCATTCTTCTGGTATTCGGCCTTCTCAGCGCCGCGCCGTGTCAACTTTTCCGCCGAAAATGTCTGGAATTTGACCGCGTCGGCGCCTGCATCGGCAGCAACATCGACCAGTTGCAGTGCTATCTCGATGCTGCCGTTATGGTTGACGCCGGCCTCGGCGATAATGAATGTCGGATGTCTCTGCGGAGCTACCAAACCGTCAATCCTCCATCTACCACGACATTCTGCCCAGTCACGTAGGACGCGGCATCGGACAGCAGAAACACCAGGGCGCCGGACATTTCGTCCTTGTCCGCCATACGGCCAAGCGGCACGCGAGCGCTGTAGCGTCCTACGAATTCGTCGTTTTGCCCGCTGAACACACCGCCTGGCGTGATGGCATTGACCCGCACATTGCGGTGACCCCAATAGCTCGACAGATATTTGGTCAGACCCCACAGCCCAGCCTTGGACGCCGAATAGATTGCCGGCGTATTGATGGTGCGTCCCTCGTACATCGAGCCCTCATAGATGCGCTGGTCAGGGGCGACCACGCCATAGACCGAGAGCGTGTTGACGATGGCGCCATGCCCGCGCTCGGCCATGCCGCGTCCGAAGACCTGGGCGCAGATGAAAGCGCCGGTGAGGTTGACGTCCATCACTTCCTTCCAGTCCTCAACCGGAAAGGTCTCGAAGGGCTCGAAGAAATTGGCGCTCTTGGCGGCCGCATTGTTGACCAGGCCATGCACAACACCAAAACGGGCTTCGATCTGTACCGCCGCAGCCTCGACGGAAGCCGTTTCGCGTATGTCGGCCGCAAACGGCGCGACCTCCCCGGGCAGGCCCTCAAGTCCCGCGCAGGCCGCTATGGCCTTGTCGAGCTCGCGTTCGACGACAGCTATCTTGGCGCCGGCTGCGACAAGCGCGCCGACCATCCTGGAGCCGAGAATGCCTCCGCCGCCAGTAACGACAATGGCCCGCCCTGCGAGTGAGAAATCAGCGGGTTTGGCGTTCAAGCTTCATCTCCATCAGCTTTTCCACGAAGAAGAAATCCAGTTCGGCATCAATGTCGACCGAACGTTCACGTGGCATGACATAGAGGCTGACGCGATTTTGCCAGATGCCTCGGGATAGGGCTTCTGGGCGCCAGACATAGATCGAGGCATTCATCGAAAACACTTCCGGCGCTGCCTGCCGGCCGGCGACCATGCCCGGCGGCGGCTTGACCACGCCGATATTGCCGTCCGGCTTGCGCTCGACCATGTTGAAATAGGGGTTTTTGTCGGCCTCATAGCCCGTGACTACCACATCGGTGTCGCCATCGAGCAAAGCCAGGCAGTTCTCGATATCGGCGACGTCGCGCAGCGGCGAGGTCGGGTCGAGGTCGACCACGGTGGCGATGTGGTGCCCCTGGTCCCGCAGGTGGTTCACAAGGTGTTCGATCACCGGCACCTTGGGTGCCGCACTGGTGGCCAGTTCGGCCGGGCGCAGGTATGGCACGGTTGCGCCTGCAGCCTCGGCTACAGCGGCGATTTCCGCGGAATCGGTGGAGATGTAGACCCCACCGATGCCTGCGCAGGCCTGGGCCTGTTCGATCGTATGCACGATCAGCGGCTTGCCATGCAGCAAGCGGATATTCTTGCCGGGCACACCCTGGGAGCCGCCTCGGGCGCAAATCGTTGCAATGACACTCATGTGGTCAAATCCATGGCATGGGCAAGAATGGAAAGTTCGGTGCTGCGCAGTCCATCTTCCAGATCCTGCAGCCCACTGGAAAGGCCTGTTCTTACCCCCACAAGAAAGGCCTGCATGGCGGTCTTGTAGGTCGCCGCGACGTTAAAACCCCTGGGATCTTCGGACCTGTCTGCGCGGCCACCAGGTCCACTCCAGACCAGCGATTTAACGGGCAGGTCCCAGGTCAGCGTACCCTCGGTGCCGACCAGTTCGTAGCGGCGGATCGGGTAGCGGGCGACATAGTCCAGATTGACACTGACCAGAGCGCCCGTGGCGGTTCGGGCGGTGGCGATCGCCACGCCCTCGCTGTCGATCTCGAGCGCGTCGACCCGGGCAGTGGTAGCGTGCAGCAGGCTCATCTCGCCCAGCAGGAAACGCGCCGCGTCGAACTCGTGGCTGAGGTCAAACAACACGCCGCCGCCGTCGCTGCTGCGGGCGCTGTAGCCCTGACGGTGATCCCGCCCCTTGCGCCAGTCGGGTAGCCATTGTCCGGCCGAAAAGCTCGCCCGTACAATCTGGCCAAGCTCACCCTGCTGGACAGACTGCCGGGCAACTTTCAGCGACGGCAGAAGGCGCAGGTTGAAGCCGGCAACGTGGGCCATGCGGGGGAAACGCTCCAGCGCGGCGCGGACCGCGGCCACCTGAGCGGCCGTTGTGACAATCGGCTTTTCCACATAGGTGGGAATGGATTGGACCAGCAGCGAAGGCAGGACGTCAAAATGCAGAGCCGAGGGCGTTGCGAGAATGGCACAGTCGGGACTCAGCGCCAGGGCCGCCGCAAGCTCGGCCTCCACCCGGGCGTCGGGCCAGCCTTCGAGCGCCGCCGTATTGGCGCGCAGCAGGACGAATTCGATGGCGGGATCGATGGCGCGCAGGTTTCTCATATGCCGCTGGCCGATCGAGCCGGTACCGATAATCAACGCGCGCAAGCCAGGTCGCTCCAGGTTGGCAATAGAGGTCGATTCCATCAGAGGTCTCCTCTACAGCATGGTCGGACCAAACACTAGCTGCAGACCATTATCCGTGCGGCTCAGCGCGGACCATCGGCGCCCGACGGGACAATGGCGACATTGTCGCCCGAGCCGGCGCCGCGGGCCGTCTGGAGGATGATCTTGAGGTCAAGCAGCAGCGATTGCAGCAACAGATACTCGCGGTCACAGGCTGCCAGCCCGGTCGGATCGCTCATGTCGATGCCGCGAACCTGGGCCAGGCCGGTAATGCCGGGCTTGATCTCGAAGACGCCTTGGGCGCGACGTTCCCCAATCATGCTGGCCTGGTTGGGCAGGCAGGGACGGGGCCCAACCAGGCTCATGTCGTTGCGCAGGATGTTGATGACCTGGGGTAATTCATCGAGCTTGGTCCGGCGCAGGAAGTGTCCGAGCGGCGTCACGGCAGCGGCCGGCACTTCGTGGGTGCCGACATTCGGTGCCGAAATGTACATTGTCCTGAACTTGAGGCAGGTGAACACCTGCTCGTTGCGTCCCACGCGCTCCTGACGGAAAATGCCCGGCCCTGGTGACTGCAGGCGGATCGCCGCCCAGATGATGAGCATTGCCCACCACAGCAGGATGATGATCGACAGTGCAAAGCCTAGATCGACGAAGCGCTTGGTCTTGCTGAAAACGGGATTGTCGCCCTGGCCATCGGAGACGATGACCTGCCTGACTGGCGCGCCATTGCATGGGGGCAGGTCCAGTATGGTTTCGGCGATCCGCCCGATGCTGACTGTCGGCTTGATCGAGCCCAGGCTCGCCAAGGCAAACCCGCGTAGGAAGCCCGGCAGGCGATTGATAAATGCCAGCTTGCCAGCCAATTCATCGCCGACGACGGCGGGCA
Organism: Pseudomonadota bacterium; assembly: GCA_023433775.1. Classification (GTDB taxonomy): domain Bacteria; phylum Pseudomonadota; class Alphaproteobacteria; order Rhizobiales; family Devosiaceae; genus Devosia. Next base: position 31,996 of record JAEYTY010000051.1, on the reverse strand, counting down.
GATATAACGCCCATTTATCGATGTCGGCAATGTGGGCCAACTGGTCGATGGCCCGTCGCTTAGAGGTGGCATAATCCGAATGGTCGGCTCTGTCCAAAGCGTGAACTGAGGAGAGGAAAATGAAGTGAGCGATGCCCAGCTCGCGTGCCTGCTGGCAGAGGCTAACGGGCAAGTCGACATTGACGCGCTGGATATCCGCCGGCTCTGCCGTCTTGTCGTTGTTGATAACGGCTAGGTGCAGCAGGCTGTCGTAGCCGCTGGCTGCCGCCCCCAGCTGGGCATAGCCGATGGCCTGGGTTTGCGGGAAGGCCAGGCGCAGCTTTTCAGGTTCACGGCCGACTAGTAGAACTTCCGCGCCCCGGGCTAGCAACAGCGGCACCAATTGCCGCCCAACAAAGCCGCTCGCCCCGGTTATCGCAATTCGCATCCCGATCCACCTACGCCTGCTGAGGGTTTTCACTCTTGGCGACTACATCGAACAAAATCTGGCGCGCGGTGCTTTCGTCGGCTCGGTCTAATGCTTCGCGCATCTGCTCCAACGCATCACCTAGCGTTGCGATCGTTGTATTGGTCGCCCGCATGATTTTGGGGTGGCGTGTCCGTACGGCGGTTGAGGCGTCGTAGAACAACTCCTCGTACATCTTTTCGCCCGGCCGTTTGCCGGTGACGACGATGTCGATATCGCCGTCGGGATTTTCGACGTTGCGCACCTTGAGCCCGGCAAGGCGGATCATGTTCTCGGCTAGGTCCGCGACCAGCACTGGCTCCCCCATGTCCAGCAGGAAGACATCGCCGCCTTCCGAGAGCGATCCCGCCTGCACGATGAGCTCGGCCGCTTCCTTGATCGACATAAAATAGCGGGTCATGGCGCGATCGGTCAACGTTACCGGACCGCCCTTGGCAATCTGTTCCTTGAACAGTGGGACCACCGAGCCGTTAGAACCGAGGACATTGCCGAAGCGCACCGCGCAGAAATGCTGGCCGGTCCGGGCGGCGGCGAGCCGATTGGCATTCTGCTGCACGATGAGTTCGGCCCAACGCTTGGTAGCGCCCATGACATTGGTGGGGCGCACGGCCTTGTCGGTAGAGATCAGCACGAAATCCTGCACGCCCATGCGGGCGGCCGTGTCGACCATTATCTTTGTGCCAAAGACATTGTTCTGGATGCCTTCAAGCGCATTGGCCTCGACCAAGGGCACGTGCTTGTGGGCTGCAGCGTGGAACACGACCTGCACGCCATGTTCGCCTATGACACGGGCGACACGGGGCCCGTCGGTAACCGATGCCAGCACGGGCACGATAGACAGGTCACCGTCGACCAGTTCGCGCTCGATCCGGTAGAGCGCAAATTCATTGGCTTCGAACAACACTAGGCGTTGAGGGCTCCATTGCGCGATTTTGCGGCAAAGCTCGGAGCCGATCGACCCGCCCGCCCCGGTGACCATGATGGTGCGGCCAACAATCATGTTGCGGATAAGGTCGAGGTCCGGGGGTACCGGGGAGCGCCCGAGCAGATCGTCGATTTCGATCTCGCGGACCTGGCTGACTAGGTAGTTGCCGGTGACGAGATCAGTCATCGCCGGAAGGGAGCGAACGCTGACGCCCCTGTCGCTGAGGGCCCCGACGATCTCCTTGCGTCGCGTGACGTTGATTGACGGCATGCTGAGGATTACCTGCTTGACACCATAGTCGCGGATAAGCGCCGGCAGATGGGCTGGGGGATGAACGCGCAGACCGGCAACTTCTCGGCGATGCAGGCCGGGATTGTCATCAAGAAATCCGACGACGTCATGCGTGCCGCGGAGCGACATGGCCAGCTGGGTTCCTGCCTCGCCCGCGCCATAGATGACGACGGCGGGGAGGAATGGCAGCCCTCTGCCGCCGCTCATAGCCAGCAGGCGCTTGGCGGCGAAACGACTGCCTATGATGCAGATCGATGCGAGGGCCCAATAAATGATCGGTACCGAACGTGGGGTGACATTGCGGCTGATGAACTGCGACAAGAAGGCGACTACCACCCACAGCAGGACGGCGAGCGTCACGGCACGCACCATGGTCCATAAGGCGCGCTCGGGCAGGTAGCGGACCACTGCCCGATAGAGCCCCATCCGAATAAAGACCGGGATCGCAACTATCGGGCCGGCGATGATAATCAACAGCGAGTCGATATTGCCCGGTGGCGTCCAGCGATCAAGGCGCAGCGAAAAGCTTGCCCACAAGCTCAGTACCAGCATGACGAAATCTAGGCCGATCAAAATCGTGCGCTTCCAGCCGCGCGGCATGTCAATCAAACTGGATTTTAGGTTCTCGAACATTTGAACTGGCGGCCTAATTTTTACGCTGCGGTCCCATGAAACCACTAGCGCGTCAATACACCATCGTCGTTGCGGCGCAGTCACCAAGACGCAGCTGCCCGTGTGCCGCAAGAATTGGCGAGACCAGGTTGTTTGAGACAATGGGACAAACCTGACGACATCCAGATTTGCCCATGCTAAGCGTCGAGCTTGCCCCCTTAGGCAATATGTCTTCCGACCGATCGGCCGAAAACTGCCGCTTCATCGACCTGCTTTGTGACCTGGATGCCAAATGAATAATATTAGTGAGAGACAGTCAATCCTTGGTCGGGGACTTCCATGGGATCTCTAGTCGAAAGCCGCCGCCGGCATTCACTCAGTGCTTCGAGCATTCACCTGGTGCTAATTTTTGCTGTCTACACGGTGTGCTTTGGGAGCTATATGCTGGTCAATGTCCCCTATTGGGATGACTGGGTGCTCATCCAGTCCGGCGCGGACGGGTTGTGGAACCTCTTTTCGCAGACTGGCAATCGCATCGCATTTTTCCTGTCCGCGCCCTTTGCCCTATCGGCCATTCCCTACACTTGGTCCATAACAAACTTCTTGTGCTGGGGCGGCGTCGCCTGCACGATCTACCAGATTCTGCGGCAGACAAACTGGTCACCAACTGAGGCCTTTTGGGCGGCGGCCCTGACGGCTGCGGCGCCGTTCAATCAGGCGCGATTTGCACTAGTAATGATCCCCTATTCGATCAGCGCGCTGTTTTTCTGCGTCGCAGCCTTGTTCGTCGTCCTGTCGGTGAGGAAATCACTGATCTGGCTTCGGCTGGCGGCGGTCTTCCTGCTGATCGTGTCCTTCAATATCCCGTCTTTCTTGACGCTGTCTTGGATCATGCCGCTGCTGATCTTTTACTGCCACCTGGACGGCAAGATGGGCATCGGCGATATCCGGCGCGCCGTGATCGCGGTTTTCAAGCACGCAGAATTTCTTTTGCTGCCGTTTCTGTATTGGGCGGCAAAATCGATATTCATGAGGCCGTATGGGCTTTACGAGAACTACAACAGCTTCACGACTGATCCGGTTTCGGCCATGCAACGAAGCTGGTACTTGCTAAAGATGCAAATCCCCGATGCCAGGCTATTCTTCCAGTCCAAGCTATACGGTATCGAGGCCCTCGTTGTGGCCGGTCTAGTGGTAGCGGGCGTGCTGCTCGTGCTCGTGGCGAGATCCCCCAGAAGTGAGTGGCGAGTACAATTTTCGCTTCAGCCCCGGCAATTGCTGTCCGCAGGATGGGTGGCGGTTCTATTTGCTGCCTGCCTGATGGCCATTTTCCCCTACGCTATCGTCGGCGTGACCCCGGCCTTCTGGGGCCTGTGGGAAACACGCCACCAGGCTACGCTGGTTCTGTTCGTCGGCTGCCTGATCGTTGCGGTGCTGCGTCTCGCAGCGCCAAAGCCCGTCATGAGCGTCCTCAGTGCCGGGTTTCTGTTCTATTTCGCCTTTCTCGGTGTATCGGCTTCGCGGCAGCTGCTGACAGACGTGATGGACAACAATCTGATCATGGCCTCGTCCGAGATCGCTGCTATTCCCGACGGAACCGTGGTTGGAGTGTTCGAGCGGGATCTCGAATATCGGATATTCAACCGCCACCTGCAGTTTTACGACGCAAGCAGTATGCTCAACCATGGACGGGGGCAGGGCGATCTGGTTGTGGTGTCGTCGCTCGAAGACCTAGATATCAATACGGGCAACTACCCCGTACCGGGATCAGCGAGTATGCTCGAACGCGCGGTCTCGATCTGCAACTTTGGAGTGGCGCGGCCGCAATACGGTTTTGGCGGCTTTCAACCCAATGGTCAGTATGCAGAGGTCGTCGTCACCGCTATGAAGCCGATGCCCGGGTTTTTCCACGCGCTTGGGCTGGCGCTTGGACTAGTGTTTGATCGTCAGGGCAGGCTGGCCGCAAATGCGGATATGCTGGATATAGTCGTGGCGACGCGCCCTGCCCCTGAAATCGCGTGCTAATTGCGCTGTGTTTCGCCGCTGAATGGATGTTGAAGATGATGCCCTTTAACCGGCCTGCCATCCTTGGGCAGGAGATCGACAATATCCGGCAGGCGCTCGAAAAGCGAAAGCTCTCGGGCGACGGCGAATTCACCCACGCCTGCAACAGCTGGCTGCAGCAAAGGCTGGGCGTGCCGCGGGCGCTACTTACCCATTCCTGCACGGCTGCGCTTGAGATGGCGGCGCTGCTGTGCGATCTGAAACCGGGCGATGAGGTGATCATGCCCTCCTTCACCTTTGTGTCCACAGCGAATGCCGTGGTTCTCCGTGGCGCCATGCCGGTCTTTGTTGATATTGATCCTCAGACCCTCAATATCAGCGCATCTCTCATCGAGGCGGCTGTAACTGAGCGAACCCGAGCGATCTTCGTCGTGCATTATGCCGGCGTTCCCTGCGACATGGATGCCATTACACCCATTGCCAGGACCAGGAATCTGATCGTTGTCGAGGATGCGGCGCAGGCGCTCGGCTCAACCTATAAGGGTCGCCCCGCGGGTGCCCTCGGACAGCTGGCAGCATTCTCGTTTCACGAGACCAAGAACATTATTTCGGGTGAGGGGGGCGCCTTGACGATCAGCGAACCTTCAATGGTTTCCCGCGCGGAGATCATTCGCGAAAAAGGCACCAACAGAAGCCGCTTCCTGCGCGGGGAGGTGGACAAATATACTTGGGTCGATGTCGGATCGTCCTATCTGCCCAGCGAGATAATTGCCGCATTCCTTCATGCGCAGCTACAGCAGGTCGACGAGATCAACCGGGATCGGAAAGAGACCTGGGCGCTGTTCCATGAGGGGTTTGCCGATCTCGAAGCAAATGGCCATGTCGCGCGGCCACAGGTTCCGGACTATGCCGAACACAACGCGCATATGTATTACTTGTTGCTGCCCTCGGCCGAAGACCGAAGCCGCTTTATCGACGAAATGAAGGCTGCAGGGGTTACACCGACGTTCCACTATATTCCGTTGCATTCGAGCCCGTCCGGCCAGCTCTACGGGCGCTCTGCGGGGGTGCTCGCGCATACCGACAGGGTCTCAGAAACCCTGGTTCGGCTGCCCATGTATTTTGGCATGGCCGACGAACGTCATCGCGTGATTGATGCGGTTCGGCACTTCTTCCATGAAAAGTAGAAAAATGGACAATACTACACTTGGGATAATCTTGATCACCGTTGCGGTACTGTCCCTGACGACGGCCCAGGTCGTGATAAAGACACGCCTCGGACACCACGGTGCGGTGCCGCTCAATCTGACCGAAGGATTTCCGTATTTTCTGCGCGTCATCGCCGACTGGCAGATGTGGGTGGGTCTGATGGGCCTCAGCGTTTCCAGCCTGCTTTGGTACGCGGCAATATCGCGATTGCCCCTGTCCGTGGCCTATCCCTTTGCCGCGCTGTCCTACCCGCTTGTGTTCGTCGGGTCGCTGCTTTTCCTAGGCGAGGCCTTCAGTTGGCTCGCCCTGGCGGGTAATGGGCTGATCCTCGTGGGCGTTCTACTGGTTGCTACTGCGGGCTAGACTGGTCGGCAGCGCTTGCCGCGGGATTGGCCAAATATTAGGCTCGTTCCGCGGCAAGCAGGCCCATGACGAGCACATTGATGTACGTGCCGTCGATGAACTTGGCTTCGCGCAGGATACCCTCGCGCTTGAACCCGAATCTTTCATAGAGGCGGATGGCACCGAGATTTTCCGCCGACACCTCAAGTGCGACCCGGTGCAGTCCCAAGTCGTTGAAGCCATAGTCCAGGATGGCCGATACCGCCCGGCTGCCGATGCCCTTTCCGCGATTCCCATCCTCACCCAGGAAAATCCCAAAGGATGCAGAACGGTGGACCCAACTGATGTCCCGCAACATCACCAGGCCACAAATGGCGGCGGGGCTATCGGCGTTGACTATGCCGAATATCGCATTCCGGCTGTCACCGCCGGCAATGTTCTGATCGTACCACCGCGATACTGCCTCCTTTGATGAGGGCAGTATGAACCCGAACGTGTTGCGGCACAAATTCCGGTCATTGTGCCAGGCGTGGACGTTGTCTAGGTCCGACCGATCGACGGGACGAAGGATCGAGCCCATGGAATGAGCGGTTGATATCGGTTTTTCTACCATGTCGTTCACTGTACTCTTCCGCGTATATAGGGCGCGAAACGAAGAAAACTCTGACATGCAGCTATCATTGATCATACCCGTCTACAACAATGCCTCCTCGCTGGAGGAATTGACGCGGCGGATAGCAACAACTCTCGATAGCCTGGACATCGACTATGAGGTGGTGCTGGCCAATGACGGGAGTCGGGATGACTCCTGGGTCGTCATACAGAGGCTGAGTGCCGTTCAGCCGCGGATCCTGGCGCTGAACCTGTCGCGAAATTTTGGCCAGCACGCAGCCATCAAGGCTGCCCTGACCTATGCCTCGGGCCAGCAGATGGTCCTGATGGATGCGGATCTAGAAGATCACCCCGAAAATATTCCGAGGCTACTCGATGCGATGACGCCCGGCATTGATGCTGTCTACACCACGGTCGGCGAGGCGCGGCAACGTATTTCGTCCGGACTATTCCACAGGATGTCAAATTCCATCCTGCGGTCCAGCGTTCCCGAAACAGTGGGCACGTTCAGGCTATTCAGCCGCAAATTTGCCGACGCCATGCTGCAGCATCCCGAAAGGCGCCCAGTATGGGGCCCCATCATGCATGGCATGGGCTTCAGCCATTCGGTCGTTCATCTGCATGACCGGATCGAGCGCAGCACCAGCAGCTATACTTTCCTCAAGCGGGCGCGACTGGGGCTGGATTTCCTCGTGGCCAATACCGCCATACCCTTCGCCGTCATTTTCCTGACATCGCTGCTGCTCTTTGCTGGCACCTTTCTCTATGCCGCCGTCATCATCATCCAGGCCCTGTTTTTCCAGTCGGGCGCTCCGTCTGGAGTGGCCCTGATAACCTTCCTAATCCTGGTCTTGTTCGGCTTCAATTTTCTGTTTATGTCGATCATCGGCATCTACATTAACCGGCTCATGGTGGAGGTGCTTCAGAGGCCGGTCTTTATTGTAGACAATGTGATCAAGAGACCCTCAATTCGTACTGAAGGTGAAGAGGCCCAAAATGCGTGACGTCGTCGCGGCAAATATCGAAATCCATACAGCGCTGGCTGGTCGTTACAACGAGGACGAGCCGCACTTCCGTCCCGAGAATCAGCGCAAGGTGAAGTCCCGCCTTCAGGCGCTGGCCGATCGCGCGCCAAGTCGGACGCTCCTGGATGTGGGATGCGGTACCGGCTTCATAATCGGCTTGGCGGCCGACGTTTTCGAGGCCATCGATGGCGTCGATATCACGCCCGCTATGCTTGCCCGTGTCGATACGTCAAAAGGCAATATCACCCTCCACGAGGCGCGGGCAGAAGCGCTTCCCTTCGAGGACGGGACTTTCGGAGCAGCTAGCGCCTATTCCTTCCTCGATCACCTTGAAGATTATTCAAGGGTGCTTGGGGAGGTTGCCCGCGCGCTGCAACCTGGTGGCGTATTCTATGTGGACCTCGTGCCCAACCGCGGTTATTGGCGGGCTCTTGCCGGCCTGCGTGCGGACCAGCTCGACGGCGCCAGCAATTTCATCCAGCGCGAACACCGGATGGTGACAGCCAATGACAAGGACGTAGAGGAAAAATACGGCGTTAGCGCGGAGACATTTCGCGTCATGGAGCCCGTGAAGGAGCGTGGCGGTCTCGATATCGAGGAATTCCGCAACGCCGCCCTCAGTGCGGGCTTCAGTGACGTCGAGGTGCATTTCGACTGGTTCTTGGGACAAGCCCACATCATGCACGACCACAGCTTCCACGAGGCTGATCTGATAGATAGCTACTTGCAGGATGCCTTGCCGGCCACGCAACACCTGTTCAAATACGTATGGTTTGTCATGACTAAGTGAAGCCGTATTTAAGTGGAGGATATCAGAAGTGCAGCCTGATCCAAAGATTGTCCAGCAATTGCAAGAAGATGGCTTCGCCGTCGTCCCAGAGGTGATAGACCAGCAGACCGTGTCCGTGATGCGGAGCGCACTGGAGGAGGCCAATCTCCGGCAGGAGAAGGAGTGGGGGGATTTCCTCGACTACACCGACAAGAACATGGTGCACAATCTGATGATGCACCATCAGGTGTTCGTCGATCTTCTTTCAAATCCGGTGATGCATACCTACCTGAGCGAAGCCATCGACAAGCAATGTATTCTTTACGCCTATACCTCGTCGTCCATCCCCCCAAAGGGGACGAATTTTTCCAGCCGCGTGCATGTCGATTCACCCCGGTTTATTCCGGGCTATACGACCAATGCCGGCTTCATCGTCGCCCTCGATGATTTCACCGACGACAACGGCGCAACCTATTTCCTACCGGGAAGCCATCTCTCGGACAAGGTGCCGTCGGACGAAGAGTTTTTCGCCAAGGCCAGGCGCGCCTATCCGAAGGCCGGCGATGGCATTGTCTTCAATGCCCGGACGTTCCATTTTGGCGGCGCCAACAACACCGATACCGCTCGCCATGCGGTTACGATGAATGTGTGCCGCTCGTTCATGCGGCAGCGGTTTGACTATCCGCGGCTCATGCCCGACGAAATGGTCAAGTCCATGGACGAAACCGGGCGCCGTTTCATCGGTTATAACGTCCGGGTGCCGGTGGGGCTGGATCAATATTACGTCCCGGCCGATCAACGTCTTTATAAGTCAGGTCAGGGCTGACCTCGTCAGGCCTTTCGAGCGACGACCAGCACGCTGGTGCCGAACCTAACGCTCTTGCCTGCATTGACGGTGTTTAGTTCCCAGGCAAAGGACCGCTTCAAGACATTGCCGATCACACCGGTCGGCAATGTGTGTTCCTTGACGTGGCTCGAACCCTTGGCTTCGCGCCGGCCAATCTGGCTGGGAAGCGAGCGGACTGCCCAGACCGCGGGAACCAGAGCTGAAAAGAAATACGTCCCGAACAAAGGCGCCAGCCCGGCCTGGCGCAATGCGTTCTCAAGTCGCTCGAGCGTATAGCGGCGGAAGTGCCCCGCATGCACATCGTCCTTTGACCAGAGGAACTGGAAGGCAGGCACGGCGATATATGCCAAGCCGCCCTTGGGTAGAACTTCCGAAAGTCTGGCGAGGGCGCCGGCTTCATCTTCGATGTGTTCAAGCACGTCGAACAGGCCAGCGGCCGGTACCGATCCCGGCTTTGCCTGCAGGTTCTGAAAAGCTGCGAGAATTGTAGGCAGACCGCGCCGACGCGCCGTCAGGACTCCAGCTTTCTCGGGTTCGACTACGATCGCGGGAAACCCGGCTGCCCGCAGGCCAAGGCTCACGAAGCCATTGCCACCGCCAATGTCGAAGATCGGCCCCTGCGGCGGAAATTGACGAACGACCGAGGCGATGACGTCGTTTCGGTGCTGAAACCAGTAGGATCGTTCCTCAAGCCCCGCGAGCAGGGCCAGGTCGTCATCGGGGTAGGAGATGTCGCTGGTCCGATCATCCTCCCATGCTCCGGTTTCCAATTTGGCCAAGCCTGGAACCGATGCGCACCATGCGTCCAGTATTTCCGTGTCCATGTCCAATCCTACCCTAATTCGACAGGCGCCTTCATGTATTGGCGGGCCTGATAGCCGGTATTGAGTATTAGGTCTATGATCGACAGGCTATGTTCGAAATCGCCATGCAGCTGCGGATAGGCGGGATACCCGGAATAGTCCATCCAGCGGACCCCGATACCGGCCGCCGCGAACTGCTCTTCCTCGAGATAGGCCTTGGCTGCGGGGCCGCTCAGATATCGATCCGCGCCTAGTTCCTGACATATGGCCACGAGCCGCTCGGTCCGCGTTCCGCGGCCGACGAGGTCGCGCGACAGCACAAATTTAGTTGTGAAACCCAGCATTCCGGCGATCCCACGAAGAAATTGCAAGTTCAGTTCGCTCAGTGACCGAAACTGTTCTGCATGTTCGAATAGTTGCTTCAGCTGCGGGGCCATCGTCGAAAAATGTTGCGCTCGGGCATAGGACTGCTCGATGATTTGCCAGTGCTTTTCAAGGAACGGCGAGGGAAGCCGGACGTCCTCTATGTTCTGAAACGAACCGCTGGATTTAGATACGGGCACCGTCAGCCACTTCGGCCCGTGCTGGGTCTTAACGAGGTTGCGATTATGCCAGTGGTTCTTGCTATATTGCACGTCATCATACACGACGAATACATCGACTGATCCGATGATGTCGAAGTAGCCCTTCCAGGGCAGGTAGCAGGATTGCAGAATGGCAACGCGGTTGTCACGTTTTCTTTTTGCTCGTTGCGCTTCGGGCATATTTCTTAGTTTGCCTGGTGGACTAGGTTGAGTTCATGGAGCTGTCGTATATCTTTCCCGGCGTCAGGATCAAGGTTGTAAGAGAATGCGTTTCATCGTTACGGGCGGCGCTGGGTTTATCGGTTCGGCGCTAGTTCGGCGTCTGGTTGGAGAGGGGCATGATGTTCTCAACATCGACAAGCTCACCTATGCTGGCGATCTTCGATCGATAGCCTCATGCGATGGCGCCAGCAATTACCAGCTGCTGCAAGCCGACATTGGGGATCGCGCCCTGATGAAGTCGGTGATAGCCGACTTCATGCCCGACCGGGTCATGCATCTGGCGGCCGAGAGTCATGTCGATCGGTCGATCGACGGTCCTGCCACCTTTATCGAAACCAATGTGCTCGGCACGTTTTCGCTGCTCGAGGCGGCCCGATGCTACATGGCAAGCGCGAATGATGGATTCCGCTTCCTTCATGTCTCGACCGACGAAGTCTACGGAAGCTTGGATGACGAAGGGGCGTTCACAGAGCAAACGCCCTACGCTCCCAATTCCCCCTATTCGGCCAGCAAGGCATCTTCCGATCACCTCGTCCGGGCTTGGCACTCAACCTACGGAGTTCCCGCTGTTGTCTCCAACTGCTCGAACAATTACGGGCCGTTTCAGAATGTGGAGAAGCTCATTCCGACGGTGATCAGGTCGGCGTTGGCTGGACGAGAGATACCTGTCTACGGAAGCGGCACGAATGTAAGAGACTGGATCTATGTTGACGACCATATCGACGGGCTGCTCACGGTCGTGGAGCACGGCGCGGCCGGCCAGAAATACAATCTGGGTGGCTCTGCCGAAATTTCTAACATCAAGCTTGTAAGGCGAATCTGCGCATTGCTGGATGCCAGCGAGGTTCGTCGCTCGGACAGTTTTGCCAGCCAAATCACCTTCGTCGCCGATCGACCGGGACATGACTTCCGCTATGCCATCGACTCCTCGAGGTCAGAAACTGAGTTGGGCTGGCGACGCAGGGAAACGCTCGATACAGGTCTCGGGAAGACGGTGGGTTGGTATTTGGTGAACCAAGATTGGCTCAACAGCAAACAAGGCGCGGAGAGGCTCGGGCTAGCGCCCAGGGAGGAGAAGACAATTGGCTAGGTGGAAAGCGATCATCATGGCTGGAGGTTCGGGGTCTCGATTGGATCCGCTGACTAGAAGCGTAAATAAGCATCTGCTTCCGGTTTATGACAAGCCGATGATCTATTATCCCCTGACCACCCTTATGCTGGGCGGACTGCGGGACTTCATCATCGTGACATCGCCGCAGCACGTGGAGCAGTTCACTTCGCTTCTTGGCGATGGATCGGACCTGGGCATTTCCATAGTGGTCAAGGTTCAGGAGCGGCCCGGGGGTATTGCGGAGTGCTTCCGCATCTGCAGCGGCGACATTTTAGGGTACAATGTGGCGCTCATTCTGGGCGACAACATCTTTTACGGTGCAGGACTAACGACGCTAGTGCAGAGGGGGCTTGCACGCGAGGTCGGCGCGACGATTTTCGGCTACGAGGTCAAGGACACATCGAGTTTCGGTGTAGTGTCCTTCGATCCGTTGGGAGCGCCCGTGGCGCTAGTCGAAAAGCCAACTGGGCCCATTGCCGGTCTCGCCGTGCCCGGAATGTACTTCTACGATCAACAGGTGCTGGCGATCGCAGCCAGGCAGGCCCCTTCTGGACGGGGGGAAATGGAAATTACCGACGTGAATGCCGCTTACCTCAAACAGCGCCAGCTCCATGTCGAGCGCATCATGCGCGGCGTTGCATGGCTGGATGGTGGAACGCCGGAAGACCTTTTCGAGGCCGGCCAATTGGTTCGCGTTCTGGAGGAGCGCACGGGTATGCGCATTGCCTGCCCGGAGGAGGTTGCCTTGCGCAAGGGTTTCATCGATGTCGAGCAGCTCAAGTCCGTAATCGCGACTTATCCTAATGGAAAGTACCGGGCCTACTTGAGCGAGCTGGCGGTATCCGCCCAGCACCGATCATCAACAGGTAGCGGTACCGGCGCGCGGCCACTTCGTTGACGTTGGTCACGGTTTTATACATATAAGCGTCAGCCGGTACGCAGACGCCAGATGCGGCTTGGCGTATGCGGCCATGGTACCGTGGCCGGGCCGCAGCGGTCTATTGCAAAGGTAGTTTATGTCCTCGCATTACAAGATCTGCGCCAATTGCATCATGGACACGTCCGACTCCAAGATCACATTCGATGATCGCGGATGGTGCGAATATTGCAACAACTACCACGAGAATATACTGCCCACTTGGCATCCTGATGAGCAGGGCATGCGCGAGCTCCAACCGGTCATCGAGCAGATCAAGCGCCACGGCGAGGGCAAGGGCCACGACTGCATTATCGGTCTGAGTGGGGGCGTAGACAGTTCCTATGTCGTGCTGCTGGCCAAGAAATTCGGCCTGCGTCCGCTACTGTTTCACGTCGATGCTGGTTGGAACTCGCAGCAAGCAGTCAACAACATCGAAAAGCTCGTCGACGGACTAGGCTTGGACCTGCATACCGAGGTGATCAACTGGCAGGAGATGAAGGATCTGCAACTGGCCTTCTTCAAGGCCCAGGTACCTCATCTCGATACGCCACAGGACCATGCCTTCTTTGCCGGGCTCTATAACTACGCTGCCAATAACGGCGTCAAATATATTCTGACTGGCGCCAACTATTCAACCGAATGCGTGCGTGAGCCGCTTGAATGGCATTATCATGCCTCAGACCTACGCCAGCTCAAGGACATTCATGCCAAGTTTGGTACGCGTCCGCTGAAGACCTTTCCGTTGGCCGACATTTTTACCTTCAAGCTATATTATCGCTTCGTGAAGGGCGTGCGGGTGGTCAAGCCGCTCAATCACGTGCCCTACTTCAAGGAAGCGGCGATGCAGGAACTTGCCGACACGTTCGGCTGGCAGCGCTACGCCCACAAGCACTACGAATCGCGCTTTACGCGCTTTTACGAGGGTTACTGGCTGCCCACCAAGTTCGGCTATGACAAGCGCCGGGCGCATTTTTCCAGCCTGATCCTGACGGGGCAGTTGACGCGTGAGGAAGCGCTCGAAAAGATCGCCATCCCAGCCTACAATCTCGACGATATCGACCAGGACTTCGAATACATCGCGACCAAGCTGGGGCTGAGCGTGGACGAGTTGCGCGCCTTCCATGCCGGCCCGAACAAGACCTACCGCGACTACAAGAATGCCATGACCTTCATTGACCTGGGCACGCGCGTCTTGCGGGCCCTGGGCATCCAGAAGGCTGTAATGCGGTGATCGCCATCGTCGACTATGGACTGGGCAATATCAGTGCCTTTTCCAACCTCTACAAGCAGATCAACATCGAGACCCGCACTGCCCGCACGGCCGGCGAGCTGGCCGGCGCCAGCAAGATCATCCTGCCCGGTGTCGGACATTTCGACCACGCCATGGAATTGCTGGAAGCCTCCGGCATGCGCGGCGAGCTCGATACGGCTGTGCTTGACCGCAAGGTGCCGGTCATCGGCATTTGCGTGGGCATGCAGATCCTGGCTGAAAGCAGCGAAGAGGGGAAGCGCGACGGCCTGGGCTGGATCAAGGGCCGGGTCAAGGCGCTGCGCGGTCTGCCAGTCGGCAATGACAAGCCATTGCCGCATATGGGCTGGAATGACGTCACGCCGGTCCAGCCGCATCGCCTCGTCGCCGGGCTCGAGACCGACGCGCGGTTCTATTTTCTGCATTCCTTCTACTTCGATGCCGCCGAGCCGTCTGCTGTGATGGCCGTTGCCAATTACGGCGCCGACTTCCCTTGCCTGGTGCATTCCGGCAATATCTTTGGCGTGCAGTGCCACCCCGAAAAAAGTCACCACTGGGGAGCACGGCTTCTCAAGAACTTCGCCGAGCTCTGAACCGTGCTACGCCCCCGCATTACCCCCTGCCTACTCGTGAGCGATGGTGGCCTGGTCAAGACCCAGCGCTTCAAGGATCCCAAATATGTGGGTGATCCGATCAATGCGGTGAAGATCTTCAACGAGAAGGAAGCCGATGAACTGGTCGTGCTCGATATCGACGCCACCGCCCAGCAGCGCGAACCCGACTTCACCATGATCGGCCACCTCGCCGTCGAGTGCCGCATGCCGCTCTGCTATGGCGGCGGGGTGACCACGCGAGCCCAGGCCAAGCGCATTGTCGGGCTGGGCGTAGAAAAGGTGGCGATCAGTGCTGCGGCCATCGCCCGCCCCGAACTGGTTTCCGAGATTGCCGACGAGGTTGGCAGCCAGAGCATCGTCGTCGTGCTCGATGTGAAAAAGCCGATGTTCGGCACCGACTTTGACGTCTATACCCATAATGGAAAAAACAAGGTCCGCGACCGTCTGGCGACGCTGGTGGCAGAGTTCGAACGGCGCGGCGCGGGGGAGATCGTCATCAACTCCATCGACCGCGATGGCATGATGCACGGCTATGACCTGGACCTCGCCGAGCGCATAAGGCAGACGACGCATCTGCCCGTCACCATGCTGGGCGGCGCGGGCTCGCTCGACGATATCGGCGCGCTGATCGGCCGCTGCGGCATCATCGGCGCCGCAGCTGGCAGCCTCTTTGTCTTCAAAGGCACTTATAGGGCCGTATTGATCAACTATCCCAATCCGGCCCAGAAGGATGACATCATCCTCAAGCATCTGGCGCACTAGGAAAGGGCATTTGCCAGCTGGTCAGCAATTTGCGCCGGTCCAAAACCATGGAACCAAGACAGTATGTTCGAGGGAAAGACGCTTCTCATTACCGGCGGAACAGGCTCGTTCGGCACCACCGTGCTGCGGCGGATGCTGGATACCGGCATTAAGGAAATTCGCGTCTTCAGCCGCGACGAGAAAAAGCAGGACGACCAGCGTAAGAAGTTTGCCAGCGACAAACTCAAATTCTACATCGGCGACGTGCGCGACTATACCAGCGTGCTATCGGCGACGCGCGGCGTCGACTACATCTTCCACGCCGCAGCCCTCAAGCAGGTGCCATCCTGCGAGTTCCATCCGATGGAAGCGGTCAAGACCAATGTGATGGGCACCGAAAACGTGCTGGAAGCCGCGATCCAGAACCGGGTCGGGCGCGTGGTTTGCCTCTCCACCGACAAGGCCGTCTATCCGATCAATGCCATGGGCATTTCCAAGGCGCTGATGGAAAAGGTCATGGTCGCCAAGTCCCGTGACCTGGGCGGCACGCAGACGGTGATCTGCGGCACGCGCTACGGCAATGTCATGGCGTCGCGTGGCTCGGTCATTCCCCTGTTTGCCCAGCAGATCGCGGACGGCAAGCCGCTGACGCTGACCGATCCGAACATGACGCGCTTCATGATGACGCTGGGTGATGCTGTGGACCTGGTGATGTTTGCCTTCACCAATGGCAAGAATGGCGACATTTTCGTGCAGAAGGCACCCGCGGCCACGATCGGCGTTCTGGCCGAGGCGATGCGCCTGGCACTGAATGTGCCGGATCACGTGATCGACGTGATCGGCACGCGGCATGGCGAGAAGCTCTATGAGACGCTGCTGAGCCGGGAAGAAATGGTCAACGCCATCGACATGGGCGATTACTACCGGGTTCCGCCCGATCTGCGCGATCTCAACTATGCCAAATATGTCGAAGAAGGCGAGGCGACGATCTCGCGAGCCGAGGATTACAACTCGCACAATACAAGGCGCCTCGACGTGGCGGGCATGGGCGAATTGCTGCTGAAGCTCGATTTCATGCGCGACCTGATGGACGGTCGGGCGCCCAGTCTGGAGGATTGATGACAAGGGTCGGCGTTACCGGAGCCAATGGCTTCATCGGAAAGAACCTTGTCGTCCGGTTGAGTGAAGCGGGCCACGAGCCCGTTGGCCTGCCGCATGATGCCGACGCCGCAAGCCTTGCCGTGCTGCTGGCCGGCGTCGATCGGGTGATCCATCTGGCCGGCGTCAACCGCCCCCAGACCGAAGCCGAGTTCGAAACCGGCAATCTGGGCATGACGCAGCGCCTGGTCGAGGCCTTGGCCGCCGATGGCCGGGCCTTGCCAACCGTCTATGCCTCATCGATCCAGGCGGAGGCCAACAATCCCTATGGCCGCAGCAAGCGCGCGGCAGAAGAGGCGCTGCAGCAGTTCGGCCTCGCCTCCGGCGCGCCGGTACAGATATGGCGATTGCCCAACGTCTTCGGAAAATGGTGTCGACCCAACTACAATTCGGTCGTCGCCACCTTCTGCCACAATATCGCCCGGGGCTTACCGATCAGCATCAGCGATCCGGCTGCGCCGTTGCGGCTGGTCTATGTCGATGACGTGGTATCGGCTCTGCTGGCCTTTGCCGAAACCGACCAGCCGGGGCAGCTTATTGCCGTGGAACCGGTCTATTCCACGACGCTCGGTGCGCTGGCCGAGCAGTTGCAGGCTTTCAAGGGCAGCCGGGCTTCGCTGATGACCGGCCCTGTCGGCCTGGGGCTGCCGAGAGCGCTGCATGCCACCTATCTGAGCTATCTGGATCCAGCCGATTTTGCCTATGACCTGGTCGCCCACACCGATCCGCGCGGCAGCTTCGCCGAAATGTTGCGCACCCCCGATGCCGGTCAGTTCTCCTTCTTCACAGCCCATCCCGGCATTACAAGGGGCGGGCACTATCATCATTCCAAGACCGAGAAGTTCCTTGTCGTCAAAGGCAAGGCACGCTTCGGCTTCCGCCATATCCTGACCGACGAGACCTGCGTGCTCGAAACGTCCGATGCCACCCCGAGGGTGGTCGAGACGGTGCCGGGCTGGTCGCACGACATTACCAATATCGGCGACGACACTATGGTGGTGATGCTCTGGGCCAACGAAGTGTTCGATCGCGACAAGCCTGATACGATAGCTGCAAAGGTACTGCCCGCATGACAACGCGCCTCAAGGTCATGACCGTTGTCGGCACGCGGCCGGAAATCATCCGGCTTTCCCGCGTCCTGGCTGCGCTGGACGAGCATTGCGAGCATATCCTGGTCCATACCGGACAGAATTACGACTACGAACTCAACGAGATCTTTTTCAACGATCTCGGCGTGAGACGCCCTGACGTATTCCTCGAGGCGGCAGGGCACACCGCCGCGCAGACCATCGGCAATATCATCGGCCGCTTTGATACGGTACTGGCCCAGCACAAGCCCGAGGCCCTGCTGGTGCTGGGGGATACCAATAGCTGCCTCGCGGTCATTCCGGCCAAGCGCCGCAAGGTGCCGATCTTCCACATGGAGGCCGGCAATCGCTGCTTTGACATGCGCGTGCCTGAGGAGATCAACCGGCGGATCGTTGACCATACCGCCGATATCAACCTGACCTATTCCGACATCGCGCGCGAATATCTGCTGCGCGAGGGCCTGCCGCCCGATCGGGTGATCAAGACCGGCTCGCCCATGTTAGAGGTCATCAACCACTATCGCGCGTCGATCGAGGCCTCTGACGTACGCCAGCGCGTCGGCCTCAGCGCCGGCGCCTATACCGTGGTCAGTGCCCATCGGGAAGAAAACGTCGATTCCGAGGTCAATTTCACCAAGCTGGTGGCGGTGCTCAACGGCGTCGCCGAACAGTTCGACCAACCGGTGATCGTCTCGACCCATCCGCGCACCAAGAAGCGGATCGAGGCCGCCGGCGTCAGCTTCCATCCCCAGGTGCAACTGCTCAAGCCGTTGGGCTTTTTCGACTATGTGAACCTGCAGATGCATGCACGGGTGGTGCTGTCCGACAGCGGGACGATTACCGAAGAATCATCGATCCTCAACTTCCCGGCGATCAACCTGCGCGAGGCCCACGAACGGCCCGAGGGCATGGAAGAGGCCTCGGTCATACTGACCGGGCTCCACTTGGACCGCGTGTTGCAAGCCCTGTCGCTCCTCGCCAGCCAGAAGCGTGGGGCCGAACGGACCTTGCGGCCAGTGGCGGACTATTCGATGCCCAATGTTTCGGACAAGGTTGTCCGGATCATCCACAGCTATCGCGACTATGTCATGCGCACGGTGTGGCGACAGGATCCCTGAGGATGCGGATCCTTGTCGTTTCGCAGTATTTCTGGCCGGAGAGCTTCCGCATCAATGACCTGGTCGTTGAGCTGATCGCGCGCGGCCACAATGTCACTGTGCTGACGGGCCAGCCAAACTACCCGAGCGGCCAGCTCGATGCTGCCTACGCCGAGCACCCCGGGGCCTTCAGCCAATATGGCGGCGCCGAGGTGATCCGCGTGCCCCATGTGCTGCGGGGCAGTCGCGGTATCCAGCTGATGCTGAACTACTTCACATTCGCCTTGTCCGCTTCGCTCATCGGTGCGTTCAAGCTGCGTGGCCGTCCCTTCGATGTCGTGTTCGCCTTTGAACCTTCGCCGATCACCATTGGCATTCCTGCCATCGTCCTGAAGTGGATCAAGCGGGCCCCCATGGCCCTGTGGGTGCTCGATCTCTGGCCGCTGACCCTGCAGGCAGTGGGTGCGGTTCGCTCACCGCTCGTGCTAGGGGCCGTCGATGTCATGGTCCGGATCATCTACCGGCATTGCGACGCGATCTTGGCGCAGTCGCGGAGCTTCATTGGCACGATCCAGGGCCAAGTGCAGAAGCAGGACTACGACAAGATCGTCTATTTTCCCTCGTGGGCCGAACCCGCCGAGCCCGTCGACACCGTGCAGCCAGCTGCCGAAATCGCAAGTCGGCCCGATCTTTTCACTGTGGTCTTCACCGGCAATGTGGGCGAAGCGCAGGGCTTCGAACACGTACTGACGACGGCCGTGCTGCTGCGCAATGCGCCGGTCCGCTGGGTCATTGTCGGGGACGGGCGCCGATCTGACTGGCTGCGTTCCGAGGTAGAACGACTTGACCTTACTGACGAATTCCTAATGCTAGGCCGTTTCCCACTCGAAAGAATGCCCTCATTCATGGCTCATGCCGACGCACTTTTAGTTTGCTTGCGCGATGAGCCGGTTTTTGCGCTGACCATCCCCGGCAAGGTCCAG
Organism: Pseudomonadota bacterium; assembly: GCA_023433775.1. GTDB lineage: Bacteria > Pseudomonadota > Alphaproteobacteria > Rhizobiales > Devosiaceae > Devosia. The sequence goes on along the minus strand of JAEYTY010000051.1, from coordinate 12,325 downwards.
TCCTACCTGATGGCCGGAAGACCTATACTCGCCATGCTCAGTGGGGAGGGAGCCACTGTGGTCGATGAAGCAGCTGCCGGGGTTACTGTGAAGGCGGGAGATGCCCATGGGCTTGCCGCCGCCATCCGACATTTGCTGTCGATCAGCGTGGTCGAACGCCAGCGTATGGGAGAAGCGGGCTTAGCTTACAGCAAGATCAATTTTGATCGAGATGGTCTGATAAGCCGTATGGAGGGTCTTTTGTACGACCTTATTGGCAAGCAAAGTACCAGGCGGTAGTTTTTGAATTGCAGAGACATCTAGCGGTGTTGCTCAAGCCTTAATTCACCTGCCGCAGAACAGGAGACCACTTATGACGCAAGTGCAGCTGATTGGAGGCTTGGTTGGTACTGCTGGCAAGGTCTGGCGGCAGGCGGTGCTTCGCCCCAACGTGCAGTTGGCGCTGTGGGGTGCAGGCAATTGTCTTGTCTATTTGACGTTGATCTTTGAACAGCCGGTCTTCCCATTGTTCGTGACGCTGTTCGTGCTCACCTTCTTGGTGCATCAACCGCATAAGGTGCTTTCGCCCCTAACGGTACTCTATATTTATTACGGTGCTTGGTTCATCTTCGCCCCGACCGTCGCCAGCTTATATATTGGCATGCTCGAGTATGTGGAATATCGCATAGCCTTCGCGATGGCATATACGGTTTTTAGCACCGCGGCACTGGCGCTGGTTGTTGGCGAGAGCATCGGGCTGGCCTCGCAGCGCAAACCAATTGAATTGCCGGATATAAGTCCAGCAAATCTTTCAATGCTTATTGCCACCCTATACGTCATCGCCACTGCGGCAATCCTAACTATCGTTATACGCAGCGGCGGCTTCCAGGTCTGGCTCGACAATCCTGGCGATGCGTTTCTCAATCGGGGCGGCACGGGCGCATTTGTGGTCGTAAGCCACTTTTCCTCACTTGCTTTGGCGGCTGCCACTGCCTACATCGCGTATCGTGGGCGCAAAGTCTCACTGTTACTTTGCTTTTTGATCTGGGTGGTCGTGACGTCACCGGTGCATGGTAGCAAGCTGCAAATCGGGCTGCTATTTCTGATCGCAGTCATGCCGTGGCTGGTATCGTCACGGTTTTGGAGTTGGAAGCTGGCGGCCCTACTGCTTGGTGGCATCGTCGTCTTTTTGGGCGGCATGTACATGCGGCACCAAAATATTTTGAGTTCCGTGGGCATGATACTGTCGACGGCCAACTACTTTACGGCGCTTCAAAACCTTGCTATTTCTCTTAGAGACTTTTCTCCAGATTTTCTTATGACCTTTTTCTTACCGTTCAACAAGATCGGCATGATGTTTGGCCTGACTGACGCTAATACTTATTTCGACATGAATCATTTGTTGACAGACGCTTATTACCCGGAGAGATGGGGAATGAAGGCCACAGAACAATGGCCTGTAGAGACCGACCTCTATCTTAATTTCGGCTTTGTATTGGGCGTCCCGCTTGTTTTCCTGTTTTTTTATCTGCATGGCTGGCTTTACGGCTATGCACAACGAACTAATTCTGTCGGCGCTTGGTTCGCGGTGGTAATGATAGTTGTCGGCATGATTTCGCATCTTCGCGGAAGCATCTATAATCATGTTGATTTCTATATGTATCCCTACATATTGATGATGTTTGTTTTAATGAGTGGTTGGAAGTTATTTGACGAGAATAGAGGACAGGCGGCTTTGGACATAGCTGACCATGCGAGTTGCGCTGCCGATCCGGAGACACCAATAAGGTGAATGGGACTGGAGAGTCGCAAATTCAGCCGGGAGATCAAGCTCTAGACTGCTATGTTGGTACGGAAATGGGCGTTGCAGTGGTTAAGGCGGTTCGTGGTCTTGCCCTGCACGCCGCGACGTCGGTCTCAGGTTCGCTTCCATGGATACCCAACAGCTCACCTGACTAGGGTTTGTGGGGACTCACAAATCCTCGCGGATGTGATTCACGCTTTGGATGGGTCGTTTTGTACTGACATGCGCCCAATGACCGAAGATAGAATCGCATTGTTTGGGCAAACCTACGGACCCTGGGCGGAGCGGGAGGAGCAACCGGCTGTGTGACACGGCGATAAATGATGGCCGGCTCTGGTAGCTGCCATCGTGAGCTGCGCGGCGTTCCGCTTCCGAACGATTGCATTCTTAGTCGTCGCGGTATAATCGATGTGCGCCGTTTCAGAATTCACACAATATTGCCCTCAAGTTAGATCTAAGGGCGTTCTCACGGGCCGGCGGCGTAGTCGCTGATGTTTATGAGGTTTCAGTGTCACTCCCCAGTTCGTTTGCCGACCGCTCGATTTGCGTCATCGGGCTTGGTTACGTAGGACTCACCCTTTCAGTCGCCTTGGCCGATACTGGGTTTCAGGTCCATGGCGTCGAGAAACGAGACGTGGTTCTCGATGGACTGGCGTCCGGGGAACCGCATTTCTGGGAGCCACGCCTCAAGGACAAGCTGGCGCGGGTCAAGACGCGCGGCCAGTTCACTTTCTCCAATGGCCTTGACGCCTCACTCAAGGTTTCGGTCTACATCATCACTGTCGGCACACCGCTCGATAAGGAGGGCAATGCCCGGCTCGACATGGCAGAAGACGCGACCCGGCAGGTGATCAGCCACATGTCGGATGGAGCGCTAATTGTCCTGCGTTCAACGGTCAAGCTCGGAACGGCCCGCAACGTGGTCAAGAGACTGCTCGATGAATCGGGTAAACGCTACCAGCTCGCCTTCTGCCCGGAGCGTACGCTTGAGGGGCGGGCGCTGATTGAACTGCATGAGTTGCCGCAGGTAATCGGCGCCGACGATGCAGATACGCGCTGGCGCTGCCAGCAGTTGTTCGGCCAAATTACGCCTACCACAGTTGCTGTCTCCTCTCTCGAAGCCGCCGAACTGGTGAAGCTCGTCGACAACACCTACCGTGACCTGACCTTCGGCTTTGCGAACGAGATCGCCAAACTCTGCGGCCGGGCCGGGATTTCGGCGCGGGAGGTCATCCGCGCTGGCAAGCTCGGCTATCCGCGCACCAACGTGGCGCTACCCGGCCCGGTGGGTGGCCCGTGCCTCGAGAAGGATCCTCACATCCTTGCCGAATCGGCAAAGCAGTGGGGCGTATCAATGCCGATTACGCTCGCCGGTCGCCACACCAATGAAGAGCAACCGGCTGATGTCGCCTCGATCGCCCGCCTCTGGGCCGATCGTCTTTCGGGCTTTGCTGCAGCGCCGACGATTAGTTTGCTAGGCTTGGCATTCAAGGGTGTGCCGCCGACCGATGACCTGCGTGGCTCGATGGCCATGCCGATCTACCGGGCGCTGCAGGCGGCGTTTCCTAAAGCTAGCTTCCGCGGCTACGATGCGGTGGTCGATCCGCGGTTGACCAGGGAGTTTTTTGGTTTTGACGCCGTTCCTGATCTCCAGGCCGCGTTCGCCGACGCTGATCTGGTGATGGTGATGAACAATCATTCGAGTTTCCAGCAGATGGATTTGGCCGCGCTTGCTGCCGGGATGAGACGCCCGGGTATCGTATACGACCTTTGGAATTTGCATGACGACGTGAGCGAGGCGATGCCCGAAGGCGTGGTGGCACTGGCGTTGGGTAGCGAGCGCGTTTGAACGGATGGGTGTTCTGACGATATCAGAACACCCATCCGTTCGACATTATTGGTGGTCGCGTGATCAGGTAAAAGAGTGCCAACTTTTGCCGATCACACTCCAAAGGAGCATTTAGCATGGGCAAGCGCAAGTACCTGGTCACCGGCGGTACGGGTTTCATCGGCGCCTATCTGGTGCGGCGGCTGGTGGCGGACGGCCACGACGTACGCGTCGTCGACAACGACCTGCGCGGTTCGAGCGCCCGGCTTGCCGACGTGCTGGCCGACATCACGCTGATCAACTGCGACGTCCGCGATGCCGATGCGATGAGCGAAGCCGCCGCCGGCTGCGAGCGCATTTTGCATCTCGCCGCCCTCAACGGCACCGAGAATTTCTACAAGCGCCCCCAACTGGTGCTCGACGTCGGAATTCGCGGCATGTTCGGGGCGCTGGAAGCAGCGCGCCGCAACGGCATCACTGAATTCGTGCTGGCTTCGTCATCCGAAGCCTACCAGACGCCGCCGGTGGTGCCGACGCCCGAGGACGTGCCGCTGACCATTCCCGACCCGTGGAACCCGCGCTATTCCTATGGCGGCTCCAAGCTGATATCCGAGATCATGCTGGCGAACTACAACCAGGACCTCTTCAAGAAGGCCATCATCTTCCGGCCTCACAACGTCTACGGGCCCGACATGGGCTGGGAGCACGTCATCCCGCAGCTGGTGCTGCGGGCGCAGGAGCAGATCGCCAAGCACCCGACCGGCAAGGTGCCGTTCGAAATCCAGGGCGACGGCAGCCAGACGCGGTCGTTCATCCATGTCGACGACTTCGTCGATGCGCTTATGCTGTGCGTCGAGAAGGGCGCGCATCGCAACGTTTATCATCTTGGCACGCTGGACGAGATCACCATCCGCCAGCTGGTGGAGGCGATCTTTGCCTGGTTCGGGCGTGAACCCGAAATCATTGCCGGCCCGGCCCCGGTGGGCGGCACGCAGCGACGCTGCCCGGACATCACCAAGCTCAAGGCGCTCGGCTTTACCCCCAAGGTGCCGTTCGAGAAGGGCATTGCCGATATCGCCGCGTGGTATGTCGACAATGCCCATCGGAGGCCGGCCGCCTGACATGGCAGCCCGCCGCCCCCTGCCGCGCTTCATCGTACGACCGGTACGGGCCTTGCTGCGCCTGCTGGATTTCGACCTGGTACGGCTGTCGAGCGTCGCTCCGACGGCGGCGACGATCCGGTCGCAATGGATAGATCGGCTCGGCGTCGATCTCGTCGTCGATGTCGGCGCCAACGAAGGCCAGTTCGTCGGCTGGATGCGGGACCGCGGCTATACCGGACGCATCGTGTCGTTCGAGCCACAGCGCCGGGTGTTCGAAATCTGCCGCGCGCGCTGGAAGGGCGACCCGCGCTGGACCGGCTTCCACCGGGCTCTCGGGGAAGAGAGCGGCGAAATGCAGATGCATGTGGCGGGCAACTCGGTTTCATCGTCGCTGCTGACGATGCTCGACAGCCATGTCGAGGCGCTGCCGGAATCGGCGATTGTCGCCACCGAGGCGGTCACCGTCTCGCGGCTCGATGAGACGCTTGGTCCCGAGGTGTTGCGCAACGCCGACCGCATCTATCTGAAGATGGATGTGCAGGGGTTCGAGCGCAACGTGCTGCGCGGCGCCACCGGCATCCTCGACCGCATCGCCTTCATCGAGCTGGAGCTGTCGCTTGTGCCGCTCTATTCCGGCCAGGTGCTGCTGCCCGAGATGATGAACGACGTGGCGGCGCTGGGTTTTACCCCGGTAGCGCTGGAGCCGGGATTCACCAGCACCTTGGACGGCAGGATGCTGCAGATGGACGGGCTGTTCGTCCGCACCAGCCTGCTGGATGCACCGGCAAGGTCGCCAGACTATCAGGACATAAGCGGGCATTCACGGCAGTAGTCGACATCCTTGCGGTTGGTGATCTGCTCGCGCAGACGCACCCTCGCCGGATGGTTGTAAATCTCGAGCAGATGTTGCTTGCGGATGTCCCCATGGCGATATTTGCCCTCTGCGTCCATCACGCAGAAAGGATCGGTGCCATCGGCATAAAAGCCAACGGTGAACCATTGATAGCAACCGACCTCCGGAACAACGCTGGGCACGGTACTGACCGAGCCGGACCATGTCGCCCGGCGGTAGACGGAGACGTCGAACAGGGGCCACCGTTCCTTGCAGAAGGCGATGAAGTCGGTGTCATCGCTGTTGTTGTCGGCGACTTTGCTGACCCGCGTCCAAAATGGCAGCCGGCCGCCGGCCTTGCGGCGGTGAATGTCGTCGAAACGGCGCAGTGCACGATCATAGGGGATCTGCATGATCTCCTCGTAGCGCTCCTTGCGGTGATCGTTCATGGACAGCGACAGGCAAAAAGTACTCGGCAGGGCCTCAAATCGATCCATGACCGTATCGACAAGAGGAGAGCCGTTGGAAAAATAGATGAAGCGTATCTGAGGACCCACGCGGGCTATGGCTTTGGCGACCTCGAAAATACGCTTGTCGAGAAATGGCTCGTTGATGCGGGCGATGGTGACGAACAGGGGAATCGATTTATCCAAATCGCCGATGTCAGAAACGATCTTGGCGATAAGTTCGTCGGACATTTTCGTGCCCTGTCTCTCTATCGACACATAGGGGCAGAAGTCGCATGCCGCGTCGCATTTGGCATAGGTCTCGAAGGATATCGTATGCGGGGTTCGCAGATAGTTCTGTCGCAGGTTCAGAAATCCTGCTTGATACGTGCGCTGGGCCTCTTCAGAATTGAAGTCTTCGGCAATGTAGTTGCTGGTCACTTGAGGCTCGCTAAGCGGGAACCTTCCATAACACGGATGGACAGGAACCAAAACGCGGATGTGGCAGATGGAAGGAGATCGAATAAGTAACGCTTCGCCAATGGTTGCGTGGCGCGACGACTCCGTGGCCGAGAAGGCTTTGCTACTTGACCTTCCGAAGAGGATTTGCAGGGTTGGAAGTGACAATCCCGCAGGGGACTCCGCTATGGCGTTTTTTCGCCGACGATGACCTGGGACATTGCGAATGCGGCTCCGTCCACAACTCCCTCCGGTAGCCGAAAGGCGATTTCGGTGTACTGCGGCGCCTCGGCCGCTGGCGGAATGGCTGCCGAGAGGACCAGATGGTAGTTGCCGTCCTCGGTCCAGATTTCAAATGCGCGCTCGGTGGCCACCGGCTGGCCATCGATTTCGATCGAAAGGCTGTCGCGGACGAAGGTGTCGGTGGTGTAGGCGATCTCGACATGCAGGCTGCGCGTCTCCTGCCGGTCGATCGGCAGCCACAGCCTTGGGCGGGCCGTCTGCGACCAGCGGAGCCAGCGATTCAGGGGCTCGTAGCGGAAGCGCGGCTTCCAGCCATCGACCACCATACCGCGCGATGGATCAGCGGTTAGGGCGGAAAGCCGCGGCAGGCCGCGCGCCGTGGTGCGAAAGGCCTTGTCGAGACGCGCCCCCAGAGCCCGCCGCCCGGCTGCGTCGTCGGCAAGAGCAACACGCGACAGCAGAACCGCCCACCGCTCCTCGAACAGGTCGCGGGCGGCGGCATAAAGCCTGTTGTCATAGACGTTGACTTCGTGCAGTGCCTGAAGCAACGCCGCAGACGGCTCGACAGGCTTACCTAACGAGACGTTTGTCCTAACAGCCATCGACCGGCCCGGTAGCCCAAGCCGATCAGCGAGGAGCACGGCCGATCGGTCCATGTGCTCGACGAGGCCGAACGTTGCCATGCCGCGCAGATTTTCGAGGGCAGAGGCAAGCACCACCTCGTCGACCGTACCCGTCAGCCGGTCGCCACGGCTCTCCGAGGCCAACGGCTCGGTGAAACCGAGTTGCCGCGTCATATCATCTTTCTCCCGGGCGTCCTGAGGAAGACGCGCCACTTCGGCGTCGGACATGCCCTCCATCAGATCGACGATGTCTCCCTTCTCCCAGGCGCGGCTGGTGTACGATGCCGCCTCCTCGCGGGAGAGTGCCCTCAGGTGCCGCAGACCCGACATGCTCCGGACTATCGGACGGCGTAGAAAGGTGATGACATCAAAATCGAGGTGAGCCCCCCAGTGCTCGGCAAACCACCACCTATGGTGGCCCGAAAAGAAGTGATGTCGATCCAGTATCCCCCCTCCGTCCTGAGGGATATCGAAAGGGTGGAGATAGGGACAGCAGCGCTCGACGTCGAACATCTCCTCGAGCCACAGCCGGAGGCTGGTCCCGGCCGCCTTTGGGATGTGAAGAAAGTACAGGCGGCCGAGATGGGTAAGCCTCGGGGCCGATCCCGCCGTGCCCGTCCCATCGCTTGCGTTCATAGTCGCCTCCCGCACCGCATTCCCCTACCGTTCCAAAGCTGATAACGAACTGCCACAACCCAGCGGTGCCGACCACTGAAAATCTGAAATCGAGTTGCGATGACTTCCACTGCATACCCTTTCGGCGAGATCGACACCAGAATCCTCACCTATCTGCTTGGGGCCGGTTTTGTTCCCAAGGTGATCTACGACATCGGCGCTTCCAATGGCTCGTGGACCTGGACGGTGGCGAAAGTCCTGAAAGATGCGACCTTTCATCTGTTTGAGCCGCAGTTCGAAAGCGATCCATCTTATGCCGAAACCATCGCCAATGTGAAGCGCTATACCGCCAACGTCACCCTGCATCCGATCGCCCTCGGCGCAAAAAACGGCAAGGGCAAGCTGAACCTCTTCAGCACCAGCGCCGCCGCTTCGATGCTCGATCCCACACCGGTCGGCCGGCTCAAGCAGTTCATGCAGGGCACACTGGGCAGGAGCAGCAGGACGGTGCCGGTACACCGGCTCGACGACTACGCCCGTGCCCGCAAGCTTGCCCCGCCGGACCTCATCAAGATGGACGTGCAGGGGTTTGAATTGGAAATCCTCAAGGGCGCCGAAGGTATTTTAGGCGGGGCCAAGGTCATCATGACGGAGTGCTGGCTGAAGAAGAGCTATGGTCCGATGACGCCCTTGTTTTCCGATATCATCGCCTATCTCGAGCCGAAAGGGTTCGTGCTGATCGACGTGGGCGACATCTTCTATGACAGCCGCCACGAGATGGTGGCGGTCGACGCCGTCTTCATGGCCGCCGGCCTTGCCACGACAATGTTCCCGAACGGCGCTGGCGCCGGCGGCACTTGGCGACAATAGTTACACAGGCTGCACGCCCGTCACGCTGTGACGGATAGCTTCGCGTATTCCTTAATAGCATCGTCGACAGGGCCGGCATATTCCAGCCTGCCCGCCTTGAACACCGCTGCCTTGTTGCAGATCGAGCGGATCAGGTCATTAGAATGTGAGGCGAGCACCAGCACGCCGCTGCGGTCGACGAGCTCGGACAACCGTTGCCGCGCTCGGACGATGAATTCCGCGTCGCCTGCGCCAATTACCTCGTCGATCAGCAGAACCTCGGGTTCGTGCGCGGTGGCGATGGCGAAGGCGAGTCGCGCGATCATGCCGGCCGAATATGTTCGTATCGGCATGTCGATGAAGGGTCCGAGTTCGGTAAATTCCACGATTTCGGGGGAAAGCGACGCAATCTGTACGGGCAGGAAGCCGCGGCACTGCAGCACCATGACAATATTGGTGCGGCCGGTCTCCTCCCAGTTCATGCCTGCCGTCAGTTCGAAGATGGTTGCGATGCGACCATCGATGGCGACCTCACCGGCAGAAGGGCGGTAGATGCCTGCGCAGACGCGCAGCAGCGTGGTCTTGCCAGAGCCATTGTGGCCCAGCAGCCCCATCCGATCGCCCTTGTCGAGCGTCAGCGACACACTGCTGAGGGCCTCGACCACCACATGATGCTCGTTGCCGCCGACTGTGATCTGTCCCCCGGCGCGCCGAGGGCGGAGGTTGTTGAGCAGCAAAGCTTTGGCTGAGCGGACGTGTACGGGAAAAGTTACCGATACATTGTTGAGTGCGATGGCTGCCATCAGCAAAAAATCCTCATGCGCTAAACCCAGTACGCCACGCGCCAGTGGTACCGCCCGTAAAACATCAGCGCGCAGACCCAACCGAAGACAGCACAGCCGATGGCCACCGCATAGGAGGTCAACGAAGGCACGATACCAAGCAGTGGCGAGCGGATGAGCTCGATCAGGTGATAGGCCGGGTTCCATGTCAGCAGCGAAAACAGGCCACCAAGTCGCTCGGGCGACCAGATAACTGGAGTGACGAAGAACAGCATCTGCATGGCGTTGGCGACCATCGGCGGGATGTCGCGAAACCGCACGCTGACCAGCGATAGTATGACTGCCAGCCACGTGACGTTCAAGACCAGCAGCAGCAGTCCGGGAACCAGCAGCAGAGCTGAGGGTTCGAGGACAATGGCAGTGAACGGCATGATCGTGACGACGAAGACCGCGTGATGCAGCAGCGACAGGACATTGCGCCAGACCGCCCGCAATACATGTACCCCGAGCGGCAGCGGAAAATTGCGGATAAGACTGCCGGCCGAGGAGAAGGCAGCAGCGGATTCGTTAACGGTGCCGGCGAAGAACTGCCAGACCAGTAGGCCGAGCGCGACATAAGGCAGGTAGTCTTGCACCGAAACGCCCATCAGGCCGGAAAAAATAAACCCGATAGCGAGGGCCTGTATGGCGAGGCCTATGGTGATCCAAAACGGACCGATGACGGTGCGACGATAGCGGGAGGTGGTATCTGCAAGCCCGAGCGCGCTCCAGATGCGCCAGGCGGCTAGCGCCGCGAGGAGATCGAGCAGACCGCTCTGCATCTTTCGGTCGCCGGAAATGATGAGGCGCGCGCCGACCGAGCGGTTGTAGTGGGATTGGGCTGGTACGGGGTCCGCCGGCGAGATGTTGGTCGGGTTTGCTGTCACTAGCTAATCTTTATGTCGGCCAGGGCGAAGCTGACCGCGGGGCCCATGAATTCCGCGAGAGTCGCTTCCGTTGAAACCACCTCGGGCACGTGAAAGTCCAATGCAGTATATTGCGAGTTGGCATCCATCACCGCCCGTGAAATCAGCCCGGTACAAATGAGGTGGTAAGCGTCGTCGCGCCACACCTCATACGACCGCTCGAGCGCGATGTCGTGACCGTTTATAGAAAGTGCGAGGCCGTCCCGTATAGTATCGTTCAGGCTCGCGGCTATCTCGAAGCGAAAGGTGCGGTCGGCGGTGGCATCAAGCGGGAGATAGACCGTACTGGTGGTTTGCGGCCCGGCCCAGCGAATCCAGCGATCAAATTGTTCATCATACACGCGTGCAGTGAACCCCTCGCAAATAAGGCCGTCCGACATTGAAATCTCAGCCTCGGTGATCCTACTAACGCCCCGGTCGGTGGTGAGAAAGGCCTTCCGCAAAGGTATACGCATCGCGCCTACGGCTGCATCGGCAGCAAGGCCGAAGCGCTGCAGAAGCGCGTCCTTGCGGCCGGCGAGCAATTCAGACCCCACTTTGTGCAACCGGTCGCCATAGGGGTCCCAAAAGCGCGCAGCAACCTGATAGTCGGGGCTCGGCTCAAGCTTCACCGATGACCGGTTCTGGCGAATGTTCATTGGAATGATCGGCATCCCGAAATGGTCGCAGATGACCGCCACGGACCAGTCCATGTCCTCGGTTATGCCGACAACGTCAAATTGCCGCAGCCGCGTCTCCGCTATCAATGCGGCCTGCTCAGTGACGTCGGGCACGTCGTCGACCTGCGTGCCAGGTCCCGCGATAAAGTGCACGTAAGTGTTCTGAGTCGCCCGGTGTTCCCTCGGCATCGGCGGGATATCGTCGAGATTGAACGTCCGGTTCTTGACAATATGGGCGAGATCGACGCTCTTGGCCCACTCGGTCGACCGCCGGGTCGCCTCGGCGACGTTGGCGGGCAGCGCCCCAATCTCTGCCTCGGTAATCTGCAGAGCCTGGCCAAGGGTGCTCATTCGCAGTTCGACGACGTCACGCAGAAATGTCACGATGGCAAAATGCTTCCCAATCTTTTCGGCTCTTGCCACCAGGCGCCAGCCGAAATGGCCGCTGGCAAGGCGGCTACTGAGGATGGCCTCGTCGGCCAACGCCTCCATTTCGCGCAAATGATCGGCCGGCAACAGTCCTTCCACAGGAAAGAGATTGTGCAGCCAGGTCCTAACGCTCGTACCCGCGGTCTTAGGTATATGAAGGAAGTAAATGTCCGGAAGATGATGCCAGCTTTTCATGCTATATTTTATCTTTCAGCATCCGTAACGCTCCCCGGCAATATCCTGTGTCACCGCATCACCAGCTACTTGAAATATCTAGCCCCCAAGCTGGTAGCGAGTTGATCGCTCAATGATCAACTTTGAGGGGGCTCATTTTGCCATCGGCAGTGATGTAGCCTGATTACCGGCCCCCATGACGGGTGGCAAGATGATAGGTGCTTGAAATTGCCTGGCACTGCAAGTGGCCGGGGCGACAGTTGGGAAAGTGATGGCAACACCCGTCTTGGACGATTTCATCGCGCCATCGGTTCCCAGCGGTTCATCCAGCTAGCTGCACGACGCGGCTTCGCCGAGGCCAAGGCAGGATTGAGCGGGCCCTGTCGTCTGCTGGGCCACGTGGGCGTCGACAACCCCGATCGAGGCTGCTGTCGTACGGACGATTATCTACGTTCCGCTGTGCGTTCGATTATGCCGGATGATGTCCCTTCCGGTATTTGACGGCCCCCTAACGTTCAAATTTTGGTGGCAATAG
>JAEYTY010000048.1 GCA_023433775.1 Pseudomonadota bacterium | reverse complement strand
CCGCCCGGGCAAGTGGAGAGCGACGAGAGGCGAAAAGCTGGAAGACCACCAGCGCCAGAATGACGCAAAATTGACCGAGCATCGGCCCATAGGAGCCAATGGTCTGCGAGGGCATCAATTGCAGCAGTTGTGCCCCGACCAGGCCAAGCCCGATCATCCATACCCCAAGAATGATCCAGGCTCCGCCAATCCGCTTTGGATAGCTCAGCAGGAGACTGATAAGCGCGAGGCCGAAGATATTGGTGCCCAAAAAATTGCCGGCGTTCAGGGCGCTAAACAGCCCGGCGTCAAGCGCCAGCTCCCGCGTGCTGTAGACTGAGGCACTCAGCGCAGAGGCCATCAGCCCGAAGCCGGAAATGGCCAAAAACACACTCGGCCTGTCGCGCTTGAGCGCCCAGACCCATCCGCCAACAATGGCGCCGGCGCCGCCGACGAACAGTTGCAGCCAGAATTCGAACGGCAGCGACCATGCCGGCCGGCCCGCATAGGGGGCAATGGTTACCTGCTGAGCTGCCAGATTTTCGTCAGACCAGCCGATCACGACCTGAGGCAGCGCCAAGGTTGCCGCGATTTCGGCTTGCCGGGCGCGGAATGCGTTGAGCAGCTCATAGCTGGACAATGTGTCGGGCTCTTCGATGACGTCGCCAGCCCTGAGTTCGGTCGTGCCGACGTGGGTGATCCGGACGCCGGAACGTAACTCCGCCGGAAGATCGGCTCGCTGCACTTCAACCAGACCAACCAGTCCGTCGTCGCCCGCGCGCATCACCAGACCCAGCCAGGGCTGCGACGTTGCCAGCCAAAGTGCGGCAAGCGCTGAAATGGCAAATATCCCAATGGCGGCCAGCAGGCGCGCCATTGGCGGCAGTCGCAATTGTGCTTCTGATGACACCATCTTCAGACCCATTCTGCCACTCCGCTGCCCCCGGCATCATCCTCCGAACCGGGGATGCCATGGACGCGGCAAACTGTATAGAGCCTGCACTGATCGATGGACCTCAGGACCGCTTGGGAGAACGCCAGATGCGCATGGCGGCTAAGTTATCTCGAAAACTGCTGTTGGCTCTTCTGTTGGGCCTAGTGGCATTGATTGTGCTGATACCAGCGCCCAAAGCCCTCGAATTTCCGCGCGAAGGCGTGCCGGAAATACCCAATGGCGTCGCCGCGCCCTTTGCAGGCCGTTGGTGGCTGGGGTTTCCCGAAGGTGCCGGTACCATAAATGGTGAGCCTGTGGTCAGCTGCGGGTCGGCCGTGGAACTGCGCCCCGATGGCGAGGATAAACTGGTCTATCGATCGCCATCGGGCATCGAGGCCAGATTTGAACTGATGTCTTTTGCCGGGCGAACAACCTGGCTGCCCGAATGGGGCGAAAGCAGCATCGCCGTATGGACGAACAGTGACGAGTTCTTCGTTTATTCCGTCGACCTCACGACTGGAAAGGCCCGCTGGGACAACCCCACCGTGTTCCGCCGATGCTGAGGCAATCCAGACGTTCAGTGCAAACGCAGTCCTGCCTCCTGGCGCTTCTGGTATCAGCAACGGCTTCGGCCATGGTTGTGGGTGGGGAGCCCTATGCGCCACCATTCCTGACGCTGGCGGAAGCTGTAGTACCCCCTACTGAGCTGATTGAGGCGGCGACGGCGTTGCTGATTGCCTCGCGCAATGACGACCGCGCAGCGATTGCCGCCCGGCTTGCGCCTCAACTCACGCTTATCGACGGCGCGCTGGAACTGGGTCTGCCGAGGCGGACCGAAACGATCGGCCCGTTCAAGCGTGTCGATGAGGCTCTCGTTGCCTTGGCTGACAATATTGGTGGCATCTATGAACAGCCATTCGATGGCAGCGATGTCACCCCCTTTGCCGTCGCGGCGGAGCTGGACTTTATCATCTCCGCGATCATCGACGGCCAGGCCTGGGGCCGCGACCCGCTGCTGGACGATGCGATCTGCACCTATGCCTTCCGGGTCTTCGACCAGAGGGCTGTAGCGGCCCTGGGCGAGCGGCTGGGCATACAGACCTCAAGCTTTTTCTTCGTCGAAGCGCCCACCCCGGTTCTCTCAAAGCCCAGCTCCGATGCTGCCGTAGCGGCCACGCTGGAGCCGGATCTGCTATACGCAATGGACTATGATACCGACGCACCCGGCAGCTGGATCGCGGTGCATTTGCCCGAGGGCGGCACGGGTTTCCTGGACTTTGAAACCACTGTAGTCAGCAAGCCGTATGCAAGTGGCGTCTGCTTCACCCGGGATGCAAGCGCATCGTGGAAAATGTCGGCACAGACGGCGACCAACCAATAGCCAGACATTTGTCCAGCCCTCTCCCACTCACGCGGCTTACAAGCAGCGCGAGCATGTTGGCCTGCCCCCTGAATAGGGGATGGTGCTGCCAGGGGGATGGCGGCCAGATGGGTGGCGGTAGCTGCTATGTGCGGCGGGGAGATGAGAACAATGATGCAGCGATGGACCTGGTTCGGCATTGTGCTGGTAGCGATGCTGACGGTGGCAGAAGCGGCGCCAGGACCCGGCGCTATCTCGCAGTTCCAGCGGCCGTCTGACGCGCACCAGGCCCACCTCGAAGCGCTTGTTCGTGGCATGGAAAAGCCAGATGCAGTCCGGAACCAAGTATCGCAGCGCGAGAGCCAAGCCGTGTCTGATGCGGATTCTGCGTCCACGGGCCCTGCTCCTGAAATTCCACCAGTCGAGCAAATCGCCCTAGACCCGTTGGCATTCAATTCCTGGTGTTTCAACGTCATGGCCAATCAGGGGTCTCGATTTGGCTTTCCGGACAATGCGATCCGAATGCAGGCGGCCTTCGCAATGGCTGATGCAGCCGCGCGGTTTGTGCGGTTGGGCGAAGCCGCCGGCGTCGAGCAGGCCACTCTCGTCGCCTATGACCAGGACATGGTGGTCAAGACTGCTTCTGCCGCAGAGCGAGCGAACGGTGGCACACTGACCGGCGCAGAACGGATGCTTTATGACGCCTGTATGGCCAAGGGGCTAAGCGGTATGCGGAACAAGGCGCTTTATGTCGACCCATACGAGAACATGCACCAGCGGCTGTGGTGTGGCGACACGCTGACTATTCTGGAACAGCGCGGTAAATTGGAGGGCACCGCCGAACAAATTGCAGACGCGAAAGTGGCAATGGGCGCGGCGGAATTTATGCGAACGGAGATTTTCGAATTTTTCGGCGTTCCGGCCAGCGACAATGACATGCTGCGTATGGGCTATCTTTACCTGGCGCTCGCCCAGGTCGAAGCTTTCACCCAGTCCGGGGACCGGGGCAAGTTCGAAGCTGATCCGATCAGCTGCCTTAGCCTCGCGCCGACTGATCTCGGCGACAATATACCCGATCCGGAGCAGTCGACGCCGGACCGTCCCGTTCTCACGGCAGCGGGCTGGGACTATCCGCTGAGTGCTGACTTCCGGTTCAACGCCTGGTGCTATGGGGCCATGCACTACATCACTGACGGCAACATGCCGGCCTATAGCAAACTGAGTGTTTCAGAGGCGACGGACCTGATTGGGGACCTGCATTTCAGGATGTTGCGCGAAGCCAAGGGTCTGGGCTTTAGCGAGGAGGCTCTCGCAGAAATAGAGGTGGAGTCCTATCATCAGGCCGCCTACGAGTTTGCGCGCCCACTGACACAAGCGGGTGAGTCCCGACTGTCATATGACTACGAATCGTGCGCGCGCGCCGCAGTCGATGTCGGCGCATTGCTTGATGTCGACAGCCTTCAAGCTATGGTGGATTCCTTGTCAGCCTCTGCATCCGAACCTGCATCATCGGACGCTGCGTCCGACAGCGAGTTTGACGATATTGTCTGGTGCATCGCCGGTCTTGAGCAGGTCTTGGGCAGCGAAACCGATCGCGAGAAGCGATCAGCGCTCAAGCAGGGTATGGAGTGGCTGTCCGACAGAGTTGTCTGGCTCGGGCGCGAAGCGGGCTTGTCCCGCGAGGTCGCGCTGGCACGCATTACGGACATCAAGCCCAGAGTGGAGGAGGAAATCCGCAGCCGGCGCCAGGATGATGGCAGGCTGATGATTGCTGTCTGCCTCGAACGCGCCGTCGGCGGATACGCGGAAGAGTTTTACGACTGGGTGGAGCCGTGACCCAACAGGGCCGGTCGCGCATTGGTGGCTAGGTTATCAATAGACCCCGCGAGATTGCCTTGGCCACAGCCTGCTCACGCGTCTGCGCATTGAGCTTGGTTCGAGCCCCTCTGACATGCAACTCCACCGTGACCGGCTTTATACCCAGCCGGTCCGCGATCTGTTGGGTCCGCAAGCCGGCTGCGAGGAAAGCAAGACAATCATGCTCACGCGGCGACAGAGCCAGACACATCTCTTCGTCATCACAGGCTCGCAACACTTTCATGCGTTCGTGGGCATAGAGGGCGGCGATGCGCAGGCTATCGCCATGTTCCTGGCGGATGGCCTCCACCTCGGATCGTGACAAGGTGGACCCGATATTCCAGCCGCCCATGCCCTGCTGATCGGCTTTGTGGAATGTGCAGGAGAAGCCGGCCCGCATACCGGATTCGCGGGCTGTCAGGATGACCTGGCGCTCGTTTCCATCAAGGTAGTCGTAGTGGTGCAGATAATCTGCCCCGGTCTCCTGCGATGAGAGCTTGGAACAGCAATAGCGAAAAAATGGGTCGTCCCGCGGATTGCAAACATCGGCATAATATTGACCGAAGCCGTCCGGATATGTGTCCAGGATAACAGGTGCGCGACCACGCAAATCCGCATAGATGACGCGATCAAAGCCGTACTGCGCAAAATAGTCCTGGATGGCGTCCCAGACCATGGCGCTGTTCGTCGCTTCCACCATGCGGTCCAGGACTGGCTCAATCGTCACGTTGTTTCACCCCACCTATGGATTTCCATAGATTGTGCAGCTTGCGCAGGAAATGTCTTTTGCCACCAAGATTTTGCTGATCTGCAGCAAAGCGACAGCCGGGGGGCCGGATATGTTGCAACTTAGTGTGCAGCGCCAAATGAGCGGGGCGCGACATGATATGCCTGAACTACCCGGCGCGGTCCGAATGGCGCGCTTGCCTTGTAAGGTCTTTATGCGTCGTGCTCACAATGAGCATGATAATTCTGCCCGCGAATGCGGTGGTATATCCCGAGGATGTGCACGCCCATATCGAGGCCGAAATCGAGCGCTTCGTGGGAGCGCCCCGCTTTTATCAGCTTGATCCTGACTATTTTGACTCTCCCGAATGGAACAGCCTAGAGCGGTTCCCCTTCGGGGACTCCCCCTATTACGGCAATCGCGACTGGGGCATGTCGGATGCCGGCAAGGCGATCATGGCGCTGGAAGCCTTCGAACCGGCTCTGCCTCACACGCGCTATCGGGTCAGCGTGACCCATGTCGATGGCAATGCCGAATTGTCCGGCATCAGCGCCCTTGGATCGTGCCCCTCGGCGTGGTGTAACTGAGGCAGGGCCTCCACGCATATCCGGCTTGGCCGGGTTGGTCAGCGTGCTGGGACTGCCGGCAGGCTGACGAGGGGATCATCGCTCAATGGGGCGACG
>JAEYTY010000046.1 GCA_023433775.1 Pseudomonadota bacterium | reverse complement strand
GGCAATATCGAGCGCCGGAAATTGCGCGGCGAGCCGACGTTTCAGTTGATCCAGGACCAGTTCGCTCTTGCCACCGATCAAAGCGATCGGGACCCCCTGCTCTGCCGCGCGGCGGCAAAGCTCGATCATGATTTCGGCGCCACGCAGCGTCTCGATAAAAGGCGCTGCATAGCGCAGCGACCGCGCCAACTGCAGAATGACACTGTCGGTCAACACAAAAGTCGCCGCATTGACCTTGGCAGCAAAGCGGGGATCATCATGCACAAGAACGCATTGGTGTACATTTGTGACGCAGCAATATCCCGCTTGTCCCGACCGCGCTATCCGCATGATCGCGTCAAGGTAGGCCTCCGGCTCCGCCGCGGCGAGACGCAGCCCAAGCATATTATGGATGGCGAAAGAGGTAGACATCACGCCGCCACTGTCGCGCGGCGCACCTGCGCTTCAACCCATTGATAGGTCTGCTCCAGGCCCGAATAGAGCGACGCAGCAGGCCGCCAGCCAAGTTCTGCCTCGATCAGCCGATTGTCGGAATTGCGCCCACGCACACCCGTCGGCCCCGAAACATGCTTCTTATGCAGAGTCTTGCCGGCAATATCGGCAACCATATCGACCATCTGGTTGATCGTGACCATTTCATCCGAACCGATATTGAGCGGCCCCGAAGCACCAGACCGGGCAAGCCGCACCGATCCCTCGATGCATTCGTCGATAAAGAGAAATGAGCGCGTCTGACGACCATCGCCCCAAATCTCGATGTCACCATTGTTTCGCGCTTCAGCCACCTTCCGGCAGATCGCGGCGGGTGCCTTCTCTCTGCCCCCGCTCCAGGCCGATTCCGGCCCGAAAATATTGTGATAGCGCGCGATGCAATTGCTCATGCCGGCATTGCGATTATGGGCCAGAAACAGCCGCTCAGAGAACAGTTTCTCCCAGCCATATTCGCTGTCTGGCGCCGCCGGATAGGCAGAAGATTCCACGCAATTGGGGCTGTCCGGATCCTGCTGGTTGTAAGCCGGATAGATGCAGGCCGAGGACGAGTAAAACAGCCGCGACACCTTTTGCCTGCGGCATCGATCGACCATGTTGAGATTGATCGCGGCCGAATTGTGCATGATGTCGGCGTCATGCTCGCCGGTGAAGATGTAGCCAGCGCCGCCCATATCGGCCGCAAGCTGATAGACCTCATCAAAGGCGCGATCCACGACGCGATCGCACACCTCCCGGTCACGCAAATCGCCGATGACGAAATCATCAGCGAGGGTCTCGGAAAATTCAGGAAATTTCAGATCGACGCCACGGACGAAGAAACCCTCGCTCTTGAGGCGCTTGACGAGATGACTGCCGATAAAACCGCCCGCTCCGCAAACCAGTGCCGTTTTCATCGTCCCCCCACCCGCCGTTTTCAGGCCGACTGCGCCTGGCTCAACGCGTTGTCAAAGTAGGCGATTGTCTTCGCCAGCCCCTCGCGCAGCGCGACACTGGGGGTCCAGTCCAAAAGCTCACGGGCGCGCCCGATGTCGGGTCGTCTCTGTTTCGGGTCATCAACCGGCAGATCGCGATAGATTACTCTTGAACGGGAATTGACGAGTTCGATGACGAGATCGGCAAGCTCGCCGATGGTGAATTCATCGGGATTGCCAATGTTTACAGGCCCCGTAACCGTCTCCGGACTGTTCATCATGAGCACCAGCGCATCCAGGAGATCATCCACATAGCAGAAGGATCGTGTCTGGCTGCCGTCGCCAAAAATGGTCAGGTTCTCGCCACGCAGCGCCTGCACGATGAAGTTTGATATGACGCGTCCATCATCGGGCCGCATATTGGGGCCATAGGTGTTGAAGATGCGGACAACCTTGATTTTCAGCCCGTTCTGGCGGTGATAGTCAAAAAACAGCGTCTCGGCACAGCGCTTGCCCTCGTCGTAGCAGGACCTCGGACCAATGGTGTTTACATTGCCCCAATAGTCCTCCGGTTGAGGGTGCACCTGCGGATCGCCATAAATTTCCGAAGTGGAAGCCTGGAGAATTGTCGCCCGCTGGCGCTCCGCGAGCTCGAGCATATTGATGGCGCCCATCACGCTGGTTTTGACGGTGCGAACAGGATCGGCCTGATAGTGAAGCGGCGAAGCCGGACAGGCCAGGTTGAAGATTTCATCGACATCTACCGACAGCGGCGACGTCACATCGTGGCGGACAATTTCAAAACGCCGATTATCGAGCAGCACGGCAACATTTTCGGCGCGTCCAGTATGAAAATTGTCGACGCACAGCACGTCATGCCCATCCCGCAGCAGACGCCCACACAAATGCGACCCGATAAAGCCCGCCCCACCCGTCACCAACACCCGCTTGCTCATCGCTGACCCTTCTACTCAGCGGCTTTCGCCAGATAACCAGGCGAACTTCCCGCAGGCCGACCGATACTGGAGTAGCGAAACCCCTGTGCTTCGACGTCGCGCGGCGTGTAGATGTTGCGCAGATCAATAAGCACATGGTCGGCCATAACCGTAGCCAGCCGCCCAAAGTCGAGGGAACGGAAGGCGTTCCATTCGGTGACAATGACCAGAGCGTGGGCGCTCGTCGCAACGTCATAGGCATCGATACCAAAAGTGACGCCGTCCAGAACCCGGGCCGCTGCATTCATCCCCTCGGGATCAAAGGCACGGATGCGCGCACCAGCCTTTTGAAGCGACTTTATAATATCGAGAGAAGGCGCGTCGCGCATGTCGTCCGTGTTCGGTTTGAAAGTCAGGCCCAGGACAGCGATGGTCTTGCCCGCAACACTGCCACCACAAGCCGCGATCACCTTGTCAGCCATCAGCTGTTTGCGACTGTCGTTGAGCGCGATAGTGGTCTCAACCAGCTTCAGGGGGCTGTGATGATCCCGCGCGGTTTTGACGAGTGCCAGCGTGTCCTTTGGCAGACACGAACCGCCATAGCCCGGTCCTGCATCAAGAAACTTTGCGCCGATACGATCATCGAGACCTACGCCGCGCGCCACATCCTGAACATTGGCGCCGAGCGCGTCACAGAGATCCGCCATCTCGTTGATGAATGTAAGTTTCATCGCCAGGAATCCGTTGCTGGCGTATTTGATGAGCTCTGCGGTGCGTCGTGAGACAAAAAGCAACGGCGAATGATTGAGAAACAGCGGACGATAAACTTCCGCAAGTACGGCCTTGGCCCGCTCATCCTCTGTCCCAATGACAATGCGATCCGGATGGCGGAAATCGTCAATCGCAGCGCCTTCACGCAAAAATTCCGGATTTGAGGCAACCGCAAAATCGGCATCCGGACGGGAGCTGCGGATGATGCGGTCTACTTCATCTCCTGTGCCCACAGGCACGGTAGATTTGGTTACGACCACGGTAAAGCCCGTCATGGATTCAGCAATAGTCTGGGCAGCCGCATAGACAAACGACAAGTCCGCATGTCCGTCTCCGCGACGCGACGGCGTGCCCACCGCTATAAAAACCAGGTCAGCGTCACGGACCGCAGCGGCCACATCGCCCGAAAATTCAAGTCGACCATTGGCGATGCCGGACTTCACCATGGCCTCAAGACCAGGTTCAAATATCGGTATCTGGCCGTCTTGAAGGGCGGCTATTTTTTGCTCGGAGACATCGACGCAGTGAACGTTGTGACCAAAATCGGCCAGGCACGCCCCGCTCACCAGGCCAACATAACCTGCCCCCACCACCGCAATGCGCATCTAAAACATCCCATAAATTAGCTTGGCACAAAGATCGGACGCCAGGCGCCAGCATGAACAATAGTCGCACATTACGATACCGCCTGCGCCAGCATCTTTCTTAAATTCCAGACCCCGAAATAAACTCCCGGCGAAGCGTTCGAGCCAGGATTCTGATGTCCAACCAGAGGCTGAAATTTTGGATATAGGCGATGTCGTGCTCGATGCGTGCCGTCGCGGCTTTGGGATCATCAGTCGGGCCTCTCAACCCATTGGCCTGTGCCCAGCCGGTCAGACCCGGTTTCATCGCGAGACGAGAGCGGTAGTAGGGCACGAGCGCTTCGTAGTTCATCCCGCCGGCCAGCATTGACACCGGGTGCGGTCGCGGCCCGACAAGGCTCATGCTCCCTTCCAGCACATTGATCAGTTGCGGCAACTCATCGAGACTTGTCTTGCGAATGAACCGACCGAACGGCGTCACCCGCCGGTCCCCCGAAACCGTCTGCACAAGGCCGCGGGGATCTTCGCCATCGATATAGATCGAACGAAACTTGATCACGGAAATAATGCGTCCATCCAGCCCGAGACGGTTTTGACGAAACAGGGATGGGCCAGCGCTGGTGCAACGAATAGTCAGCGCGATAGCCCCCATCAGTGGTAGCAAGGCAATCAGCGCGAATATGCTGGTGATGACGTCCAACGCCCGCTTCGCCAGTAAAGCCCGGCGGCGCGCTGGCGAGGTCCCGGCAAATAGCGGTGTACCAGCGTTAAACACAACTGGAAGGCCGCTCGCGTCCAGTACTGTCGTGTTGGGTGATGTCGGAAGCCTGTGCTGTGCAGCGGAGGTTGCCGCAGCGCTAAAAACGGCAACGTG
Organism: Pseudomonadota bacterium; assembly: GCA_023433775.1. Classification (GTDB taxonomy): domain Bacteria; phylum Pseudomonadota; class Alphaproteobacteria; order Rhizobiales; family Devosiaceae; genus Devosia. The sequence goes on along the minus strand of JAEYTY010000046.1, from coordinate 4,503 downwards.
ATCACGCGAAAACTGCTCAGTTAAAAAGCCGTCATTTACCCCGAAAAACTGCACTACAGATACTCTCTGTAATTTGCCCAATGTTGCAAGTTTAACAAATTAAAATTTTATTAAAAGACCCAATTTTGAACGCGATATAGCGGCAGAAGACGCGGCGATATTTATATAAAAAATCAGATTTTCTGTTGCCATTACAGGGCCATACGGAAAACTGCGCATGGCTGTTTTGCGTTGCGGCGCACTTTGGGATCTTGCTGAATATGGAAGCCTGAACTTCGGGAAATGAGGCTGTGGGCCAGAAGAGCCTCGTTCGACTGGCCTATTGTTGCATTCCCGGCAAGTCGCTTTCACACTCACCCAAATCAAATCTTGCCAACAAAGCAGCCTCTTCTGTGCCCACCACTATTTTCCAGAAGTTCTTTCCGACCGCCAAGAAACCCACCCAGCCACGCGCACTTTTGTCATCCGATCACTGGCCGACGCGCATCTACGCCATCGGCGATGTGCATGGTTGCTTGTCGGAACTAAAAGCCCTTGAGAAAAAGATCATCGCAGACAGTGCCGGGCTGGAAGGCGACAAATGGATCGTCATGCTCGGTGACTATGTCGATCGCGGACCGGACTCTGCGGGCGTGCTGAACCACATCTGCGGAGAAAGCCCGGTAGGTTTCCGCCGTATTTGCCTCGCCGGAAACCACGAAATCATGATGCTGCAATTTCTGGCCATGCCGGAGATGACGTCGGGGTGGCTGCGATTTGGCGGCAAGGAAACCTTGCAATCATACGGCATCGAACTTGGCGACCTGGTGGATTTGCCCATGCAGCAGCGGTCCAAGCTTCTCAATCACCGCATTCCCAAAGCGCATGTGGACAAGATGACGACCCTCCCTTTGGCGCTTTCCTTGCCTGGCGTGACTTTCGTCCATGCCGGACTTCGTCCTGGCATTGCCCTGCAACAGCAGGTTGAGGATGATCTACTATGGATCCGGGAGCCATTTCTGACCGGCTCCGGTTCATTCCCGTTCCGGGTCGTTCATGGCCACACCCCGGTGGATAGTCCACAAATCACCGGTCAGCGGATCGGGATCGACACGCGGGCATTTTCTTCCGGCGTCCTTACGAGCCTTCGCATTGCAGAGGAATTTTCCTTGTCTTTTTTGAACACAGGCCCATCATAATTTGCTCGGCAAGTATTATTGAAGACGAATTCAATTGCTTGCCGTCAACTATCGCCGCATACTTCAGGTAGGTGAAGTGGTCGAGGCGTGGGGCTTGCAATGGACGACACCGAAATCGACCTGCGCAGCGTATTCGGACTTTTGGCGCGCCAGTTCCGCCTGATCCTGTTTGTTACTGTCTCAATTGTTGCAGTAGCCGCGCTGGTGATATTCTGGCTGCCGCCAACCTACTCGGCTTCTTCTTTGATATTGGTCGATCCCAGCCGAAAGAACCTTCTCGACCCTGATATTCAGATGAACAGCATTGGCAGTGACAGTGCGCGCATCGATAGCGAAGTCGAGATCATGCGCTCTGACAATGTGCTCTTGCGGGTCGTCCAGGCCAATAATCTGGCGGACGATCCGCATTTTGGCACTTTGCCCTCTCTGACCCAGCGCATTCTGTCACTTCTGCCAATGCACACGCCCCATGCTCCGGGTATCGAGGAGCGAACAAACACGGCATTGAGAAACTTGCGCGACGCAGTGAGCGTCCAGCGCCGGGGTCTGACCTATTTGATCTCGGTGGAGGTGGAGGCCGCAAGCCCCACTCGCGCCGCCGAACTCGCCAATGCAATTGCCGAGACCTACATCACCGATCAACTCGCTTCAAAGGTCCAACAGACGCTCGCCTCGCGAGATGTGCTTCAGGCCCGTATTCTGGAGGCGCGCAACGCCATTGCGGCATCTGAAACCTCATTCGATAGCTACATCGCCGACAATATCGACCGCATTAGCCTCGATACCGGTCGCGATGACCTCTCGGCAATGCAGCGGGAGATTTTGCAACTGAGCGCAGCACGCGTGGCAGGCCAGCGGACCCTCGCCACAACCGATGGTCAAGCGCTAAACGTGTTGCAACAATCAGCCGAAGCTGACCGCCGTCGCGAGGCCAGCCTGCGCGAGACCCTTCGGCGCTCATTCCTCTCCAGCCCGCTTTCTGCCGACATCCTCACCGAATTGTTCGAGCTGCAGAAAACGGCTGACCTGGCACGCGACCAATACCAACTGCTCCTCAGCCGGGATCAGGACCTAGAAACCCAGGCCGACCTGCAACTGGCCGACAGCCGGATTGTATCACCGGCCCTTGCGCCGCAGGACGCCGCCTTTCCAAACCGGCCCCTCAAACTGAGCCTGGCCGCTTTGCTCGCTATCGGTCTCGGTATTGCCTTGGCGTTTCTCTACGAGAATTTCGTTGGCGGCTTCACCAATGCACAGCAGCTGGCATCTGTGCTGAAAACACGCATGGCCCTGGCCATTCCGCGCCAGAAGGACAGTTCGGAAAAGGAAAGCATGGCCAATGTCATGGTCGCCTCTCCGCTCTCGATATTCGCCGAATCCATACGCCGCCTGAGGGCGACCATGGACCAGAGCCTGCGCAGCACCTCCACGCGCGAGGGTGGCAAGCTCATCATGGTGAGTTCCACTGCGCCAGGGGAAGGCAAGACCACAATCGCGCTTTCCCTCGCCCGCTCTTACGCCCTTGCCGGCCGGCGAACTCTGATTATCGATGGTGACCTGCGCAAACCCAGTATCCATCGCCATCTCGGCCTTGAGCCATCGCTCGGTCTCTTCGAATTTCTGACCACCGACGAAGACAGCTTCGCCTCGATCATTTCTCCCGATGCGCTCACGCCCGCCACGGTCGTACTCGGCGCCAGACGAAGCGACGTGCCGACCGACCAATTGCTGGCAGGCAAAAGCTTTGGACGACTGATCAATGCAGCATTGATGACATTCGACATTGTCATCGTCGACACATCACCCGTCGGTCCGGTCGTCGATGCCCTCTATGTCGCACCCTACGCTGATGCCATCCTCTTCGTAGTGCGCTGGTCAAGCACCGCACAGCAGGACGCCAGAAGCGCGGTGGCGAGCCTTGAACAGGCAAAGAACAACCAGACAGAGATCGTGGCGATCATCAATCAGGAAGACCAGACGCGCAGCACCTATATGCGCAAATATGGCGAGTATTTTGCGGAGACCGTGTGACCCGACGAGATGCAGAGTCAACTATACGCGGCCAAACTCATCTTCCATGCGGACGATGTCGTCTTCGGCCAGATATGAGCCTGTCTGTACCTCGATGAGTTCCAGCAGCATCTTGCCCGGATTGGCCAACCTGTGCACGCAGCCGAGCGGAAGATAGATCGACTGGTTTTCGGACACGATCTGCATTTCACCATCGATCGTAACCTCAGCCGTGCCGCGCACCACAATCCAGTGTTCGGACCGGTGGTGGTGTTTTTGCAGGCTGAGCTTGCGGCCCGGCTTCACAAACAGCCGTTTGACCTGAAACCGGTCCCCATCCAAGACCCTCGAATACCCACCCCAGGGACGATAGGTGGTACGCTGCGTTTCGGTGAGGGCGAAAGTGTCGGGTCGATTTTTCAGCAGATGCACGATCTGCCCCACCTTTTGCGCCTCGGACAGCCTGCCGACGAAAACGGCATCCTCGCTGGCAATAACGGCGATATCACTAAGCCCATCGACCACCACATGGGCCTTCTCGGAAACCACCAGCGAATTCCCGGCATTCGAAAACGTCGCCGAGCCCTTGCTTGCATTGCCAGCCACGTCCTTGCTGCTGGCGGTCCAGACGGCGTCCCAGGCGCCGAGGTCGGACCACTTGAACGGTACAGGCAGAACAGCGGCGCGGTTTGTTTTCTCAAAGATCGCGTAGTCGATGGAGATGTCGGGCGCGCTGAGAAAACTTGGTTCATCGAGCCGGATGAAGTCGAGATCCGTTCTGGCCTTGGTCACGCTGGCCCGTGCCGCCTGGAAAGTGGATGGCGCGAGTTTATCGCATTCCTCCAGAAACACGCAGGCATCAAACGTGAACATCCCGGAATTCCAGAAATATCCACCATCGTCCAGCATTTGTGCGGCCGTAACGCGATCGGGCTTTTCGATAAAGCGGGTGACTTCGAGTACGTCCTGTCCGAGCGCCGACCCGCTCTGAATATAACCATAGCCCGTCTCGGGCGCAGTGGGGCTGACGCCAAAGGTAACAAGGCGGCCCGCGCTCGCAGCTATCACCGCATTATCGACTGAACGCCAGTAGTGTTCGTCAGCCAGCACCGCATGATCCGATGGCAGGATATGTAGCATTCTATGGGATGCTGAGCGGTTGGCAACGAACACGGCGGCAGCGGCAACTGGATCGTGCCCCTCGGCGTGGTGTAACTGAGGCAGGGCCTCCACGCATATCCGGCTTGGCCGGGTTGGTCAGCGTGCTGGGACTGCCGGCAGGCTGACGAGGGGATCATCGCTCAATGGGGCGACG
>JAEYTY010000163.1 GCA_023433775.1 Pseudomonadota bacterium | reverse complement strand
CGCCCGAGCAGCGTGGTGGACCGGCGCCCGTGGTCTTCTTCATTTATGGCGGCGGCTGGAACAGGGGCGAACGCAGCGATTATCAGTTTGTTGGCCGGGCCCTGGCTTCGCGCGGCTTTATTGCCGTGATTGCCGATTATCGTCTCGTACCCGAAGTGCGCTATCCCGAGTTTCTCGAGGACAGTGCCAACGCGCTGAGATGGGTGCAGGACAATATCGCCAATTATGGCGGCGACCCCAACCGGCTGTTTCTGGCTGGCCATTCGGCAGGCGCCTATAATGCGGTGATGCTGGCGCTCGACCCCTCATTCCTGCGCGAATATGGCGTGACGATGCAGATCCGCGCCGTGGCGGCGCTGGCGGGGCCTTATGACTTCTACCCCTTTGAATATGGTGAGGTGCGCGAGGCCTTTGGCCAGGCGCCCAATCCGCAGGGCACGCAGCCGATCAACCTGATCACCGCCGATGCCCCGCCCATGTTCCTCGCGACCGGCACAAGTGATCCAATTGTGCGGATGCAGAATACCGACCGGTTTGCTGAAAAGCTGATCAATCAAGGCGTTTGGGTGACCAAGCAATATTATGAGGGCTTTGGGCATATGGAGCCGGTCATTGCCATGGGCGCGCTGTGGCGCTGGCGGATGCCTGTACTCGACGACATGACCACGTTCTTCCAGCGCTTCGGGGCTTTCCCCAGCGGCGTGCCTTACGTGGCCGTTGCGCCCGAGGCGCCGGAAATGCTTCCGGAATCCGTGGCGCCGATGGACGCCGTGATCGGGCAGCTCGAAGCCATGTTCGAAACCATCGAGGAATAGGCCGGCACGCTAAGTCTCGGGCGTGATGACCACTGAGGGCGCAGAGCGCTGGGCAGCGCCGTGGAAGACGGCCTCGATATTGTTGCCATCGGGGTCGAGCACGAAACAGGCATAATAGCCCGGGTGATAGTCGCGGGGCCCTGGTCTGCCATTGTCGGTACCACCCGAGATAAGGGCGACCTCGTAAAAGCGATCGACGGTTTCGCGGTCGAGCGCTTGGAAGGCGAGGTGCACGCGGCTAACGGGCGTGCGCGCATCTGCAGCATCGACGAACAATTCATCGGCCTGAAACCAGCGTTCGCCTGAGGCGCTGAAGGGTACGCCCAGCACCGACAGGATCTGGCCATAGAAATGCCGGGCCAGTGCAAAGTGTCGGCTGCGCAGGTGGATATGATCGATCAGGCGACCCGTGTGGTAAGCCATGACGCTCCGCAATGTTGCAAAGACCTAATGAAAACGCCCGGATGTTGGTCCGGGCGCTTGAGCGGTTTATTCGGCTTCGTCAGCAGGGGCCGAATTGAGCTGGCCATATTTTTCAGGCCCGATCTTGTCGAGCAATTCAAGCTGGGTTTCGAGGAAGTCGATATGACCTTCCTCGTCGGCGAGAAGTTCCTCGAAGAGGTTCTTGGAAACGTAGTCGCCAAGTTCCTCGCAGAGCTCGCGGCTGGCCTTATAGGCCTTGCGGGCATCGTATTCGCCGGCCAGATCGGCCTCGAGCACTTCCTTGATGGTCTGGCCAATGCGCAGCGGCGCGACGCGCTGCAGATTTGGATGGCCCTCAAGGAAAATGATGCGCTCAATCAGCTTGTCGGCGTGATGCATTTCCTCGATCGATTCCGCGCGCTCCTTGGAGGCGAGGCGCTTGTAGCCCCAATCGTCCAGCAGTCGATAATGCACCCAATACTGGTTGACTGCGCCGAGTTCGAGGAAGAGGGCTTCGTTAAGCCGCTCGATGACCTGTGGTTCGCCTTTCACGACGTACTCCATTCCGTTGCTTTTTGAGCTTTTCCAGCCCGGACTGGAGATCGACCAGCTCAGCGGGCGGCAGGGCTTGCTGCGTGTGGTAGTTTTCCGTGACGCGCACGATAATGTCCACCACATTCGGCACGCAGCCACTGCATTTTGCGCGTCGGTTGAGCTCGGCATAGACCTTGGCCGGAACGACCAATTGCCACGGATCTGCCGCGAGCAGATCGAGGACGATATCCTCAATCTCCTTGGAGGTGATCATATTGCACTGGCAAACAAGCATGACGGCCTGAAGGCTGTTCTCGTGGGGGCGTTCTCAACGGGCGCAATAAACGACCCGCATACCTGAATGTCAACGTCATAAATTGTCGCTATCGAGGTGGTGGGCGGTTTGTCCCTGAGAGAATTTCGCGGTCACACGAAACAGTTTCGTGCAACACTCCGTTGCTGGGCCCAAGGACCAAAGCGGGCAGATGAAAATTTCCATTCTCACCATACTTAATTTCCTGGCCCTCAAGGATTCGGGGTCCGAACGGGCGGCAAGGGACGTGGTGTACGGGCCTTTGCCGCGGCAGAAGCTCGATATCTATCGCCCCTCGGGAGATCAGAGCGGCCCACGCCCGGTGGTCGTGTTCTTTTATGGTGGCGGGTGGAGCGATGGCGCCAAGGCGGATTACGCCTTTGCCGGGCGGGCGCTGGCAAGTCTGGGTTATGTCGTTGTCGTGCCTGATTATCGGCTGGTGCCTGATGTGGAATATCCCGACTTCCTGAACGACTGCGCCGATGCGGTGGAATGGGTTGTGGCCAATATCTGGCAATGGGGCGGCTACGGATCGCGGCTGGCGCTGGTGGGGCATTCGGCGGGCGCCTATAATGCAGTGATGCTGGCCGTTGACCCGTCGCTGCTGCAGGCGCGCGGTTGCCTGCCTGCTGTTGAGTGCATCGCCGGATTGTCCGGTCCCTATGATTTCTTTCCTTTTGACGGCCCGGTTTCCATGCGCGTCTTTGGCGCAGTACGCGAACCAAAGCTGACGCAGCCGATAGAACATGTTCGGGCCGGTTTGCCGGCCATGTTGCTGGTGACGGGGGAAGAGGACAGGACGGTTCTGTCTCGCAATGCAACGGCCTTGGCCGCTCGGTCCACGGAGGTGGGCGTGGCTGCAGAAGTGAAACAATATCGCTGGCTTGGCCATCCGGCGCCGCTCTTGGCGCTCATGCGGCCCCTGCGGTTCATTGCGCCGGTATTGTCCGATCTCCGAGCCTTCCTGAACACCTATTTGCCCGTGCGCTAACCAGCGTCACAAACTGATGGCGTCGAGGTCATAGGAGAGGTCGATCGCCCGTTGGGCTGTCATCTCCATCCAGCAATAGGATCCGATGACCTGGCGCATCGTGCCGTCGCCCCATAGCTGGTATTGGTAATCGCAATTGGCGTCGCGATAAGCCAGCCATGCCCGCTGGGCCTTTTGAAGGCTGCCGAAAATGTCCGCCTGCAGACCGGCCTTCAGCGTGGCGTAATGGTCGTTGAGTTGCTCGTCCCACCAGCTCTGTTCGCGGCTATTGCAGGCAACGATACCTTGAGTTGATGGGTCTTCTTCCTGACAGACATTGCTGGCAGCGCCGATGCAGTCGAGGAGGCTCACGCCACCACCTGCATCAACCTCACCGGCTTCGGCGACGCCCGCAAAGCATTGCTGCAAAAGCGCTTCATCTTCGCTGGTGTAGGTGTCGGACTGTGCGAGTGATGCGCTGGCACTGCTCAGTGCCACCAGCACAATCAGAGGCCTGAGGTATCTCATGATTGTACATCCCTGCGGTGGCGCGCGGCGATGACGGCGGCGGACGCTGCCGTGCGGTGCGCTGAGGAAAAGAACTCGCGGTGGGCCAGGACCAGCACGGTTGCGATACAGGCGGCGACGGCCAGCCATTCCGAGACAAACCAGGCAACGCTGGCTACGGAAAAGTAATAGGCGCGAATGCCGCTGTTGAAGTTTTTGGCACCGAGGCCATTCATCCGGGCAATGGCCTCGATTTCCTCGTCGGTGGTGACCCGGTCATGATCGAGCGCACCGAGCATGATGCAGAAATGATTGAACTGGCGCAGGGACAGGGTGAAAGCGAAAAAGGCCTGCACGAACATGATCAGCATGATCACGAGATGCAATTGCACATCGAGCAGGCTGTAGGTGCGCTCCAGCGATAGCGATTCAAGCGCGTCCATCAGTGCGGGCAATTGGCCGAACACCGCGAACACGGCCAGCACCAGCAGCACGGAAGTGGATGCCAGAAAGCTTACTGAGCCCATGATATTGCCCGACAGGATGGCGTCGAACGGACTTTCGCGCCGGGCCGCATTGGCGACCCAGCGACGGCGCTGCATGTTCATGATCACGGAAAGCGACGGGCGCCAGCGCTCAACCAATGGCACGATGACATTGTAGGCCACATAGGCGACCAGCGGAAAAACCGAGGTGAAGAGCGTTATCGTGTTCAAGGTCGGGCTCCGGCGCAGATTGCACTGACTATAGCGCCGGGCTCCGGTTTGACCATGGGGCACGAAAGGGCTGCGGGCCGGCACCTGGCGCCGGCCCCTCGCGATCAGATGGTGCGCGGAAAGCGACGGTGAACCTGATCGATGTCGCTCAGCACCGCGTCGGACAAGGTCAGGTTGGCGGCGCCCAGCGCGATGGCCAGTTGATCGGTGCTGGTGGCACCGATAATTGTCGCAGTGGTGAAGGGGCGGCTGCGGCAGAAGGCGATGGCCATCTGCACCGCGTTGAGGCCGTGGCGCTCGGCCAATGCCAGATATTCACGCGTTGCGGCATCCGAATGCTCGTTGAGGCGCCAGAAGCCCTTCTGATAGTCGTAGCGGCTGCCCTTGGGGATGGCGCCGTCGCGATACTTGCCCGTCAGCAGTCCGCCCGCCAGCGGAGAATAGACCAGGAGACCAACCTGCTCGTGATGGCTCAATTCGGCAAGGTCGAGATCGAAATGGCGGCGCAGGAGATTAAATTCATTCTGCACCGAGACGAGACGCGGAAGGCCGCGTGCTTCGGCGATGCGGAGCCATTGGGCAATGCCCCAGGTCGATTCATTGGAGACGCCGATATGGCGGATCTTGCCCTCGCGTACGAGGTCGCCGAGCGTTTCGAGCATGTCGGTGAGATTGGCTTCGACATCGGCAGTGTTCTGCTTGTGCGGCGCGAAGGTCCAGGAATTTTCAAACCCGTAGTGACCGCGGCTGGGCCAGTGGATCTGATAGAGGTCGAGGTAGTCGGTCTTGAGCTTTTTCAGGCTGATTTCGAGCGCCGTGCGGACGGAAGGCCCATCGGCACGCTGGCCATTGCGGATGAAGCTGCTGCCACCGCCGACGATCTTGCTGGCCAATACCCACTTGTCGCGGTCCTTGTTGGCCGCAAACCAATTGCCGATGATTTCCTCGGTGCGACCGCTGGTTTCGGCACTTCCGGGGACGGCGTAAAGCTCTGCAGTGTCCATGAAATTGATGCCGGCATCGCGCGCCATGGCAATCTGGGCATGGCCTTCGGTCTCGCTGTTCTGGCTGCCCCAGGTCATGGTGCCGAGGCAGATATCAGTGACTTTCAGGTCGGTTCGGCCAAGCGTTTTCAGGTTCATAAAGGAGGTCTCAATCAAATGGATTGGCGGGCCCGGAGATGGGCCGTGGAAGGGATTTCAGCAAATAGTGCAACAAAGTGGCGGCCCATGGCCAGTGACTTTGTCCATAAAATCGGTCGGGTTTTCCTCAGGCCTGTCAAAAAACCGTCACGAGGGCCGATTGGGGGTTGAGGTCCGGATACGCACCCCCTATATAGCGCTCACACAACGCCTCCGGCGACGTGTTTGACGCGGGATGGAGCAGCCCGGTAGCTCGTCAGGCTCATAACCTGAAGGTCGCAGGTTCAAATCCTGCTCCCGCAACCAAAGAACCCCAGTGAACTCAACGAGTTCGCTGGGGTTTTCCTTTTTGGCGGTGCCTTAATGTGCGTTTGGCACCGACGCGAGCTGCTTCAGCACCGACTGTGTTTGCGGACGCCTAGTGCATACCGGCGGAGACGTCGAAGATGGGCGGTGGCGCAGCCCCTTCGAGCGCCAGCGGCGCGGTGGCTTCCAGCACGTCATCGGGTCTGGTGCGAGCCAATTCGAGCGCGCCGATATTTTCTTCAAGTTGCTCGACGCGCGTTGCGCCAAACAGCAGTGTGTCCAGCGCGGGGTGCAGGAGACAAAAGGCCATGGCAAGCTGTGTCGGCGTTACATTCAATTGTGCGGCTGCCTGTTCAAGCCGCGGCACCATGGTGCGGATGGCCGGGCGGATGCCACCGGAATCGCGTGGTATGTTCCTGTCAGGGAACCACTGGCCGCTCTCCTTGTCGCCGGGATTGTAGCGATCACGGTGGAGATGGCCGGCCAGAATGCCGCCTTCCAGTGTGTCGGCGGCCTGGAGGCAAATGCCGCTTTCGCGAAAGAGGCGCTCATAGGCAGGCGATTCGACGACAGAGCGGCGGCAGACATTGTATTGCAGCTGCAGGAAACGGGGCTTGGGCAGGTTCTGTTTGGACATCAAGTCCATGGCCGTGCCCAGCATGTCCGGGTCCCAGAGCGAGGCGGCAATTTCATGCGTCAGGCCGGATGTGACCAGACCCGCCATGGCGGCAACGGCGTCTTCGAGCCTTTCGGTCACCGAGGGGCGTGAGCAGATTACGTAGTCGGCGTGATGGATACCAAGGCGCACAAGCGATTGCTTGACCAGTTCGTCGCGGCTCTGCACCGAATTGGTGAAAACCTTGATACCGACGCGATAGTCGTCCCGCGCCAGCCCAAGGTGGGCGACGATGTCCCGGAACCGCTCTTCATTGGAAATTTCGTGGTCCCAATAGTCGCCAACATCAAAGAGCGAAATCCCCAGATCAAGCGCGCGGCGCACGAGCTTTGCGCCATCTGCGATGTCGAGCCGGTTGAAGATATGCCACGACCCCAAAGCCAGACGGCTGGTGTCGAGATTTTTGCTTGGATTATGCGTCACTGGCGGTCTCCCCCGTGGCGATGCCCGATGATGCAAGGAACCGGCCGAGCCGGCTGTCGGCTGGGGCCGAAAAGATTTCTTCCGGCTTTCCCTGGGTAACGATCCGCCCCGCTTCCATGAAGACGATGCGGTCAGCGACGTCGCGGGCAAAGCTCATTTCGTGGGTGACGATCACCATGGTCATGCCGCCCAGCGCGAGCTGGCGCATGACGTCGAGCACCTCGCCGACAAGTTCAGGGTCGAGCGCGCTGGTGGGCTCGTCGAACAGCATCAGCTGGGGCTCATTGGCGAGAGCGCGGGCAATCGCTGCGCGCTGCTGTTGGCCGCCGGAGAGATGGCGGGGATAGGCGTCGATCTTGTCGAGCAGCCGCACCTTGGTGAGCAGGTCGCGCGCCTTGGTTTCGGCCTCGGCCCGGGGCCGGCCCAGAACACGGGTCGGTCCTTCGATGAGATTTTCGAGAATGGTGAGGTGGCTGAAGAGATTGAACTGCTGGAACACCATGCCCATGCGGGCGCGCTGGCGCGATGTGTCACGGTCTCGCAGCGGAACCAGCTTTTCGCCCTTGTGTTCGAAACCGAGAAGTTCGCCATCGAGATAGATAGCGCCTGCATCGATACGTTCGAGCTGGTGGATGCAGCGCGCCAGAGTGGACTTGCCAGAGCCCGATGGGCCGATAATGGCGACCACTTCGCCTTGGCGAATGTCTATATCGACATTGTCGAGCGCGACCAGCGCACCGAACTCTTTGCGTACTCTGCGGGCGGAGAGAAGGATTTTATCGACGATCATGCTTCGACCCGCTCCTCAATCGGCTTGACGTTACGGGAGGCGCCGTGGCCGCGGCCGAAGTGACGCTCAATGCCGATCTGGATCACGCTCATGATGCTGACGATGATGAGATACCAGAGGGTGGCGACCATCAGCAGCGGCACGACTTCGAGCGTGCGGTTGTACATGGATTGCACTGAGTGCAGCAGGTCGGACAGGGCAATGACGCTGACGAGCGACGTGCCTTTGAGGTTGAGTATCGTCTGATTGCCCAGCGGCGGCACGATGAAGCGCATGGACTGCGGAATGACGATGCGGAAAAAGGACTGGGTATTGGTGAGACCGATGGCACGCGCGGCTTCGCGCTGGCCCTTGTCCACCGACATGAGACCGGCCCGGATGATTTCCGATTTATAGGCGGCTTCTCCCAGCCCGAGCCCGAGAACGGCTGCCAGGAACGGGGATATGAGGTCATTGGTGCGCGCTTCGAAAAAGGTCGGGCCAAAGGGCAGGCCGAGGGAAATCGAGGGCAGGAGGTAGGCCAGGTTGAACCAGAAGATGAGCTGAACCAGAGCGGGGATGGAACGGAAAATCCAGCTGTAAATCCAGGCGAGGATATTGAACGGGCGGAAGCTGCTTTCGCGGGCAAGGGCGAGGAGCGTGCCCAGCACAAGGCTGAAAATAAAAATGACGAGGGTCAGGTAGAGCGTTGTCATCAACCCGTTGAGGACGGCCTGCGCGGTGAAGTAGCGGGCAACAACGTCCCATTCGAAACGGGGATTGGTGGCAGCGCCGATAAAGAGCCAGGCGAGAAGGCCGAAGATCAGAACGCCAAGGGCAATGCGGCCCGCGCGGTCGCGCGGAACTGCGCGCGAGGCATCATCGGGCATTATCGGACGCCGCGTGGTCGCGACGTCCCCTGTGTCGGAGGAATAAGTCATTAAAGCCCGCCGGTGATCGGGTTGATGGCGAAGTCTTCAACCAGAAGATCGGCAAGCCCATAGGCGCTGAAGATGGCTTCGTAGGCGCCGTCAGCGGCAAGTTTTTCCATCGCGGCCAGTACTGCGGTGGCAAGTTCCGGGTTCTGCTTGGACATGCCCATGCCAGAGAAGATGCCGACAGCAAAAATGTCGGTTTCAGCACTGAAAGCAGCGAGGCGGTCGCTCTGGTTGCTGGCGATATAGAGGGCGCTGGCCGAACCCATCACGGTTGTGTCGTTGCGCTCGGAGAGAACAGCAACGATGGTCGCGTTCTGGTCGCCATAGGCGTCGACCTTTGGCTCTTCGAGATTGGCGGCGGCGCAGCCAGCCTTGAGGGCTTCCATATTCCGCTCGACAGGCACGCTGCCCGACACAATGGCGAGGCTCTTGCCGCAGAAATCGAGCGGGTCGGAATAGCTTTCACCGGCGCGGAAAACGAAGCCGGGCGTGACCTTGATCCAGTTGATGATGTTGAACTGTGCTTCAGTATCGGCGGAGTCGAGGAACGGCCCCATGCCCAAGTCATAGCGTCCGCTTTCCACGGAGACGCGGCTGGCGGCAACGCTGCCATTGTCCTCGATGACGGCCTCTAGGCCCATGGTGGCGGCAATGGCGCTGCCCAGATCAATGACGGCACCAAAGAGTTCGGACCCTTCATTGGTCATTGCATAGGGCGTGTTGCCATAGACGGAAATGCGGAGCACGCCCGCATCCTTGATGGTCTGCGGCACGAGTTCGGCAATTGCGGGGTCTGCCGCGACCGCACTGGCGGCGTTGCCTACAACATAGCCTTCGGCTGCATAGGCTGGTTGCGCCATGCTAAGCGCCAGCACGGCGCCTGCGACGGCAAACAATGAAGTGCTTGTCGAGAATTGCATTCGAGTTCCTCCCTTGAGCGGACGTCCCTGTTGAGATCTGTCCCGATGGAAGGACGCTAGCAAGAGCCCGACGCCAGCGATATAACATCAAGATTATGTCGATCATTCAACAAGCTGATATACGTCGGTTCGATATTGGAACGCTGTTGCTGGTTCGGACTATCCTCAGCGAGGGTAGTGTAACGGCGGCGGCGCGCATAACGGGTGTGTCGCAGCCGGCAGCCAGCAATGCGCTGGCGCGTTGCCGCAAAGCCTTTGGTGACAGGCTTATTGTGCGCGGTTCGTCGGGCATGGCGCTGACGGCGCGCGGGCGCATGTTGCTTGAGCAGCTTAATGACGTGGCACCGCGGATCGAGGCCATGACGCGGCCACCGGAATTCGTGCCCGCGACATCAACCGCGATGATGGGGCTGGCGTCGAGCGATCACGCAAGCTTGTTGCTAATCCCGCGGGTGACAGAGCGCATCTCGCGTGATGCGCCGGGTGTGCGGCTGGCTGTGTCGCTCGTGCAGGCCGGTGGACCAGACCCCGAAAAGCTTGAGCGGGCAGGGGTCGATCTGCGCCTTGGCTGGCTGCAATCGCTTCCCCAATCCTGGTACACGAGGCGGCTGCTCGACGACGAGATCGGCATCATTGTGCGTGCCGATGCTGATGTGAGCGCGGAGACGATTGACCGCGCCTTTTTTCTCAGGACGCGTCACGTCGCACTGGCGACGGACCGCCCATACTACCAGACGCTCGCCGATCAGGCCCTGGCGCGGCAGGGCATTGAGCGAAAGGTCGGTGTGTGGATCACCAATTTCACCGCTATTCCGCTCATCGTGGCGCAATCGGACATGATTGCGTTTTTCCCGATGTCTATTGCCCGGATGTACCAGAAGTTTGCAGACATCAAGGTCCTGCCCAGCCCGGTTGAGGTGGGCAGCTACAACGTCTCCATGGCCTGGCATCCGCGCATTCATGAGGATCCCGGTTATCGGTGGTTGCGCAGCGAGATCAGCGCCGCCGCCGAGGACATCCAGGCGGGCTGGTAGGGTCATTGTTTCGCAATCGGCAACGGAGCGTGGCGGGATTGGGCGATTGCCCTTGACCTCAATTGCCCCAATATCGGTCGCAACAGAAGGAGAGCCGATATGGCCCAGTACCATTTCCGTGAGGCGCCCGGCGCCGACGCAGCTTCGCCCGTCATCTTTCTCTTTCACGGCACGGGCGGGGACGAGAACCAGTTCTTTGATCTGGCAGCGCAGTTGATCCCCGGAGCAAGACGTGTGGCACCACGGGGCGATGTCAGCGAACATGGAGCGCTGCGCTATTTCCGCCGGACCGGCGAGGGCGTCTATGACATGGACGATCTGGCTCTGCGGACCGCTGCGATGCAGGCCTTCGTGCGCGAGCAGATTGGCGCCGAGAGGCCGTCGCAGGTGATTGGGCTCGGCTATTCCAATGGGGCCAATATCCTAGCCGCCATGCAGTTTGCGGCGCCTGACCTGTTCGATGCCACGGTGCTCATGCACCCGCTCATCCCTTTCGCGCCGAATGCTGCCGATTTTTCTGGTCGCCGGGTTCTGATCACTGCGGGCAGGCGCGACCCCATTGCCCCGGCCGGCGCAACGCAGGCGCTGGCGGATTACTTTTCCGCCAATGGCGGCGATGTATCACTGAACTGGCACGATGGAGGCCACGAGCTGCGCAATGAGGAACTGGTGGCGGTGCAGAAATTTCTGAACTGAGGGTAGCGAACGCCCAGCGCTGAAGAATCCGTTAAGAATAGTTAAAGGCGTTTTTGTCAGACTGTCAGGTAGGACATTGGGCAGTCTGTACACGAGGCCAAGCTATCCAACTGCTTCTTCGACGCATTGCGGACACCCTCTCTTTGAGGGTTTTAGTGTTTGTGCTTCTCGGTTTCGCCGCAGTGGCCGCACCTGCCTATGCAGCGTTCAACTGGTTCATCAACTCCACCGTAGCCCAGCTTGGCACTCTATTTGCCGAGAAACAGGCGCTTTATGACCGCCACCGCGGGCTGGGGGCACTGTTGCGCGAAGTCTCGCTTGCCGAAACCTTGGCAGGCAGCCAGGCTATCCGGGACTGGTCGCTGAATGAGGATGACCCCGTTCTCGCCCGGCGCGGATTGGCAGAGCTTGAGCATTATCGTCAGACCTTTGCTGATGGATCGTATTTTTTTGTCATCGGCAACTCGGGCAATTATTACTTCAACGATACGCATAATGCCTATGCCGGCGAGCAGCTGCGCTACACTGTCAGCCCGGATAATCCGCGTGACACCTGGTATTACTCGACAATTGCCCTGGGCGAGGGGTGCCATCTCAATGTGGACAATGACGCCAATCTCCGGGTGACCAAGGTCTGGATGAATTGTGTGATCCGCGAGGGTAACAGGGTGCTGGGGGTGCTCGGCACGGGCATTGATCTCTCCGCTTTTGTGCAGGAAGTGGTCAATGTTCCGCAGGTGGGCGTCACCTCGATGTTTGTCGACCGGCAGGGCCTTGTGCAGGCGCATCGCGACGAACGCCTGATCAATCTGGCCAGCCTCGACAAGTCGATGCGCGAGGAGCGCACCGTGTTCTCGATGCTCGACAATGAAGCCGACCGCACGACGCTGCGCGAGATGATGGCCGCAATGGCAGAAGACGGAACCATGGCCAATTCGGCCTTTGTTTCAGTCGGTGGCCAGCAGATGTTGGCAGGGATCGGCTATCTCGACAAACTTGGCTGGTTCAATGTGTCCTTGATGGACATCGACACCATTATCGACCGCCGATATTTTCAGCTGATCGGGGCGCTGGTGATCGTGATGATCGGGCTGGTGGCTTTGGTCATGGTGCTGGTCTTCAATCGCATCGTCCTGCGTCGCCTTGAAAATCTGGAATCTGCCGTGCGCCGCGCGCGGGTGGGTGACTTCAGGGAAGCACTGAATATGGGGCAGGGGCAGCGGGACGAAATCGGGCGCCTGTCGACCGCGTTTACGGAAATGGCGGCGGCTGTGCACGACCACACCAGCCAGCTCGAAGCCAGGGTCAGCGCGCGAACGCGCGAACTGGAGCAATTGGCCTTCAAGGACGGGCAGACCGGCATTCTCAACCGGCGCGGCTTTTCTGCCGCTCATGCGAAGGTTTCGGGCGAGCGGGGCTATGGATTGCTGCTGGTCGATATCGATCACTTCAAGGCCATTAATGACAGCTTCGGTCATGCGGCGGGTGACGTCGTGGTGCTCGAAGTGGCGCGGCGGATTGGGCTGGCGATCGGGGCCGGAAACAGTTGTGCCCGCTGGGGCGGCGATGAATTCATTGTTCTGCTGCCCGGCAGCGATCCCAACCTGCTGCGTAGCACCGCCCATTCGGTGATGGCGGCGATCCGGGAAAACCCAATAGTTTCAACGGATGGGCGGCATATTCAGGTGACGGTGAGCATCGGTGCGTGCCTCGCTGAAGCTGGAGACCGCATGGAAATCGCCACCGACATGGCCGACGCCGCGCTCTATATGGCCAAGGGCCAGGGTCGCAACAGGGTCATGGTGTTCGACGCGGATATGCGCGGCACCATGCGCGCGGCCCGGGGCTGAGCAGCAAAACTAATGTATTGAAGCAGAAAGAAAAACGCCCTCCGCATTGGGAGGGCGTTGTGTTCTAGCGGGGCAGGCTGGTCTGGCCCATGAGGTCGAAGTCGATGGAGCGGGCGGCCTGGCGGCCTTCGCGGATGGCCCAGACGACCAGGGACTGGCCCCGGCGCATGTCGCCGGCAGCGTAGACGCCGGGGACGGTGGTCTTGTAACTCATTGTATCTGCAAAGAGATTGCCGCGCTTGTCATATTGGGCGCCGAGCTGATCGAGCATTCCCTCATAGACCGGGCCGGCAAAGCCGATGGCGAGCAGAACTAGGTCTGCCTTGATCAAAAACTCAGTGCCTGGAATGGGTTGGCGCTTGCGATCGACGCGGGCGCATTCGACGCCGGTGACATGACCCTTGGCATTGCCCACGATCTTCATGGTGCCAGCGGAGAACTCGCGGATGGCGCCTTCGGCCTGGCTGGACGAGGTGCGCATCTTGACCGCCCAATTGGGCCAATTGGTCAGTTTGTTCTCGAGTTCGGGCGGCTGCGGGCGGACGTCGAGCTGTGTCACCGCGATGGCGCCTTGGCGGAAAGACGTGCCAACACAGTCACTTGCGGTATCGCCACCGCCCACCACCACGACATGCTTGCCCGCAGCGGTAAGCTGGACTTCGCCCGAAACATCCTCTCCGCCGAGGCGACGGTTCTGTTGAACGAGGAAGGGCATGGCGAAATGGACGCCGTTGAGTTCGACCCCTTCGGCCTCGACCGGGCGGGGCCGTTCAGCACCGCCAGTGAGTAGCACAGCGTCATGTTCGCGCTGTATATCTGCTAACAGACTGTTAACACCGACATTGACGCCATAATGGAAAGTGACACCTTCGGCCTCCATCTGCTCGACGCGGAAATCGATGTGTTCTTTTTCCATCTTGAAGTCGGGAATGCCGTAACGCATCAGACCGCCCGCCTTGGGCTCGCGTTCATAGACATGAACATCGTGACCCGCGCGGGCCAGCTGCTGGGCTGCTGCCAGACCTGCCGGGCCGGCGCCGACAATGGCGACCTTCTTGCCGGTCTTGGTCGTTGGCAGTTGGGGCTTGATCCAGCCGGACTTGATCGCCCGGTCGGCGATGGCCTGTTCAACCGTCTTGATGGCGACCGGTGCGTCCTCGAGATTCAGGGTGCAGGCTTCCTCGCAGGGGGCGGGGCAGATTCGGCCGGTGAATTCGGGGAAGTTGTTGGTCGAGTGGAGGTTGCGCGCGGCCTCTTCCCAGTCACCGTTGAAGACGAGGTCATTCCAGTCCGGAATCTGGTTGTGCACCGGGCAGCCGGTATCGCCATGGCAGAACGGAATGCCGCAATCCATGCAGCGCGCAGCCTGGTCGACAATACGCCCTTCCGACATGGGAATGGTGAATTCGCCGAAATGGCGAATGCGATCGGAGGCCGGCTCATAGCGGGGCTCTTCGCGCTCGATTTCGAGAAAGCCTGTTACCTTACCCATCTGGCTTCTCCTTACTCTGCAGCCACGTGTGCGCCGCCCGAGGCGCGCTTCTTTTCCATTTCCTTGATGGCGCGGCGGTATTCGACCGGCATCACCTTGACGAATTTGGGCCGCATCTCAACCCAGTGGTCGAGAATGAACTTGGCCCTTGTCGACCCGGTATAGTGGAGATGGTTGGAAATGAGCTGATGCAGGCGTTCGTCGTCATGCTTGGTCATGTCGCCTGAAATATCGACACGGCCATGCCATTCAAGGTCGCCACCGTGATGGTGGAGCTTCTGCATAAGCTCTTCTTCCTCGACCACGGGTTCGAGATCGACCATGGCGAGGTTGCAGCGCGAGCGGAAGGTTTCGTCTTCGTCGAGCACATAGGCGACGCCGCCCGACATGCCGGCGGCAAAGTTGCGGCCCGTCTTGCCGATGACGACGACAAGGCCGCCGGTCATATATTCGCAGCCGTGGTCGCCGGTGCCTTCAACAACGGCGATGGCGCCGGAATTGCGTACGGCGAAGCGTTCCCCGGCAATGCCGCGGAAATAGCACTCACCGGCCACGGCGCCATACAGCACGGTATTGCCGACGATGATCGATTTTTCCGGATCGTAGCCGACCTTGTCGGAGGGACGCACGACGATGCGGCCACCGGAAAGGCCCTTGCCGACATAGTCATTGGCATCGCCCACCATGTCGATGGAAATGCCCTTGGCGAGGAAGGCACCAAAAGCCTGGCCGGCGGTGCCGTTGAGCTTGATGGAGATCGTGTCCTCGGGCAGGCCCT
Organism: Pseudomonadota bacterium; assembly: GCA_023433775.1. Taxonomy (GTDB): domain Bacteria; phylum Pseudomonadota; class Alphaproteobacteria; order Rhizobiales; family Devosiaceae; genus Devosia. The sequence continues at coordinate 21,134 of JAEYTY010000163.1, read as the reverse complement.
CGTGGCCGTACTTTTTGGCCAGAGCGCCTGAGAGCATGGCGCCGGCGGAACGGTCGCGACTGCGGATGGGCAGTTCGATCTGGACAGGCGTGCCGCTTTGCAGCGCAGGAGCGGCCAGTTCGATCAGCTTGCGGTCGAGGACATTTTCCAGATGATGGTTCTGGTCCTCTGAGTGATAGAGCGTATCGCCACCAAGCGGTTCGGGCTTGTGGAAGATGTTCTTGAGGTCGATCCCCTCACTCTTCCAGTGATCTTCCGCCCGGCGCTGGTCGAGCAGGTCGGAACGGCCGATCAGCTCGTTGAGCGTGCGGGCGCCAAGGCCGGCCATCAGGCCGCGCAGTTCTTCGGCGACAAAGAAGAAGTAGTTGATGACGTGCTCGGGCGTGCCCTTGAAGCGCTTGCGCAGCACCGGGTCCTGGGTGGCGACGCCAACCGGGCAGGTGTTGAGATGGCACTTGCGCATCATGATGCAGCCCGCCGCAATCAGCGGCGCGGTGGAGAAGCCGAATTCGTCAGCGCCGAGCAGGGCGCCGATGAGGACGTCACGACCGGTCTTGAGGCCACCGTCGACCTGAAGACGGACGCGGCTGCGCAGGCGGTTCAGCACCAGCGTCTGGTGGGTTTCAGCCAGGCCAATTTCCCATGGACCGCCAGCGTGCTTGAGAGAGGTCAAAGGCGAAGCGCCCGTGCCGCCATCATAGCCGGAAATGGTGATGTGATCGGCGCGCGCCTTGGCAACGCCGGCCGCAACTGTGCCCACGCCAACCTCGGAGACCAGCTTGACCGAAATATCGGCTTCTTCATTCACGTTCTTGAGATCGTAAATGAGCTGGGCGAGGTCTTCGATGGAATAGATGTCGTGGTGCGGCGGCGGGCTGATCAGGCCCACGCCGGGGGTCGAGTGACGGGTCTTGGCCACGATCCAGTCGACCTTGTGGCCGGGCAATTGGCCGCCTTCGCCGGGCTTGGCGCCCTGCGCAACCTTGATCTGGATCTGATCGGAATTGACCAGATATTCGGTGGTGACGCCAAAGCGGCCCGAGGCGACCTGCTTGATGGCGGAACGCAGCGGGTTGCGCGAGCCATCGGGCAGGGGCTTGTAGCGATCTGGCTCTTCGCCGCCTTCACCGGTATTGGACTTGCCGACAATGCGGTTCATGGCGATGGCGAGCGTCGTATGGGCTTCGCGGCTGATCGAGCCAAAGCTCATGGCGCCGGTGACGAAACGACGAACGATTTCTGCCGCCGGCTCGACGTCATCAATGCTGACTTCGGGGCCAATCGGGCGGATTTCGAACAGGTTGCGAATGGCCAGATAGCCGTTCTCACCCGAGTTCACGCGCTCGGCAAAGCTGTTGTAGCGGGTTTGGGCCGTTTCCGGGCTTTCGTCCTGGGTGCGGACGGCGTGCTGGAGATCGGCCACGATATCGGGGCTCCAGGCGTGCTTCTCGCCGCGAATGCGATAGGCATATTCGCCGCCCACATCGAGCGCCTTCTTGAGCACGGCATCGTCGCCGAAAGCGTCGGCATGGCGGCGGACGGTTTCTTCGGCCACTTCACGCAGGCCCACGCCTTCGATGGAGGTCGCCGTGCCGAAGAAATACTTGCGGACAAAATCGGAGTTGAGGCCGACAGCGTCAAAAATCTGCGCGCCGCAATAGGACTGGTAGGTCGAAATGCCCATCTTGGACATGACCTTGAGCAGACCCTTACCGACCGACTTGATGAAGCGGTAAACGACCTCGTGGGCGTCCACTTCCTCGGGATAGTTGCCTTCGGCATGAAGCGCCTGGAGGGCTTCGAAGGCGAGATAGGGGTTGATGGCTTCGGCGCCGTAGCCGGCCAGCATGGCGAAGTGGTGAATTTCGCGGGCTTCGCCGGTCTCGACGACGAGGCCGGTCGATGTGCGCAGACCCTTGCGGATCAGGTGATGATGGACGGCGGCCAGCGCCAGAAGCGTCGGGATATCGAGACGCTCGGCAGACACCAGGCGGTCCGACAGGATGATGATGTTGTATTCGCCGCGCACAGCCGCTTCGGCTTCCTGGCAAATCGCATCAATAGCCGCCTCCATCCCTTCGGGGCCATTGGCGACCGGATAGGTGATGTCGATGGTCTTGGTCTTGAACTGGTTGTCCTTGATGTCGCCAATGGCGCGGATCTTTTCCAGGTCCTCATTGGTGAGGATGGGCTGGCGCACTTCGAGGCGCTTCTCCTTGGCCGAGCCGGCCAGATCGAAGATGTTCGGACGCGGGCCGATGAACGACACCAGGCTCATGACCGATTCCTCGCGGATCGGATCGATGGGCGGGTTGGTCACCTGCGCAAAGTTCTGCTTGAAATAGGTATAGAGAAGCTTGGGCTTGTTGGACAAAGCCGAAATCGGCGTGTCTGTGCCCATGGAGCCAACGGCTTCCTGGCCGGTGGTGGCCATGGGGGCCATGAGCAGCTTCACATCTTCCTGCGTATAGCCAAAGACCTGCAGGCGATCGAGCAGGGCGTCGGTCGGCTGGGGCGCCTTGGGCGGCACGGCCGGCAGGTCTTCCAGCACGATCTGGGTGCGGGCGAGCCATTCGGCATAGGGGTTCTTGGTGGCGAGCGCCTTCTTCACTTCCTCGTCGGAAATGATGCGGCCTTCTTCAAGGTCGATCAGCAGCATCTTGCCCGGCTGGAGGCGCCAGCGCTCGACAATGTCCTCATCGGGAATATCGAGCACGCCCGATTCCGAGGCGAGGACGACATGGCCTTCCTTGGTGACGAGATAGCGCGCCGGACGCAGGCCGTTGCGGTCGAGGGTTGCGACGACATAGCGACCATCGGACAGCGACATGGCAGCCGGGCCGTCCCATGGCTCCATGAGGGCGGCGTGATATTCGTAGAAAGCGCGGCGCTGCTCGTCCATCAGCGGATTGCCGGCCCAGGCTTCAGGGATCAGCATCATGGCTGCGTGGGGCAGCGAATAGCCGCCGCGCACGAGGAATTCGAGCGCGTTGTCGAAGCAGGCGGTGTCGGACTGGCCTTCATAGGAAATCGGCCAGATCTTGCTGATGTCCTCGCCAAAGAGCGGCGAGGAGACCGAGGCCTGGCGGGCCGCCATCCAGTTGACGTTACCGCGAATGGTGTTGATCTCACCATTGTGGGTGGTCATGCGGTAGGGGTGGGCCAGCTTCCAGGACGGGAAGGTATGGGTCGAGAAGCGCTGATGCACGAGGGCGTTGGCGCTTTCGAAGGCCTCGTCATGCAGATCGGGGTAGAATGCGCCCAGCTGATCGGCGAGGAACATGCCCTTATAGACAATGGTACGCGCCGACATGGAGACAACATAGAAGCCGTTGTCGCTGTCGCTTTCCGGCACCTGGCCATAGACGCTGTTGGAAATGACCTTGCGCACGATGAGGAGCTTGCGCTCGAACTCATCGATTGAAAGGCCATGGGGGCGCTCGATGACGATCTGTTCGATGACCGGCTGGGTTTCGATCACACCGCGGCTGAGCTTGCTGTTGTTGGTGGGCACGATGCGTTCGCCCAGAAGCGTGAAACCCTCGTTTTCGAGGCTTTGACGCACGACGGCGGCGCACCGGTCACGCAGACCTTCCACATTGGGGTAAAAGATCATCGCCACGGCATAGTGATGCTTTTCGGGCAGGGCGAAAGGCAGCACCTTCTGGAAGAAGGCGTGCGGGGTCTGCACCAGGATGCCGGCGCCGTCGCCCATCAGGGGATCGGCGCCCACGGCACCGCGATGCTCGAGGTTCTCGAGGATTTCGAGACCCTTTTCGACCACTTCGTGGCTGGGCTTGTTCTTGATGTTGGCAATCATGCCGATGCCGCAGGCATCATGCTCGTTGGCCGGATCATAAAGACCCTGTGCCGCGGGGCGGCCATCGACGCGCTTGCCATCCAGAATCAGGGTTTTGCGTGTGGCAGTGCTCGACTGGGCGGGAATTCCGGTCCGTACGTTTGCCATGGCTCAACCTCGTTCTGTTCGGCGCCCCGAAGGGCTATTGCTATCTCGTGCGCATCCTGTTGTTGCCGGAGGGGCCGGCCCGCTGGATGCATCCTGTCCTCTGGAGCGCAGTGTTCAGGCGGGTCGTACTACAAGGTACGGCTCGAATGAGCAAATGCGACCATGCGTGGGGAGCGGCACTGCATCCAAATGGCCGCTCGTAATTCGGGCTCTAGTTTAGCCCCGCCTGTCCGTTTCCGCTATCGTCTAGCGGGCCAGCCGGACCAGCGTGCGTGCTTGCCGCGGAGAGCGGGGCAACGCATCAGATAGGACAGAGATGCTGCCCTAACCTCTGCACATTTGCATAATTCAAAAGAGCGGGCAAGCGCTTTTGCGGGTCGGTGCGCACAAAAAATAGGACTTAAGGGCATTCGTCTATAGGAAACTGTAGGAGATGACGCCAAAAAGAGAGGGGCGCCCGCGTGGACGCCCCTTATTCAGGTCAAATTGTCTGGAAGTCCTATTCGAGATGGGACTTGATGAACCAGAGGTTCTTGTCGAGATCGCGGGAGAAAGCGGTGAGGATGTCGGCGGCGTCGGCATCGCCGGCTTCATCGGTGGTGTCGATATCCTCGCGCACCTGATTGGCGAGCTTGGCATAGCGCTCTGCCAGGGCACTCAGATGGTCATTGATCTTGCGGATATCGGTGGGATAGGCGGCAAGCGTGGTCTCTTTGGCGACGACCTGGCTTGTGCCCAGGGCAATGCCGTCCAGCTGGGCAATGCGCTCGGCGATGATATCGACATGATTGTCGATGGCGGCGCGCATGGGATCGAGCATCTCATGCACGGCGATGAAAGTGGGACCCTTGAGGTTCCAGTGCGCCTGCTTGGTGATGAGGGCAAGATCAATGGCGTCGGCGAGGCGGGCATTGAGCACGTCGATGACGGTTTTGGTGGCATTGGCCTTGAGGGCGATGCTTGGGGTTTTCATAAGATGTTCCTGACGCGGGAGTGAGTATGTGGGCGCGTTGACGCCTGTGCAGCTTCAACTGGCAGGGTCGGGGACTCGTTCCGTCTGGCGGGGGAAACAAAAAAGCGCGGCCCTTGCGGACCGCGCCATCATCAGCAGAAGCTGTGCTTTAGTTTACGGACTTATCCTCGATGGAGGCGGCGCTGCCATTGACGGGAATGGTGCGCGCTTTCTTGCTCTCGGGAAGCTCGCGCTTCAGTTCGAGATGCAGAAGGCCGTTTTCGAGGTTGGCGCCCTGGACTTCGACATAGTCAGCCAGCTGGAAGCGCAGCTCAAAGGCGCGCTCGGCAATGCCGCGATGGAGGAATTCGCGCGGGGTGTCATTGACTTCAGCCGGGCGGGCGCCCTTGACGACGAGGCTGTTTTCCTTGGTTTCAACGGCGATATCGCCATTGGAGAAACCAGCTACGGCAATGGAAATGCGATAGGTGTCATCGCCGGTGCGCTCGATATTGTAGGGCGGGTAGGTCTTGGTTTCCTGCCCGACCAGGGTGTCGAGGCGGTTGAACAGCCGGTCAAAGCCGACGGTCGAACGATAGAAGGGGGAAAAATCGATGGTCTGCATAGTCACATTCTCCGTTGAGCAACGTGGATTTTGATCGCCGGCCTGACGCTCATGCTCCCTAAACTGGCGAGCGGCGCAGCCGGTGTCCCCGGACATCCGGCGGACGCGTTAGATGTAGGTGGGGCGTTTGGCAGTTCAAGAGTTTGAAATGGCCCTGCGGCATGAACCCAAAATGAATGGTCCGCTCCGCTCAGGTTCAGGGCGGATGACGTAGCTTCGGGCAGGTGATCGGCATCGGATTGCTCCGAAAACGCTCACTGCCATCACGGCTCCATCACCCGCCCCCCGCATGGGCCGTGACGTCAAGGGAAGCCAGCGATCCATTCCGGGTCGCTGGCTTTTCTGCGTTGGCGCGTCTTTATTTACCCATGGCGAGTAAGGTCGGGACGATTCCGTAGGGGGGTAAATTTGAGCGCGATTGTCGATGCAGAAGGGCCGAAACTGGCCGTGACCGCCAGCAATCCGGCGCCGGAGGGCGGCCGGGTGGCCTATATGACCACAGCGGACAAGGTGCGCCTGCGCTACGCCATCTGGCCCAAGACAGCCGGGCCACGCCGCGGGACCGTGTGTCTCGTGCAGGGGCGGACGGAATATATCGAGAAATATTTCGAGACCATCGCCGATTTCCAGTCGCGCGGCTTTGCCGTGGCGACCTTTGACTGGCGCGGGCAGGGTGGTTCAGACCGGCTGATCGGCAATCCGCATCTGGGTTATGTTGATCGCTTCGAAGATTACTGGACCGACCTCAAGAGCTTTCACGCCGAAATCCTCCTGCCCGATTGTCCGCCGCCCTTTTATCTCGTGGGCCATTCCATGGGCGGGTTGGCGAGCCTGTTTGCGGCGACGCGGGACCGCATGATGTTCGAGCGGGTGTTTCTGTCGGCGCCTATGGTGGCGCTGCCGGGTTTTGAAGAGACATCGCGGACCTGGGGGCTGGTTGCCGATGTGGTCAGCTTTGTCGGGCTGGGGCAGATGCCGCTGCCGCGCAAGGCAGATGCGCGACCAAGCGAAGCCGGATTTGCCAATAACCCACTGACCTCGGACGTGCTGCGCTACAAGCGCATGGTGGAAACCGTCCGGGCCGATGACGGGCTCTATATCGGTTCGCCGACCTTCCGCTGGCTGGCTTCGGCCTTCCGGGCGATGAACGAGGCCGGCAAGGACAGCTTTCCGGCGCGGATCAAGATACCGCTGCTGATGCTGGCGGCGGCGCGGGACGAGGTTGCCTCGACGCCTGCCATCGAGCAACTGGGCCTGCGGATGCGGACCGGGCGGCATATGGTCATTCCCGGCGCACGCCATGAACTGTTCATGGAAAGTGACGCGATCAGGGGCCAGGTGCTGGCCGCTTTTGATGCGTTTATCACCCAGCAGAGCGACTAGCGAAACTCAGGCGGCGCGACCAGCTTGGTCAGCGCAATGTGAATAAAACCGGTCAATTGCCGCCGACTCCTCCTAAGCGTTTGGTAACGGGCGACTTGGTATTTTTGCAGTGGGCCAAAGGGGCCCGTTGCGGAGCGTCGACGCGGGGCCATGAGCATTTTACAGCGCTTTCTGAGGGAGAGCCGCGGCAATGTTGCGGTGATCGTGGCGCTGCTCATTCTGCCCATGCTGGTGCTGGCCGGCGGTGCGACGGATGTCGCCCGCTTCGAGGCGCATCGCGTGCAATTGCAGGATGGGGTGGACCGCGCGGCGCTGGCTGCTGCATCGCTTACCCAGACACAGTCGGTGGAAAGCACGGTTGCCGACTATATGAAGTCGATCCCCTATATCAGTGAGGTGGATCTCGACAGCCAGTCGAGTGTGTCCCTCAACGCCCGCGTGGTCACGGTCACCGCCAGCTATTCTATGCCCACGGGCTTCCTGCCGCTGATCGGCATCAACAATCTCGATATCGTGGTCTCGGCAACCGCGCAGGAAAATCGCCAGAATCTGGAAATCTCGCTGATGCTGGATATTTCCGGCTCAATGCGATGGGGCACGCCCACAAGGCTGAGCCTGCTGCGTCCGGCCGCGAAGGAATTCATCGATACCATTCTGACACCTGCCACGGCGCCAACAACATCGATCAGCATCGTGCCCTATGCCGGCTCGGTCAATCCGGGCAGCGCGGTGTTCAACGGGCTCGGGGTGCCGCGCCAGCACAATTATTCGTCCTGCATCGAGTTCGCCAATACCGACTATGGCGTGGGCATGATCCCGTTCAATCAGCGCAGCCAGGTGCCGCATTTCACGGTGAATCACCAGGGCGTCAATGAGCCTGGACTGGAATGGTCGTGGTGTCCCTATGAAGCGACATCGATCACCTATCTTTCAAACAATGCCACGGCACTGAAGGCGAAAATCGACGGAATGCGGATGCATGACGGCACCGGCACGGCCATTGCCATGAACTGGGGCATGATGCTGCTTGAGCCGGGTGCACAGCCGCTAATTGCCCAGGCAGCGACAGCGGGGATTGTGCCGGCACAGTTTGCCAACCGCCCGGCGGCCTTCAATAGCGGCAATACGGTCAAGGTTATCGTGCTGATGACCGACGGGGTGATTTCCCAGCAGTTCAGGCCGCATCAGTACAATTATCCGCGCAATCCGGCGGTGAATAATTATGAGACCCAGAGTGCGGCCAACGCTGCCCAAAGGATGCAGGCGGTCTGCAACCGCGCCAAGGCCAATAATGTCATCGTCTATACAATCGGCTTCCAGCTGGAAGAGGCGGGCAAAACCCAGATGAGGAACTGCGCATCGAGCGCCGGGCATTTCTATGATGTGGTCGGGCTCGACATTGCCTCGGCTTTCCGCGCCATCGCCAATTCGATCCAGAAAGTGAAGCTGACGCAATGATGCGCAAGCCGCAAAGGCCATTGCGAAAAGGCATGTTGCGGGACCGCTCGGGAGCGGCGGCAATCGAATTTGCGATGATCGTGCCGATCCTGCTGATGCTGGTTTTTGCGACGCTGGAGGCGGGATGGATCATGGTGCAGTCCATCATGCTCGACCGGGCGCTCGACACCACTGTGCGTTCGCTGCGCATCGGCAGCTTTGCCAATCCCACGCAGGAAACCATGCGGCAGCGCATCTGCGAAGAGGCCTGGGTGCTGGCCGATTGCAACAATGCCCTGGCGCTGGAGCTGTTTCCCATCAATGGTGGGACGGGCTATCCGGCCGACAATATACGTTGCGTCAACCGCAGCAGCCCCATTGCGCCGGTCTTGCGGTTTACCCCCGGGGGACGGACGCAGACCATGTTTGTGCGCGCCTGCTTCGTGGTTGAGCCGCTGACGCCCGGCATCGGGCTTGGTCTGGCATTGCCCAAGGATGAAAGCGGCGCGTTCCGCATTATTGCCAAGTCCGGCTTTGTGAACGAGCCGGCGTGATGGGCAGGATCTTGCGCAAGAATATTGTCCACAACGAGAGCGGCACGTCGGCCATCGAATTTGCCCTCCTGGCGCCGGTGCTGCTTGCCTTGCTGCTGGGCACGGTGACCTTGTTTGATCTCTTCCGAAATCTGCAGGGCGTCGAAAAAGCCACCTTTACCGTGGGAGACATGCTGTCGCGCGAGACGGCTGTGACCAATGCTAAGCTCAATGAAATGCTGATCCTGATGCGCAATATGGTGCCGACCGCCAGCGACGGCGGCTTGCGGATCAGCAGTATCTCCAAGGTCAGTGGCAGCTTCGTCGTCAACTGGACGCGCAATTTGGGTTCAGCGGTGCCCAATACGCCGCTGCCGGCCGGGGTCCTGCCCGATATTGCCAATGGGGACTCGGTGATCCTGACCGAAAGCTTTGTGCCGCACCGGGCCTTTGTCGCCACCTTTGGCTTTGATGCCATCACTTATAGCGCGCAGGCGGCGCATCGCCCGCGCTTTGTGTCGGCCATCCCGATCAGCTAAGGGGCGCGGGCGCCAGATTTGCTAGACGGCGTTGATCAGCGTCAGAGCCTTTTCGAGCAGTTCGGGGGTGGCGGCCGCGACGACATCGCCGCCGCCACTGGGCTCGCTGCCGTCCCAGCAGGCAATGGCGCCGCCCGCCTCGCGGATAATGGGGACGAGGGCGGCAATATCATAGGTATTGAGGTGTGGCTCGATGACGAGATCGGCGTGGCCGGCGGCCAAAAGCGCGTAGCCATAGCAATCCATGCCGAAGCGCTGCAGGCGCGTGGCCTGTTCGACAGCACGCCACTTCGCCATGAGAGGCTCGGTGTTGAAGAGGCTTGGCGTAGTGGTGAAGACCCGTGCCGATGCCAGGTCAGTGAGGCCGCTAGTGCGGTTGGGCTGGATGGTGTCGCCGCGGCGATAGGTGGAACGGCCCGGGACTGCGAGGAAAGTCTCGCCGATGAAGGGCTGGCTCATGAGGCCGGCGACAGCGACGCCATCAATGGCAAAGCCGATCAGCGTGCCCCAGACCGGTGCGCCCGAAATGAAGGCGCGGGTGCCATCGACGGGATCGATGATCCAGCTGCAATTGCTGTCCCCCGAGGAGCCCCATTCCTCGCCAATAATGGCGTGATCGGGGAAGGCCTGGCTGATGACGGCGCGAATGACGGTTTCGGCACCCTTGTCGGCCTCGGTGACGGGGTCGAAGCCTTTATCGAGCTTGTTGTCGACCGCCAGCGGGGTGCGAAACAGCGCCATTGTGTGGGCGGCGGCGGCAGAGGATGCCGCGAGCAAGGTCTGCTCGACGCGGGCAAAGTCGAAGCTGTCGGCAGGCGTCATGGATGGCGTCCTTGTTGGCAAGCTCAAGATATTGGAATTATTGGGAATTATACTGCAAAGACGCAATGTTGAAGAGGTAAATATCAGCGAAATGCAAGAATTTTCACCTGTTGTGATGATTCATTTTTGCAACAACAAGGCGCTGAACCGAAGTGGAGTAGCAGTCTTTGCTTGATATATCATACAAATCGGCTCATCCCGGAAGGGCATGATGGTTGGTTTGGATATGTGGCCCAAGGGTGCCGCTATCTGACGAGCATCGTTCCTCCCTTGACTGGGGCCGTCTTTGGGGGCGGCCCCTTTTTTGACGCGCAGTACTGTGCGGGACGGATGAATTGCTTTGCCGCATGATCCCTGTTGGGACTATTCAGCGGCGGCGGCCTGATCCCCAGCCTGCCGGCCGCCGGCCAGGGCGACAGGATCAAGCCCGATCAGGGTGAAGATCAGCCGCTCCATCAATTGCTGCAGGGCTTCAAAGCCAGCGTTTTTCTCGAGGGTTGCCTCGTTCATGTAAAGATGGCGGCTGATTTCGATCTGCAGGGCGTGGACGCCATGTTGCGGGCGGCCATAGGTGCGGGTGCAGAAGCCACCGGCATAGGGGCGGTTGCGCGCCACCCTGAGCCCAGCGGTGGAAAACACCGTTTCGGCGAGATCGATCAGGGCGGGGGCACAGGTGGTGCCATAGCGATCACCCAGGACAATGTCCGGCGCGGCGCGTTCGCCATGGCGGCCAATGCGCGGCATGGAGTGGCAATCGATCAGGACGGCAAGGCCAAAAGCAGCAAGCGACTCGCTGAGCAGCTTTTGCAGGGCCGCATGATAGGGATGGTAGATGCCTTCGATGCGCATCCGCGCGTCATCCAGCGTCAGCCGCTCGCGATAGATCGGTTTGTTTTCCGCCACCACCCGGGCCAGCGTGCCGAGGCCGGCCGCGACGCGCGACGAGGTGGTGTTGAAGCGATCTGACAGTGGCTCGACGAACATGGTGGGATCGAGTTCCCAGGGTTCGCGATTAACATCGAGATAGGCGCGGGGGAAATGGGCGCGCAGCAGCGGAGCCCCGAGATGGGGTGCGCGGGCAAAGAGCTCATCGACAAAGGCGTCTTCGGACTGGCGAATCGACAGATGGTCGAGCCGGGTCATGGCCAGAAAGCGGGCCGGATAGACGCGACCGGAATGGGGCGAATTGAACACCAGCGGCGCGACAAGGCGCCGGGGCCGTACCGTTTCGAATGCCGGTTGATCCCAATAGTCCGACCGCACCCCATTCCCCTCGAAACGGCGCCGCGCGGGGGCGCCGGAAAGTGATTTGTGTGGCAAGAGTGTCGCCCGGCGCGGCACTCTTGTCCAGTTCAACGCAAAAACAGCGCCGTGAACGCGGCAAGTGTTGCACCGGCGCGAAACTGCACTAAACATCGCATTTGAAGCGATTCACAGCCGAATGGCCAAAGGTGTTTTGATGAAGCGGATTTTGCTCGCCGAAGACGACAACGATATGCGTCAGTTCCTGACGCGCGCGCTCAAGACCGCGGGCTATGATGTGGTGTCGTTCGACAACGGGCTTTCGGCCTATGAGCGCTTACGCGAAGAGCCATTTTCACTGCTGCTGAGCGACATCGTGATGCCGGAAATGGACGGGATCGAGCTGGCGCGCCGCGCTACCGAACTCGATCCGGACCTCAAGGTGATGTTCATCACCGGCTTTGCCGCCGTGGCGCTCAACCCTGACAGCGATGCGCCCAAGGATGCTTCGGTGCTCTCCAAGCCGTTCCACCTCAAGGATCTGGTCACCGAAGTCGAGCGGCTGCTGGCGGCCTAGTCAAACTCTACTGTGGCGGCCGCCTGACGCAGCTTTCTGTGCTTCCGGTGCTCACGTACTCATGTACGCTCCGCTCCGGTGCTCGAAAGCCACGCCATTCGGCTCACCACAGCGAGTTTTACGCAGAGAAACAACTCTTCGATTTTGACCTCTTGACCCCTCCGGGGTTTTTATGGTCTATCCGCGCCACTGGAACGGCCAAGTGCCGGTCCGGCCCGGAGAGATGGGCGTATAGCTCAGCGGGAGAGCACTACGTTGACATCGTAGGGGTCACAAGTTCGATCCTTGTTACGCCCACCATCTCTTTCCGGCCGCTTGTTCCGACAAGGAACCATGCGGAGTGGGAGTATAGCTCAGCGGGAGAGCATTCGCTTCACACGCGAAGGGTCACAAGTTCAATCCTTGTTACTCCCACCATTCCTTTTCTCGTGATGCTGGCCTGCAAACGGAAGTCGTCTGCGCTTCCGGTGCTCACGTACGTTGAGTACGCTCCGCTCCGGTTCTCGCCGACCACCGTTTTCGACTCGGCCTGACGAGAAAAGCCCGCTGCGCGGGCAAGTGCTGGCGGAAGGAAATCGATGAATGGACCGTGATGGACGCGGCGCTGGGATTGGCGTGTAACTATGCCTATATGTTCTGCGAATGACAGGTCGATCCCAAATCCAAGGAGTGATGCCATGGATGCCCATGCTTTTCCCGTGACCCGCACTGAGGCCGAATGGCGGCAACGCCTTAGTTCAGAGCAATATCGTATCATGCGCGAGCACGGCACCGAGCGGCCCGGCAGTTGCGCGCTGCTGCACGAAACGCGTGAGGGCGTGTTCGCCTGCGCCGGCTGCGATACGCCGCTTTTTGCCTCGACGCTGAAATTCGAGAGTGGCACCGGCTGGCCGAGCTTCAATGATCCGCTACCGGGCGCGGTTGAAACGACCACCGACCGCAGTTTTGGCATGGTGCGGGTGGAGGTGCATTGCGCCACCTGTGGCAGCCATCTTGGTCATGTGTTCCCCGATGGGCCGCCGCCCACTGGCCAGCGCTATTGCATCAATGGCGTGGCGCTGGAATTTTCGCCCAATGCCTAATGGAAAGCCCCGGCGTAGCCCGGGGCTTTTTTATGTGCCGCGTGGCTTGGCGCGGCTGGTGGGTGGGGCGGCGATTGGATCTTCGGGCCAGGGGTGGCGCGGATAGCGGCCCTTCAAATCCTTGGCGACATCTTTCCACGACCCGCGCCAGAAGCCGGGGAGATCCCGCGTGGTCTGGATTGGGCGACGGGCGGGGGAAAGCAGGACCAGGAGTAGGGGCAGCTTGCCATTGGCTATGGCCGGGTGGCGATCGAGGCCGAAAAGCTCCTGCACGCGGATTTCGAGGGCCGGACCGTTTTCGGCGGCATAGTCGATGGGCAGGTTGTTGCCGGTCGGCGCCTTGAAATGGCTGGGCAGGAGGCGTTCAATCTCCTGCCGCTTCGCCCAGGGCAGCAGCCCGTCGAGGGCATTGCCCAGATGTTCGGCGGAAATGGCGGCAAGGCGGGTTTCGCCTACTATGTGGGGGGCGAGCCAGTCCGGATTCGCGGCGAGGGCGGCGTCGGACAGATCGGGCCATTCATCGCCCAGCGTCTGGCGCAAAAATCCGGCGCGGGCGCGGAGGGCTTTCTGGTCCTTGCTCCAGGGCAGGGTTTCCGGGCGCTTGAGCGCGGCAGAAGCCAAGAGGTTCGCCGCGGCTTCGAGATCGGTGACCGGAACAGGTTCATCAGCGAGCTTCAGCGCATCGAGGCGGCGCTGGCGGCGGGCGCGGACCGAGCCAGACGCGGCGTCGAAACTTAGAGTGGTTTCGGCCTCAATGTGGGCGGCGAAGAGAGTTTCAAGATCTGCCGGATCCAGCGCTGTGGCGGAGCGGATGCGGCCTTGCGTGGCGCTGCCGGTGATGTCGGCGACGACCAGAAAGGGCGCGCCGGCAAGGGAATGGGTTTCGTCTAGTTGCGCCTGGCGGCCATTGGCGAGGCGGAAGCGGCCACGCGGGCCGGCAGGCTGGGCGATCCTGTCGGGGAAGGCGCGGGCGAGGTGATAGCCGGAGGAGAGGTTTTCGCCACTCTTGCCGCCGACATCCTTCGCCCAGCGGCGGGCAAGAGATCGGGCGTCTTCGGCGCGTTTTGAGCGGTCGGTACGAAAGCGTTCAAGGCGGCGGGCGAGATCGGTGTCATCGCCGCCAAGGCCGCGCTCGCTGATGAGAACGGCCAGTTCGGCGGCGGTGAAAGCGTCGCCTTCTTCGGCAGCGGCGATGACCATATGGGCGAGACGCGGATGAAGCGGCAGGCGGGCAAGGGCCTTGCCGGCGGGTGTGAGATGGCCCGCCGCGTCGATGGCGTCGAGCCGGGTGAGAAGCGCCTGCGCTTCGGCCCAGGCGGGACCGGGGGGCGGATCGAGAAAGGGCAATGCCTTGTGATCTGTGACGCCCCAGGCGGCCAGATCAAGCAGCAGATTGGAAAGATCGGCAGCAAGAATTTCTGGTGTGTCGAATGGTTCGAGTGCGGCCGTCTGGCCTTCATTCCAGAGTCGAATGCAGACGCCCGGACTGGTACGGCCGGCGCGGCCGCGGCGCTGGTCGGCTCCGGCGCGGGAGACCTTTCGCGTCGCGAGTGTGGTGAGGCCGGTGGCGGGCTCATAAACGGGAATGCGGCGCAGGCCGGAATCCACGACGATGCGCACGCCCTCGATGGTCAGCGAGGTCTCGGCAATGGAGGTGGCGAGTACGATCTTGCGGCGGCCCGGCGCGGCGGGCTGGATGGCAAAATCCTGTTCGGCCGGCGTGAGCTGGCCATAGAGGGGCGCAAGATCTGTGTCGGGCGGCAGGCGGGCGGCGAGGCGCTCGGCGGTGCGGGTGATTTCGCCCTGGCCGGGCAGGAAAACGAGGGCGGAGCCTTCATGTTCGCGCAGGGCCTTTAGCGTTGACGTGGCGACCTGGTCTTCGAGGCGCTGGAGCGGGTTTGGTTCGGCATAGTGGGTTTCGACCGGAAAAGTGCGGCCAGGACTGTCGATAAGCGGGGCATTGTCGAGCAGGCTCGCGACGCGGGCGCCATCGATGGTGGCCGACATGACCAAGAGGCGCAGATCGGGGCGGAGGGCGCGGGCGTCGAGCGCGAGGGCAAGGCCGAGATCGGCATCGAGGCTGCGTTCGTGAAACTCATCGAAGAGCACGGCGGCGACACCTGTGAGCTCGGGGTCGTCGAGCAGCATCCGGGTGAAAATGCCTTCGGTGACGACTTCGATGCGGGTGCGGGCCGAGATTTTTGTGTCGAGGCGAACGCGATAGCCGACCGTCTGGCCAACCTCCTCGCCGAGCAGTCGGGCCATTTGCCGCGCGGCGGCGCGGGTGGCGAGGCGACGTGGCTCGAGCACGATGATGCTGCCATCATTGCGCCATGGCGCGTCGAGCAGGGCCAGCGGCACGCGCGTGGTCTTGCCGGCGCCGGGCTGGGCCACGAGCACGGCGCTGGTGCCCTTGGCCAGCGCATCAGCCAGCGCGGGCAGGACGGCGTCGATGGGCAGCGTTGGCATGGCGGGCAAAGGCATAGCATGGCGATACCTTTTCCCGGGGGCGGACCGCAAGCGTTTCGCCTGTGGAGGGCGAGTTCAGACCCTGTTCACCGCTTGCGTACTCAGGAGTTCTCCCAATCCTGAAAGGGGGATAGGGTGTCACATCGACAAACGAATCGCCGGAGATGCGCCATGCAACTGACCCGTATCGGTAATGGTGAGGTCACGGTCGATGTGGCAGCGCTGGGCGCGGAAATGCAGTCGATCCAGACCAATGACGGTCGCCACTGGATGTGGCATGGCGATGGCCGGTTCTGGACCGGTCGTTCTCCGATCCTTTTTCCCATGGTTGGCCGCGCGCCCAATGACACGGTGAGTGTCGATGGCGAACGCTTTCAGATGAGCCAGCATGGTTTTGCGCGGCGCAGCAATTTTGAACTGGTGGTCGAGGAATCAGACCGGGTGGTCTATCGGCTGGAGGCGTCAGAGGCCAGCAAGGCCATGTATCCGTTTAATTTTCAGCTCGATGTCGAGCATCTGGTCGAGGGGCGCGCCGTGGTGGTCAGCGCCGAAGTGATCAATCGGGACAAGAAGGACATACCCTTTGGTATCGGGTTTCACCCCGCCTTTGCCTGGCCACTGCCGGGCGCCAAGGGGCTAGCGCATGAAATCGTGCTCGACAATGGCGCTTCACCACCGCTGCATCGGCTGTCAGGCGGGCTGGTCAATCCCGAAGCGCTGGACTCGCCCTTTGAAAGCGGGCGGCTGGTGCTGGATCACAGCCAGTTTGTCGAGGACGCCATGGTGTTTCCCGATGGCGTTGGTTCGGGGCTGCGCTATGGCCCAACGAATGGGCCAAGTATCGAATTTTCCTGGGAAAATCTGCCCAATTTTGCGCTGTGGTCCAAATCAGGCGCGGGCTATCTCTGCCTTGAGCCATGGCATGGCACAGCGGCGGAAGTGGGTGGATCGGACGAGCTCAGCCAGCGACCCTATTCGGTCATGCTGAAGCCCGGTGCAAAGGCGCGGTTTGGGTTTCGCGCGGCGCTGGTGGGCTAAAACTACTCTGCCGCGCCGCGTTCGTCGGCCAGCATATCGGGACCATTGGGGTCGCCCGGAGCGGTTTCGGCGTTGAGGTCGGGGAAGGCGGCGATGCGCTGATTGCGGAAATCGGTGCGCAGCACGATGAGCCCTCGCTCCTCGAACCAGGTCAGCAAACGTCTGGCGCGACTGGAAGAATGGGTGCCGTAGAGCCGCGCCAGCGTGGCATCGGACGGGCAGGGCGCGCCGGTGAGCGCGGCCTGTGCGATGACGAGGAAGACGCCCTGCACATCGTCGGTGAGGGTTTCCGAGAGCGTGAGGGCCTGCTGCCAGCCATCGGAGGTCGCGGTTTCCTCGTCGGGGGCGACGCGGGCGATGGCGAGAAGACGCCGGAAAGCGGGCAGGGCCGGGGGCTCGCCGGGGACGCGGCGGATGCGGCAGCGGACGAGAAAATCCTGATAGAGCACGGCGTTGGTGCGGAAACCGGCGTCGGGGTCGCTGAGCAATTCGGCCATGACGGCCTTGATCATTTCGTCGCGCTCGGCCTCGTCGATCTCGGGGAAAAGCGAGGCTGGTTCGCTCGGCGTTTCGGCACGGGCGCGGGCGACCTGGGCGAGCAGATCATTGGTCGAGGGCGGCGGTGGCGGCGCCGGGCGGCGGACCACGGGGCGGCTAAGCTCTTCTGGCGACTGGGTAAAAATCAGATCGGCGGCGTCGGCTGGGGCCTCGGGAAGCGGGGTCAGCTTGGGGCTGGTGGAGCGGGCCGAGGTCTCGACCGGGCCGATGGTGATGGGCAGAGGACGGCGCGACACGGCGGGGCCGAGGGCGACGAAGTGGCCGCGTTCGAGATCGCGGAACTGCTCGGCCTGGCGACGATCCATGCCCAGAAGATCGGCGGCGCGGGCCATGTCGATGTCGAGAAAAGTGCGGCCCATCAGGAAGTTAGAGGCCTCAGCCGCGACGTTCTTCGCCAGCTTGGCCAGACGCTGGGTGGCGATGACGCCGGCAAGGCCGCGCTTGCGGCCGCGACACATGAGGTTTGTCATGGCGCCGAGGGATAATTTGCGAGCTTCATCAGACACTTCGCCTGCAACAGCGGGGGCGAAAAGCTGGGCTTCGTCGACGACGACGAGGACTGGATACCAATGGTCGCGGTCGGCGTCGAAGAGGCCGCCGAGGAAGGCGGCGGCGGCGCGCATCTGTTGTTCGACGTCAAGGCCCTCAAGGTTGAGGACAACCGAGACGCGGTGCTGGCGGACGCGGGCGGCGATGCGGGTCAATTCGTTTTCGGTACGGGCTGCGTCGACGACGAGGTGGCCGTAACGGTCTGCCAGCGTTACGAAATCGCCTTCAGGATCGATGACGCATTGCTGCACCCATGGGGCGGATTGCTCGATGAGGCGGCGCAGGAGATGGGATTTTCCGGAGCCGGAATTGCCCTGGACCAGCAGACGCGTGGCCAGCAATTCCTCGAGGTCCATGCTCGCGGCGCCTCCGCCGCGGCTCTCTCCCATGTCGATTTCGACCTGCATTCTCTCTCCGGCTGGACGCGTTACCATGCGATCCGGCACGGAAAGTGTAACGCAGAACTGGAACTGGTTAGCAGACTGTTAGCATTGAGCGAGCCGATTCGGGAAAATGGTGCAGGCAAGGTTCCA
The DNA here is from genome assembly GCA_023433775.1 of Pseudomonadota bacterium. Classification (GTDB taxonomy): domain Bacteria; phylum Pseudomonadota; class Alphaproteobacteria; order Rhizobiales; family Devosiaceae; genus Devosia. Next base: position 2,828 of record JAEYTY010000163.1, on the reverse strand, counting down.
CAAGTGATCAGACCGGCTTTTGCGCGATGATGAAAGCGGCACCGCCCTTTTCCGGCTTCCAGGAATGGACGATGTCGAACCCCGATTTTCGGTGCATGTCCTTGAGCTGATCGGCGGTGAACGCCTTGAGGGTCGGCAGCAGTCCGAAGAGGCGCCCAAGAGGCGCGATGAGGGCGAGGATCAATCCGGCGCCGCCCCCGAGGCAGGCGGTGCTGGTGACGAAATAGCCGCCGGCTTTGAGCCGGGCGAAAGAGGCGTCGATGGCGGCCTGCGGATTTGCGAGCAGATGCAGGATCGAGTGGCCCATGACCATGTCATAGCGATCGCGCTCGACGGGCATTTTGGTGATGTCAGCCTGCTCGAAGGTGACATTGGTGATGCCTGCCTTTTCCGCCTTGGCGCGGGCGATTTCGACCATGCGGGCGGAAAAATCGGTGGCGAGGATATGGCGGACCAACGGCGCATGGGTGATGGCGGTGGAGCCGGTGCCGCAGCCGAATTCGAGGATGTCCATGTCGGGCCGGAAGAGCCGGCGCGTTTCGGCGAGTTTGGTCTGGTAAGCGGTTTCGTTAGCGACGGGCTGTGCGGCATAGCGCTGTGCGAGGCGATCCCAGAAGGCGTCGGGCCGGGCCATGATGTTTCTCCAATTTGTTGGCGCGACCATAGCGTCGGAAGCGCTAAAACGAAATTGCAGAAACTGGCACAAGCCTTATACATAAATGCATGAACGCCGACCTGACATCACTCGACTGGAACCAGATGCGCGGCTTCCTCGCCACGGTGGAGGCGGGCTCGCTTTCGGCGGGGGCGCGGCGACTGGGGCAGACGCAGCCGACGCTGGGACGGCAGGTTGCGGCGCTGGAAGAGGCGCTGGGGGTGACGCTGTTCGAGCGGCTGGGGCGGACGCTGGTGCTGACGCAGGCGGGACATGAACTGGCGGCCCATGCGCGGGAGATGGGGCGGGCCGCCGAGCGGCTGACCCTGGCCGCGGCGGGGCAATCGCAGGATATCAGCGGCACCGTACGGATTACGGCTGCCGATATCTATGCGGCCTATGTGCTGCCCAAAGTGCTGCTTCGGCTCAAGGCCGAGGCGCCGCAATTGCGGGTCGAGGTGCTGGCGGTCAATACGATCAGCGATTTGATGCGCCGCGAGGCCGATATTGCGATCCGGCATGTGCCGCCGCAGCAGGACGGATTGTATGCGCGGCGCTGTGCGGACACGGTGGCGCATTTTTATGGCACGCCGGACTATCTCAGCACGATCGGGCCGCTTGAGGGGCCGCATAGTCTTGTTGCCGGCGAGATTGTGGGCGCGCTGGACCGCCAGGAGGATTTTGTCGCCGAACTGCGCCAGCGCGGCGTGCCGGTGGGGCCGGCCAATTTCCGCTGGTCGACGGAAAATGGCGTGGTGGGCTGGGAATGGGTGCGGCGCGGGCTCTGTCTTGGGGCCATGCTGGAGCCGGTGGCGCTGGCGAGCCCGGAAGTGGTGCGGGCATTGCCCGACATGGCGCCCATCCCCGTGCCGGTGTGGCTGGTGACGCATCGGGAATTGCACACCAGCCGGCGCATAAGGCTCGTGTTCGATCTGTTGGCGGAGATGCTGGGCAAGGGCGGGACTGCGCAGCCGTAAATTTTTTTGGGGAACCGGTTCTTCAGTTTTGCCTCCCTCCCCCTTGAGGGATTGAGGATGGGGGTCCATTAGTGGACCACAGAACTACCCCCTCCCCAGCTTCGCTAGGCCTGACGGCCAGCTTTGCTACCCTCAAGGGGGAGGGAAGGCAGGAACCATTAGTCCTGCAGTCAACCAGAGGCTCGAAGTCCAAATCGAACACTTCGCTCAAGGGGAGAAGGAAAGACGCCGTTTCGCCGTTTTCCGTTCTAAAGGTCGCGCAGGAGCCTGGCGGGGCGGGCGGAGGCGGCGCGGAGGATGGTGGAGCCGCCCAAGAGGGCCGTGATGGTGATGGCGGTGGCGAGCACGACGAGCAGGGTGCCAAGCTGGAAGGTGAAGGCCACATCGAGCATGAGCAAGCTGACGATGCGGCCGACGCCGATGCCGATGGCCAGAGCGGGCAGGGCGGCGAGGGCGCCCAGCAGCGCATATTGAATGCAGGACGAGACGATCAGCTCGAAGCGGGTGGCGCCCAGAACCTTGGTGATGATGGTGTCGGCCTCGCGCTGACGGCGGCCGGTCGAGAGACTGCCGATGAGAACGAGGAGGCCATTGCCCACGGCGAGACCGCCGACAAGGGTGGAGGCAAAGGAGAGCTGGCCCAGCGCGTCTGTCACCTGCTTGAGTGTATCGCCGATGGAGATGAAGCGAATATCGGGGAAGTCGGCGGCGATGCGTCGGGCAACATTTTCCTCTTCGCCCGGCGCGGCAGTGACGGCGGCAAAGAGGGTGGTGGGATATTGCTCGATGACGCCGGGGGAGAAGGTGGCGAGAAAATCGATGCCGCCCTGCCAGGAATAATCGCGGAAGCTGGCGATGGTGACACTGACCGGTTCGCCGAAAATGGAGAAGGTCAGCGTATCCCCTAGCTCGACGCCGAGACCATTGCGCAGACTCTGATGCAGGCTGACCAGGGGTGCTCCGGCGTGATCCTCGGCCCACCATTGACCATCGACGATGCGCGAGGAGGCGGGCAATTGGCTGCGCCAGGTGAGGGGGACTTCGCCGGCGAGGAGGAAGGTCGCTTCCGGGCCGCGCGTGCGGACGGCATCGGCTGGCGTGCCATTGATGTCGATTAGCGCGCCGCGCAGCATGGGGGTGGCAACAAAGCGGGTTATGCCATTGCCGGAGGCGGCAAGATTTTGGAGGCCCTCGAC
>JAEYTY010000152.1 GCA_023433775.1 Pseudomonadota bacterium | reverse complement strand
CGCCGTCGACATCGGACTCGGCGGCGGCCAGCCAGGCGGCCCGGTTGGCACGCGCTCTCTTGGAGCCCCGGGCCACCGCGTACCCGATCCCGCCCAACGCCACCACGATCATCCCGAGCAACGTGAGCTGCGCCCAACCGCCACGGTCGCCCGCCTCCTCCGGTGCCCGTCCGGAGTTGGGCTCGGGGATGATGGCCGGAGACTCGTAGATCACCTCGCCCTGGGCGGTGACCGCCGGCTCGACCGGCTCGTCGTCGCCGATCACCGACGCCATCAGAGCGGTGGCGATGATCATCGCCGCCAGGACCACGAGGGCGATGATGACGATGCGCGCCCCCTGTGTGTCGTCGGAGTCGTGCGTACGGGCGGTCATGGTCTTGGCCATCAGCGCGGGAGGTGCTTGGCGGCCTTGAGGATCTTGGTGAAGCGCCGCGCGTAGCCCCTGGGGTCGGTGCCGGGGGTCTGCAACTTCTCGGCCAGGGCGGTGCGGACCGCGATGGTCTGGGACTCGGTGTACTTGAGGAGACCCTCTCGTCCGTGTCGGCGCCCGACGCCCGACTGCTTCATCCCGCCCATGGGAGCGTCGAGGGTGGCCCATGCGGAGGAGTAGCCGTCGTTCACGTTGACCGTGCCCGCCATGAGTCGGGCGGCGATGGCCTTGCCCTTCTTGGTGTCGCCGCAGTACACGCTGGCGTTGAGGCCGTATTCGGTGTCGTTGGCCTGCTCGATGGCCTCGTCGACCGTGGTGAAGGGGTAGATCGCCACGAGGGGGCCGAAGGTCTCCTCACGGTGCACAGCCATCTCGGGTGTGACGTCGGTGAGCACGGTGGGCTCGTGGAAGAACGGGCCGATGTCGGTGCGGAGCTGCCCGCCCGCCACGACGCGGGCCCCCTTCTCGGTGGCGTCGGTGAGGTGCTCGGTGAGCTTGTCGACCTGGGCCTTCGATGCGAGCGCGCCGACCTCGGGCCCGTAGTCCTGCTGGGCCCCGAGCTGGAGGGAGCGGACACGGTTGGCGAAGCGGTTGGTGAACGCGGTGGCGATCGACTGGTCGACGTAGATGCGCTCGATCGAGATGCACAGCTGACCGGTGTTGGCGAAGCAGGCCACCGTGGCCCCCTCGACGGCCCGGTCCAGGTCCACGTCGGAGGTGATGATCATCGGGTTCTTGCCGCCCAGCTCGGCAGAGAAGCCGACGAGCCGCTCCGCGGCCTGGGAGGCGATGGTGCGACCGGTCTCGGTGGAGCCGGTGAACATCACGTAGTCGGTGGATTCGATGATGGCCTTGCCGACCTGGGTGCCCGGTCCGGTGACGATCTGGACCAGGCCCTCGGGGAGACCGGCCTCCTCCAGGAGCTCGAACGCCCGCAAGGCGGTGAACGGGGTCTGGGAGTCGGGCTTGATGACGATGCCGTTGCCGGCGACGAGCGCCGCGAGGGCGTCGGACACCGCGAGCACGAGCGGGTAGTTCCACGGCGAGATGACGCCGACGACGCCCTTCGGCACGTGGTGCTCGCGGGTGCTGACCAGACCGGGCATGGCCGTGAGGCGCGGCGTGGGCCTGAGCGCCCGGGGTGCCAGGCGGGCGTAGTAGCGCGCGGTGACCGCCTGGTCCATGACCTCTTCGAACGCCCACACCCGGGCCTTGCCGTTCTCGGCCTGGATCAGGTCGAGCATCTCGTCCTGGTGCTCGAGGACGAGGTCGTGGTAGCGGAGCAGGACCGCGGCGCGCTCCTTCACCGGGGTCTGGGCCCAGCGGCGCTGGACCCGGCGGCACTCGGCCACCGCAGACTCGACGTCTTCGGCGGTGCCCAGCGGAACCTCGCCGATGACCTCGCCGGTCAGGGGTGACGTGATCGCCTTGCGTTCCCGCCCGGGCGCCACGTTGATCCGGGTGGCCAGGCGGTCGGTCTCCATCCGCCCCGGCCGGAGCTCCGATGCCGACGTCGAGTCGCCGACCTCGACCGAGCGCTCCCTGTCGGCCGTGTCGGCCGTCTGGGTGGTGTCGGTGGCGGTGGTGTCGGTGGCGCTCATGCTTCTCCGATCGGCCCGGCGAGGTCGCGGCTGTGTCGCGGGGGCGGCGTCCGGGGGTCGCGCCCTGGAGCAACGCTACCGGTGGGTCCGAGACAGCGGTAATGGTCCGGGTCGGTCACCCGTGCGACCGGAGACGCGGAGGAAGTAGTTTCTGACCTTTCGGGGGACCACTCAGCTGTCAGGAAGGCCAACGAGGGATGTTTCCGTTCTGGGAGAAGGTGGTGGCCCCGATGCTGGAGGTCGCCGACGTCAAGCGCATCGTCGAGATCGGGGCGCTGCGCGGTGAGAACACCCGCCAGATCCTCGACACCGTGGGTCCCGAGGCCGAGCTCCACGTGATCGACCCCGTGCCCGACTTCGACCCGGAAGAGCACGCCAAGGAGTTCGGCGGCCAGTACATCTTCCACCGGGACCTGAGCGTCAACGTCCTCGGCACCCTGGAGCCGATGGACGCTGCTCTGATCGACGGCGACCACAACTGGTACACGGTCTACAACGAGT
>JAEYTY010000049.1 GCA_023433775.1 Pseudomonadota bacterium | reverse complement strand
GTACCGCGAAGGCCGTGTGCCGCTGCACACCCTGCGTGCTGACATCGACTACGGTACGGCTGAAGCCAAGACGACCTATGGCATCATCGGTATCAAGGTCTGGATTTTCAAAGGCGAAGTGCTTGAGCATGATCCTTCCGCGCACGAACGCCGTGCGACTGAAGGTGGTGGCGAAAGCGGCCAGCGCAGTGAACGCGAACCGCGCCGTGAGCGCGGCGACCGTGATCGCGAACGCGCATAAGAAGGTTGATTCATTATGCTGCAACCAAAGCGTACTAAGTTCCGCAAGGCCCATAAGGGCCGCATCCATGGCAATGCCAAGGGTGGTACCGATCTGGCTTTCGGCCAGTACGCACTCAAGGCCACTGAGCCTGAGCGCGTGACTGCCCGTCAGATCGAAGCTGCCCGTCGCGCCATCACCCGTGAGATGAAGCGTCAGGGCCGCGTGTGGATCCGGATTTTCCCGGATCTGCCGGTTTCCAAGAAGCCTACCGAAGTCCGTATGGGTAAGGGTAAAGGCTCCGTGGAATTCTGGGCGGCTCGCGTAAAACCAGGTCGCATCGTCTTTGAGATTGACGGTGTACCCGAAGACGTTGCAAAGGAGGCGCTTCGCCTCGGTGCAATGAAGTTGCCGATCACCACGCGTATTGTTACGCGCATTGCCGACTAAGGATACGAGCATGAAAGCCAGTGATGTGCGGGCCAAGACCGCAGACGAACTGAAAAGCCAGCTCGTCGACCTTAAGAAAGAACAGTTCAACCTGCGTTTCCAGCGCGCTACCCAGCAGTTGGAAAAGCCGTCCCGGGTGAAGGAAGTCCGCCGCGATATCGCGCGGATCAAGACGATCCTGGGCCAAAAGAGCGCAGCTAAGTAAGGAATAGAACCCATGCCAAAGCGCGTTCTGCAGGGGACTGTTGTCTCCGACGCCAACGACAAGACTATCGTGGTCCGCGTCGAGCGCCGTTTTACGCACCCGCTTCTCAAGAAGGTGGTGCGTCGCTCCAAGAAGTACCATGCCCACGATGAGGCCAATGTGGCCAAGATCGGGGACATTGTCTGGATCGAGGAAACCGCGCCGATCAGTAAGAACAAGCGCTGGGCGCTGGTTCAGTCGGCATAAGAGAATTTTGATTTAGGTCGGCGAACCGGATGACGGTGCAGCCGGTTCAACAAGAAGGCATCAGTCATGATCCAGATGCAATCCAATCTCGACGTCGCGGATAATTCCGGCGCGCGTCGTGTCATGTGCATCAAGGTGCTTGGCGGCTCGCATCGCAAATACGCCTCGGTCGGCGACATTATCGTCGTTTCGGTCAAGGATGCTATTCCGCGCGGTCGCGTCAAGAAGGGCCAGGTAATGAAGGCTGTGGTGGTTCGCACTGCAACCGACATTCGCCGCGCCGACGGCACCGTTATCCGCTTCGACAAGAACGCCGCGGTTCTGATCAACAATCAGAAAGAGCCGATCGGCACTCGTATCTTCGGACCAGTTCCGCGTGAGCTTCGCGCCAAGAACCACATGAAGATCATCTCGCTCGCTCCAGAGGTGCTGTAATGGCCGCCAAGATTAAAAAGGGCGACAAGGTCGTCGTCCTGGCCGGCAAGGATAAGGGCAAGACCGGTCAGGTCCTGTCGGTTATCCCGACCGAAACCAAGGCTCTCGTCCAGGGTATCAACCTTGTGCGCCGCCACACCAAGCAGACTGCATCGACCGATGCCGGCATCTTCACCAAGGAAGCGCCGATCCATCTGTCCAACCTTGCGGTCGCCGATGCCAAGGGCAAGCCCACGCGCGTCGGTTTCCAGATCAAGGACGGCGTGAAGACGCGCGTCGCAAAATCGACCGGAGATTCGATCGATGGCTGAGACCGCTTATATCCCGCGTCTGCGGACCGAGTATGACAACACGATCAAGGCCGCACTGCGTGAGCAGTTTGGCTACAAGAACGTGATGGAGCTGCCGCGTCTGGACAAGATCGTCCTGAACATGGGCGTCGGCGAAGCCGTCAACGACACCAAGAAGGTGAAGTCGGCACAGGCTGAGCTTGAAAAGATCGCCGGTCAGAAGGCTGTCATCACCCATGCTCGCAAGTCCATCGCTGGCTTCAAGGTCCGCGAAGACATGCCGCTGGGCGTCAAGGTGACCCTGCGCAAGACTCGTATGTACGAGTTTCTTGACCGTCTCGTGAACATCGCCCTGCCGCGCGTTCGTGACTTCCGCGGCCTCAACCCGAATTCCTTTGACGGCCGTGGCAACTATGCCATGGGCATCAAGGAACACATCATTTTCCCCGAAATCAACTACGATCAGATCGATCAGGTTTGGGGCATGGACATCGTGATCGCCACGACGGCCAAGACAGATGATGAAGCGCGTGCGCTGCTTCGGGCTTTCAACTTCCCGTTCCGCCAGTAATCGGCGCAGGGAAGGGATAAAGGATCAGGATATGGCAAAGACCAGCTCCATCGTGAAGAACAACAAGCGCGCCGCACTCGCCAAGCAATATGCTGGCAAGCGTGCCGCTCTCAAGAAGCTCAGCAAGGACCAGTCGGTCCCCATGGATGAGCGTTTCGCTGCTCAGCTCAAGCTTGCAGAGCTGCCGCGCAATTCGGCCAAGGTTCGCGTGCGTAACCGCTGCGAAGTTTCCGGTCGCCCGCGTGGCTATTATCGCAAGCTCAAGATGAGCCGTATTGCCCTGCGTCAGCTGGGCAACCTGGGCCAGATCCCGGGCCTCGTGAAGTCGAGCTGGTAAGGAGAAACCAAGATGAGCTTTTCCGACCCGATCGGCGACATGCTGACCCGTATCCGCAACGCTCAGCAGCGTCGCAAGACTTCCGTTTCGACTCCGGCATCGGCCCTGCGTGGCCGCGTGTTGGACGTTCTCCAGTCCGAGGGTTTCATCCGCGGCTATTCGGAGACCAAGTTCGAAAACGGTGCAGCCGAGTATGAAATCGAACTGAAGTACTCGGATAGTGAAGGTGTTATCCGCACGATCGAACGCGTTTCGCGTCCCGGCCGTCGCGTTTACGCCTCGGTGAAGAATATTCCACAGGTTGCCAATGGCTTGGGTGTCTCGATCCTCTCCACCCCCAAGGGTGTGATGGCCGACCACGAAGCCAAGGCTGCCAATGTGGGTGGCGAGGTACTCTGCCGCGTCTTCTAAGCCGATTGGCTTGGCGTCGCGACAAGACGATTACTCAAGGAAGCATTATGTCACGTACTGGCAAGAAACCGGTGGCCCCGGTAAGCGGCGTCACGGTCACCATTAATGGTCGCACCGTGTCTGCCAAGGGCCCGAAGGGCGAGCTGAGCCTGCAGCTCATGGACAATGTGAGCGTAGAGCAGGGCAATGACGGTCTCGTCGTTGGTCCCGCGAACGACTCCCGTGATGCTCGCGCCGCCTGGGGCACCACCCGCGCGCTGATTCAGAACATGGTCACCGGGGTGAGCGCCGGCTTCGAGAAGAAGCTTGCCATCCAGGGCGTGGGTTACCGCGCTGCCCTTCAGGGCAAGGATGTGAAGCTCTCGCTGGGCTTTAGCCACGAAGTGATCTATGAGGCTCCCAAGGGTATCACCCTTGCTGTGCCGGCTCCGACGGAAATCGTCGTCAGCGGCATCGACAAGCAGCAGGTTGGTCAGGTCGCTGCGGAAATCCGTGGCTGGCGTCCCCCCGAGCCCTACAAGGGCAAGGGCGTGCGTTACGCCGGCGAACAGGTCTTCCGCAAAGAAGGCAAGAAGAAGTAAGGAGCGCCACCGATGGCAATCAGTGCAAAAGGTGCGGACCGCCGCAAGGCTCGTGTCCGCAAGGCGCTCAAGGCTCGTGCCTTTGGTCGTCCCCGTCTCAGCGTTTTCCGCTCGGACAAGAATATCTACGCCCAGATCATCGACGATTCGACCGGCCGCACTCTGGCAGCCGCTTCGACCATCGAGAAGGATCTGCGGTCCTCGCTCAAGAGCGGTTCGACTGCCGAGGCGGCTTCCGCCATTGGCAAGCTGATCGCCGAGCGCGGCGTCAAGGCCGGCGTTGGCGAGGTCATCTTTGACCGTGGCGCCTATATCTATCACGGCCGTGTTAAGGCCCTTGCAGACGCTGCCCGTGAGGGCGGCCTGCAGTTCTAACCGGCGAGGAAGAGAATTATGAGAGACGTTCAAGAACGCGACAGCGAATTCGTCGATCGCCTGGTCCACATCAACCGTGTGGCTAAAGTGGTCAAGGGCGGCCGTCGTTTCGGTTTCGCAGCGCTCGTGGTTGTTGGTGATCAGAAGGGCCGCGTTGGCTTTGGTCACGGCAAGGCCCGCGAAGTGCCGGAAGCCATCCGCAAGGCCACCGAAGCTGCCAAGCGCACCATGATCCGTGTGCCGCTGCGTGACGCACGCACGCTGCACCACGATGTCACTGGCCGCCACGGCGCCGGCAAGGTCATTCTGCGCGCAGCCGTTCCCGGTACCGGCATCATCGCTGGTGGTCCGATGCGTGCTGTGTTCGAAACGCTTGGCATCAACGATATCGTTGCCAAGTCGCAGGGCACTGCCAATCCGTACAACATGGTGCGGGCTACCTTCGATGCGCTCAAGCGCGTTGATAGCCCACGCTCGGTGGCTGCCCGTCGCGGCCTCAAGGTTTCCGAACTGCAGGCTCGCCGCGGCGAAGCTTCAGTCGAAGCCTGATCTAGCGGGCACGGAGAAGCACAATGGCTACCAAGAAGACCCTCATTGTCCAGCAGGTCGGTTCGCCGATCCGCCGTGAGAAGAGCCAGCGCGCGACCCTCATCGGTCTCGGGCTCAACAAGATGAACAAGCAGCGTGAGCTGGTTGATACGCCAGAAGTTCGTGGCATGATCAACAAGGTCCCGCACCTCGTCCGCGTAATCGGCGAGTAGGGAAGGCACGAAAATGACCCGTTTGAACGAACTCCGGGACAATCCCGGTGCCAACAAGACCCGCGTCCGTATCGGCCGCGGTATCGGTTCGGGCGTCGGCAAGACCGGTGGCCGCGGCGGCAAGGGCCAGACGGCCCGTTCCGGCGTCGCGATCAACGGCTTTGAAGGCGGTCAGATGCCCCTTCACATGCGTATGCCGAAGCGTGGCTTCAATTCCTGGAACCCCAAGGATTGGAACCAGGTTCGCCTCGACCGCATCCAGGCCTATATCGACAGCGGCAAGCTTGACGCCAAGGGTGTCATTGATGCTGCGGCCCTCATTGCTGCCGGCGTTATCCGCCGCGCCAAGGATGGTGTGCGCCTGATCGGTTCCGATGGCCTTACGGCCAAGAAGGTGACCTTCAAGGTTGATTACGCAACCAAGGGTGCTGCCGCTGCTATCGAAGCTGCTGGCGGCAAGGTTGACCTGATTCCGGCCAAGGAAACTTGGAAGAAGACCCCATACGCTGGCTAATCAGCTGGTATCGCGCACCCGGCCCGATGGTCGGGTGCGTTTTTTGGTTTGTTGCGTTAGGGACGTAGATACATATGCTCCCGAAGCGCTCCGAGCGCACCTGGCATTGAAGCCATAGGAGCGATATATGGCGTCCGCAGCCGAACAGCTGGCACGTAATCTCAGTTTCTCGACCTTTTCCAAGGCGAAAGCCCTGCAGCAGCGAATCTGGTTCACTCTGGGTGCGCTGCTTGTTTATCGTCTGGGCACCTTTATCCCGGTTCCAGGCATCGATCCGGACGCGTTCCGCGCCACGTTCGAGCAGAGCCAGCAGGGCATTATCGGCATGTTCAACATGTTCGCCGGCGGTGCCGTCGAGCGTATGGCAATCTTTGCCCTCAACCTCATTCCCTACATTACCGCATCCATCGTGGTGCAGGTGATTTCGTCGGCATCCCCCAAGCTTGAAGCTCTCAAGAAAGAGGGTGAGGCCGGCCGTCGCAAGATGAACCAGTACACCCGCTATCTGGCCGTGGTGTTCTGCGCCGTTCAGGCGTACGGCATTGCCGTTGGTCTTGAAGGCAGCCAGGGCGTCGTGCTCAATCCGGGCTGGTTCTTCCGCATTTCCACCGTCATCACGCTGGTTGGCGGCACCATGTTCCTCATGTGGCTGGGTGAGCAGATCACCGCGCGCGGGGTGGGCAATGGTATCTCGCTGATCATTTTTGCCGGTATTGTGGCCAATCTGCCGGCGACTATCGCCCAGACACTCGAGCTGAGCCGTACCGGCGCCATCCCGGGCCTTGCCGCCCTTGGCATGATCCTGCTGGCTCTGGTGGTGATTGCGGTCATCGTGTTCTTCGAGCGGGCCCAGCGCCGGCTGCTGATCCAGTATCCGAAGCGCCAGGTTGGCAATAAGATGTTCCAGGGCGAAAGCTCGCATTTGCCCCTCAAGCTCAACACCTCTGGCGTTATCCCGGTGATCTTTGGTTCGTCGCTCCTGCTGCTGCCGGCAACGATTGCTTCGTTTGCTGCCCAGGGCAATGCGCCGGCCTGGCTGACCACCGTGACGGCCCTCCTGGGTCGCGGGCAGCCGCTTTATCTGGCGCTGTTTGCGTTCTTCATCATCTTCTTTGCCTTCTTCTATACGGCCATCGTCTTCAGCCCGACCGAAACGGCGGACAATCTGAAGCGTTCGGGCGGCTTCATCCCGGGTATTCGTCCGGGTGAGCGCACGGCCCAGCACATCGACTATGTGTTGACCCGTATCACCGTGGCCGGTGCACTTTATCTGACTGTGGTGGCACTGATCCCTGAAGTCATGTTCAGCCAGCTGGCCGTCAGCCAGTTCATCGGTGGCACCTCGCTGCTGATTATGGTTACGGTGACGCTGGACACCATCAGCCAGATCCAGAGCCATCTGGTGGCCCAGCAATATGAAGGGCTTCTCAAGAAGTCCCGTCTTGGAGGAGGCAAGCGTCGATGAGGTTGATCCTGTTAGGACCGCCGGGAGCCGGGAAGGGCACTCAGGCAAAGATTTTGGTGGAGGCCTTCGGCATCCCCCAGCTTTCGACCGGCGATATCCTGCGATCTGCCATTGCCGCGCAGACCCCGCTTGGCCTTGAAGCCAAGGCCATCGTTGATCGCGGCGATCTGGTCTCCGACGCAGTGGTCAACGGAATTGTTTCCGAGCGTCTCGACGCTGACGATTGCAAGCCGGGGTTCATCCTTGATGGGTTCCCGCGCACCATTGCCCAGGCCGAAGCGCTTGATGCGATGCTGGTCGACAAGGGCATGGCGCTTGATGCCGTGCTCGAGATCAAGGCCGATGCCGATGTGCTGGTTCAGCGCGTCATCAATCGCGCCAAGGAGTCTGGCGGCGCCCGCGCCGACGATAATGAGGAAGTGCTGCGCAAGCGCCTCAATGTGTATTCCGAGCAGACTGCGCCTCTGGTTGCCTATTATTCCGCCAAGGGGCTGCTCAAGCCTGTTGATGGCATGGCGCCGGTTGGTGACGTTACTGCGGCCATCAGGGCTGCGCTTGGCAAGTAGTTTGGAAGGGCAGGGCCTGTTGACTCTGCTCTACCGAGTCCTTAAAGAACCGCACCAGTCTCAAGGATCTTTGGGCTGGATTCGGTTCTCCACGAAGTTGGGGGTCGAAATCCGGTCCCTTGTTGTTTTAGGCACCCGCCGTGATGGCGCGTGTTGAATGAAGGAGAGCAGACGTGGCTCGTATTGCTGGCGTCAATATCCCGACGAATAAGCGCGTGGTAATCGCGCTGCAGTATATTCACGGGATCGGCGAAAAGTTCGCCAAGGATATTACTGACAAGGTCGGCATCCCGGCAGAGCGCCGCGTCAATGAACTGACCGACGCCGAAGTTATCCAGATCCGTGAAGCCATCGATCGCGACTATGTCGTGGAAGGTGATCTTCGTCGTGGCGTTGCGATGAACATCAAGCGTCTGATGGATCTGGGCAACTACCGTGGCCTGCGTCACCGTCGTGGCCTGCCGGTCCGCGGTCAGCGCACCCATACCAATGCTCGTACCCGCAAGGGTCCGGCAAAGCCGATCGCCGGCAAGAAGAAGTAATTCTGGCCCGCAGTCGCGGGGCAGGTGTTTGAATTGGATTTGGCGGGACAAGCCTTTTGGTGGCTCGTAAGGGTCACTCGAAAGTCTTGAACCGCTATTTCCGTGGTGGAGCTGCTGGTATTACGGCAGCGCCGATACCCCTAGAGGATAAGAATGGCTAAGGCTGAAGTCGCACGCGTTCGTCGTAAAGAGCGTAAGAACATCACCTCCGGCGTCGCACATGTGAACGCCTCCTTCAACAATACCATGATCACCATCGCCGACATGCAGGGCAACACGATTTCGTGGTCCTCTTCGGGCGTTATGGGTTTCAAGGGTTCGCGCAAGTCGACCCCTTATGCTGCCCAGGTTGCTGCTGAAGACGCAGCCAAGAAGGCTCAGGAACACGGCATGAAGACCCTTGAGGTCGAAGTTCGTGGTCCCGGTTCAGGCCGTGAATCGGCTCTGCGCGCGCTTCAGGCCGCTGGCTTTAACGTCACCTCGATCCGTGACGTGACTTCGATTCCGCACAATGGCTGCCGTCCGCGCAAGCGGCGCCGCGTCTAAACAAGACCATTAATATGCTCCCGGCCGGTTGAATGGGTCGGGAGTTCTATTGTGTTTGCGGCGGTGCGGCCGGTCGAGGGCCGCGATTTTGAAAGGACAATACCGTGACGATCCAGAGGAACTGGCAGGAACTGATCAAGCCGACCAAACTGGAGATTGTTTCGGGCAGCGACAACGCGCGCGTGGCCTCGGTAGTTGCCGAGCCGCTTGAGCGCGGTTACGGGCTTACCCTTGGTAACGCTCTGCGTCGCGTGCTGCTGTCGTCGCTTCAGGGCGCGGCAGTAACGGCAATCCAGATTGACGGCATTCTGCATGAATTCTCGTCGCTTCCGGGCGTGCGCGAGGACATCACTGACCTCGTGCTCAACGTCAAGGAAATCGCGCTCAAGATGGGTGGCGAGGGCCCGAAGCGCCTGACGCTGTCGCGTCAGGGTCCGGGCTCGGTTACTGCCGGCGACATCAAGGTGTTGGGGGATATCGAAGTGCTGAACCCCGAGCTGGTCATCTGCCATCTCGATGATGGCGCCGAGATCAATATCGAGTTCACCGTCAATACCGGCAAGGGCTATGTCCCGGCCGACAAGAACCGTCCCGAGGACGCGCCGATCGGTTATATCCCGGTCGACTCGCTGTTCTCGCCGGTTCGCCGCGTGAGCTACAAGGTCGATGCGACCCGCGCGGGCGAAAGCCTCGACAAGGACAAGCTGACCCTTTCGGTCGAAACCAATGGCGCGCTGTCGCCTGATGATGCCGTGGCTTTTGCTGCGCGCATCCTTCAGGACCAGCTGTCGGTCTTCGTCAACTTCGAAGAGCCCAGCAAGGAAAAGGCCCAGGATTCGGTTCCCGAACTGGCCTTCAATCCCGCGCTGCTCAAGAAGGTCGACGAGCTCGAGCTGTCGGTTCGTTCGGCCAACTGCCTCAAGAACGACAACATCGTCTATATCGGCGACCTCATCCAGAAGACGGAAGCCGAGATGCTGCGGACGCCGAACTTTGGCCGCAAGTCGCTCAACGAAATCAAGGAAGTCCTGGCACAAATGGGGCTTCATCTCGGAATGGACGTCAACAACTGGCCCCCCGAGAATATCGATGACCTCGCCAAGCGCTACGAAGATCATTACTGATCCGGCGCTGCCAAGATTTTAGGAGACTCCCATGCGCCACGCCAATCGAGGCCGCAAATTCAGCCGGACCGCTTCTCACCGTAAGGCCATGTTTGCCAACATGTCCGCTGCGCTGATCAAGCACGAGCAGATCGTTACCACGCTTCCCAAGGCCAAGGACCTGCGTCCGATCGTCGAGAAGCTCATCACCCTGGCAAAGCGCGGCGACCTGCACGCCCGCCGTCAGGCCATCGCGCAGATCCGCGACGAAGGTCAGGTTGCAAAGCTGTTTGCCACCCTCGGCCCACGCTACAAGGAACGCCAGGGCGGCTATATCCGCATCCTCAAGGCTGGTTTCCGTTATGGCGACAATGCCCCGCTGGCCGTGATTGAGTTCGTTGATCGTGACGTCGATGCCAAGGGCCAGGATTCTGGTCCGGTGCACTACAACGACGACGAAGCCGAAGCCGCGTAAGAGCCGCGCTTCAGCATTGAATATGAAAAAGGCGGCCCTCGGGTCGCCTTTTTGTCGTCATGGATGTCACCCGCGACTGGAACAGCTATGCGATTGAGCGGGGCCCGGTGCTGTGATCGCAAGCCGGTTCTCCTACGGCGCTAGGGAACACGGGTGTTTCTGGTGGCTACACATATCTCCTGTGCGTTGCCGGGGGATTGGTCACAAATCTGCAAAGGTTGACTTGCGGCGGCGCTGGTCCACCCTATTTATTAACCGGAATCGCCCAGTCTTCATCTCTGGGCAGTCGCAAATGGGCGCGCTATCCCTTTCCTCCCCGGCGCGCCCCGGAAAGGAAAACTGATGTCGGACGTTACTCCCACCGGCGAGACCAGCCGGGATCGGGTCTATCCCGTTCTTCCCCTTCGCGACATCGTCGTCTTCCCCGGCATGATCGTGCCGCTGTTTGTCGGCCGCGAGAAATCCGTCAAGGCGCTTGAAGAAGTGATGCGCGACGACAAGCACATTCTTGTCGTGACGCAGAAGAATGCGCAGGACGATGATCCGGAACCGGATCAGATCTACGAAGCGGGCACCATTGCCACCGTTCTCCAACTGCTGAAGCTGCCCGATGGCACTGTGAAGGTGCTCGTGGAAGGGCTCAATCGCGCCACTATCGACCGCTACCTCCAGACCGAGGGTTATTTCGAGGCCGAAGCCTCAATTCTCCCCGAGCCCGAAGAAGACGCGATCGAGGTCGAGGCGTTGGCCCGCTCGGCCCAGTCCGAGTTCGAGAACTACGTCAAGCTCAACAAGAAGATCTCTGCCGAGGTGGTCGCCGCTGTCGGTCAGATCGAGTCTGCCTCCAAGCTTGCCGATACCATCGCCAGCCATCTCGTCATCAAGATTCCGGAAAAGGAAGACCTGCTGCTGACCGTCTCGGTCATCGAGCGCTTCCAGAAGATCATCGGCCTCATGGAGGGCGAGATCGGCGTCCTGCAGGTGGAGAAGCGCATCCGTTCGCGCGTCAAGCGCCAGATGGAAAAGACCCAGCGCGAATACTATCTCAATGAGCAGATGAAGGCGATCCAGCGCGAGCTGGGTGACGGCGAGGATGGGGCCAATGAGGTCACCGAGCTCGAAGAGCGTATCGCCAAGACCAAGCTCAGCAAGGAAGCCCGCGCCAAGGCCGACGCCGAGGTCAAGAAGCTCAAGTCCATGAGCCCGATGTCCGCTGAAGCCACTGTGGTCCGCAATTACCTCGACACACTGCTCGGCCTGCCCTGGGGCAAGAAGAGCAAGGTCAAGCGCGACCTGGCTCTGGCCGAAAAGGTGCTCGATGCCGATCACCATGGCCTCGAAAAAGTCAAGGAACGCATCCTTGAATACCTGGCTGTCCAGGCCCGCACAGGCACGCTCAAGGGCCCGATCCTCTGCCTCGTCGGTCCTCCGGGTGTCGGCAAGACTTCGCTTGGCAAATCCATTGCCAAGGCGACAGGCCGTGAATTTGTGCGCATGGCTCTCGGCGGGGTCCGCGACGAGGCCGAAATCCGCGGTCACCGCCGTACCTATATCGGCTCTATGCCCGGCAAGATCATCCAGTCGCTCAAGAAGGTCGGTAAGTCCAACCCGCTCTTCCTGCTCGATGAGATCGACAAGATGGGTCAGGACTTCCGTGGCGATCCGTCTTCGGCCCTGCTCGAAGTGCTCGATCCGGAACAGAACAACACCTTCGCTGACCACTATCTCGAAGTGGACTACGATCTCAGCGACGTGATGTTCGTGACCACCTCGAACACCTTGAACATCCCGGGCCCGCTGATGGACCGCATGGAGATCATTCGTCTCTCGGGTTACACCGAGGAGGAAAAACACGCCATCGCCAAGCAGCACCTCATTCCCGAAACGACCCGTGAAAACGGTCTGGCCCACGGCGAATTTGTGCTCTCGGACGAGATGCTGATGAAGGTTATCCGCGAATATACCCGTGAGGCCGGCGTGCGTAACCTCAAGCGCGAGATTTCCAAGCTGATGCGCAAGGCGATCACCGATATCGTGCGCACCAAGGTGAAGTCGATCACCATCGATGAAGAACGGTTGGCCAAATATCTTGGCCCGGCGATCTTCAAGCACGGCGAGATCGAAGCCGAGTCCCAGGTGGGCCTCGTCACCGGTCTGGCATGGACATCAGTGGGTGGCGAATTGCTGACCATTGAAGGCGTGATGACGCCGGGCAAGGGCCGCATGTCGGTCACCGGCAACATCAAGGAAGTGATGAAGGAATCGCTGACGGCGGCCACGGCCTATGTCCGGTCCCGCTCCATCGATTTCGGCATCAAGCCGCCCATGTTCGACACGCGGGACATCCACGTCCACCTGCCCGAAGGCGCCACCCCCAAGGATGGTCCGTCAGCCGGCATTGGCCTTGCCACCGCCATCGTTTCGGTGATGACCGGCATTGCTGTCCGCAATGATGTCGCCATGACGGGCGAGATCACGCTGCGGGGCAGGGTGCTGCCCATCGGCGGTCTCAAGGAAAAGCTCCTTGCGGCCCTGCGCGGCGGTATCAAGACCGTGCTTATCCCCGAAGAGAATGTGCGCGATCTCCAGGAAATCCCGGATATCGTCAAGGAAGGCATGGAGATCATTCCGGTCTCCCGCATGGATCAGGTCATCCAGCACGCCCTGGTGCGCAAGCCCGAGCCGATCGAGTGGAATTTTGACGAGCAGCCCGCTGTCGCCAAGACCACCGAAACCGATGATGTCGCGGCCGGCCTGACCCACTGATCAGTCCGTAATCCAGATTGAAAATGGCGGCCTTCGGGCCGCCATTTTTGTTTCTCACCGATTGGACCTGTTGCGCCTAAGCCCCCAGGTCCAGGCAACTTGAATAAAATGCCATGGTCTGCGCGAGAAAATTGGCAAGCCGGATCGGCTAAGACCATGCGTCAAGGTCCACTTGATCCGGAGGACTGACCGATGGACGTGTCGAGTGCCAAAATGATGCCGATATATACGGCAATAAACCGCCTTGAACCTCCGGCAAACCAACGTGTCGACCAGGGATCTCGCGTCGTGGATACCCAATCGGCGCAGGAAGCCGCCTCGCTCACCAAAAATCAGATAGTGCAGCAGGCTGGCGTTGCATCGATGACCAAAGCCGATGCCACGCCCCAGCGCGCGCTTGATATATCGCTAATTGCAGCGCCGCATTGCTGATCCGTCACGAACGCTTCGCCTAGAGTGCATCCACGCCCTTGCTGCGGCGAATGAACAGGTGTTCGACTTCAATTCCGGCCGGCACATATTTTCCGCGATGCAGCCAGAATGCGTCGCCGCAAACAGTTCGCGCCATGTCGATCAGCGAATGCATCTGCTCCATATTGCGCGATGTCAGCTCGATCCAGACAAAGCCCTCATTCGTCGAAGGGCGGCGGGTAAAGCGAATCCCGACCCCTTGCCCCGGAAAGAGTTCGAGCCCGCTCATCTTTAACCGCAGCTGCTTCATGAATTCGCTGGCCCGATGGTCGGGAATGCAGATTTCCATATTACGCAACCGCAGTCGCGCGCTCATCAGCAGGCTGCCCAGCACGCGCTTGGCCGGAATACTCGTCCAAGGCGCCAGCACCTGCTGCGCCGGCCCGACGATCCGGTGACGGCCGCGCAAGCGCAGCAGGAGCAGCAATTTCTGCACCGCCGCCGGCGAACCACGCATCGGCGCAAACGGCCCGCGGTCGCGTCGCTGCACTTCCCCGGTGGGATTGATGTTGTAGACCATCATCTCGCCACTGCGCGGAAACCAGTGCAGCGTGGTGCTGAGATTGGTCAGATACCGGCCATCGAGATAGGCCTCCAGCATGGAATCGGGGTGCCATTCGATGACATTGGCCAGTTGCTCGGTTGGCGTGCACTGGAATTCGACTTCCGTCACCACGATCCGGTCGTCGGCCCTTAGCTGCTCCCATTGGGCGTCGCTGTGCCGCGAATAGACCTCTTCTCCGTCAGGCCGCACATAGCGTATCGCGGTGATGAGGTCATAAAGCGAAATATAATTGGCGCTGCTGCCATGCACCTCGGTGAAGAAGCAGGCGCCGGCGGAAATGTCGACAAATTCCGGCAGCGTCGCCAGCGACAGGCCACGCGGCGCCAGGTATTCGAGTATCGCCCGCAGTGTGGTGCCGGACCGAACAGTCAGCCTTTCGCCCTCAAGCCCAACCACCCCGGCATAATCGCGCATGATGAGCTGGTCGACCGGAAGCCGGTCGTTGAACCAGAGAAAATAGCCCTGCCCATAGGTCCGATAGGGCCTGCCGCTCCCCAAGGCCTCGCGGATGGCTTCCACATCCCGCACATTCACCCTGCGGGTCGGGCTATCGAAAAAATCGCCCAGTTTCCGCTGGGTTTCGACGCCACTCAGCGCCTTCACCTTGTCCGAGGTGACCCGCACATCATCGGCCAAAAACCACAGGGTAGAGGGTATCGCCTTTCGGGCCAGACCCAGAAGCCAGTTCGGCGCGAGGAACATGGGCCGTTTGGCAATGACCGCGGCATGGCGGAAATAGTCGTCCGATGAAACGTCGAAATCCCCGAGATTGACCACCTCGTTGACCACGCACCGTTCGACCAGCGCCAGCAATTGCGCGCTGAGGTCTTCTACATGGATGAGATTGATCGTCCGGTTCCGAATGCCGAACGGCGCGACCTTCATCGCGTCAACGATGCCGCTCGACCATTGCATATGCGGGCCCATCACCACAGTCGGGCGCACGATCAGGAAATTCATCCCGTGCTCACGGCAGAAATTGCGGACGTCGATTTCTTCCGCCAGCTTCAGGTTCGTGTAGTGGTCGAGACCCTTCCGGTCCGCCAGCACAGCGTTCTCGCCCTGAACCGGATGCAGGCGCGCGTCGAGCGCGGCATAGACCACCTGCGAGCTGAAATAGACAAAGAGACGACACTCGCCCTGCGCCGCCAGAGCCAGCAGCTTCTGCGTCACCGCCCGATTGGCGTCGATAAACTTCTGCCCGCGCTGCCGCGTGTCGAGGGCGGCGTGAATCACGACCTCAGCGCGTCCGACGGCCTCGGCAAGGCCCGCCTCGTCGCTGAATTGCACCGCCTCATGTGACGCCGCTGGCCGGCGGGGCAGGGTGCGATAGACGGCGCTGACCGCGTGATGTTGGGCGAAAGTCGAGAGCAATTGCCGCCCGATTCCGCCTCCCGCGCCGATCAAACAGATATTCACCGCGCTAATTTTCCTGGAATTGCTGGGGCCTGGAGCCCGGTGAAACAGAAATCAATTGGTCGCCGAAAATCGGCGCGAGCCCGCCTTGGCGCCGTCGATCGTCGCCTTGATGAACTGGACAGCGGTAAGAAGCCCGTCTTCTTCCGAAAGGGCCTTGCCGATCATCTGGGCATTCGCCGCCATGGTCTTGTCGGTGGTCAACTCGCGCAATGCATTGGCGAGGATTTCCGGAGTCAGCGTGCGCAGACGCACAGGGGCAGGGCCACAGCCCAAAGCGCGCACGCGGCGGCCCCAATAGCGCTGGTCATAGGCCTGGGGCAGTACGAAGGTCGGCTTGCCGGCATAGAGGCCAGCCGCCGTTGTTCCGGCGCCCCCATGGTGCACCACAGCCGAAACCAGCGGGAACAGCTTGTCATGCGGCGCTTCGCTGACCGCAAAGACCGTGTCGGGCATCTGGTCCATGTCGATCCCGCCCCAGCCACGCGAAATGATGGCCCGCCCACCCCACAATTTCAGCGCCGAGCTCAGCAATTGCCCATTGCGCTCCGCCCCGAACGGCATCGAGCCGAAGCCGATATAGACCGGCGGCGGCCCTTCGCTCAGAAACTTCTGCAATTCGGGGGAGGGCGCCCAGCCGCTATTGTCCTCAAGCATCCAGAAGCCCGTGACCACGGCCGTTTGCGGCCAGTCGCGCGGACGCGGCGAGACGATGGCTGAAAAATTATAGAGCGTCGGCAGATTATTGCCGAGACTGTCCCGGAACAGGCCACCGCGCTTGCGTGGGCCCAGCCCCATCAATTCCTTGCGCACGCGGTCCCGCGGCAGGTCAAAATAGCCCTGCTGGATATTCATGGCGATATAGCTGAGCTTGTTGAAGGTCGGTCCCAGGTCGGGGACTTCATAGGCGCTGACCGGAAATTCCCGCGTCGGGTTCAGCGGCTGCATGGCGGTCATCACGACCGGAATATTCAGCGCCTCGGCAATGTCGATACCGAAACTGGTATTGATATTGACCACCATGGCATCCGCGCCCTGGGCCATGACCCAGGCATTGCGCGCCGCCTTTTCCACCAGCGCCTGGCCCGATCGCAAAATCTGCGGAAAATGATGCAGTTTCATCTGGCTGATGGCGTTGTCGAAACGCGATTCCTGCAGCCATTCCTGGATTTTCGTGCCCAGATTGTGAAATTCTATGCCGTGCGACGTCACCAGATGTTCGAAATCGGAATTGGTGCCCAGTACGACGTCATGCCCTTCAGCCTTCAGCGCCTTTGCCAGCGCGAGGTAGGGGCGGACATCGCCGGACGTGCCAATTGTAGCGATTGCGACGCGCTTGCTCATACATTTACCCGATAACTACTTTTGCCTGCCGGCAGTTGTCGCGATACATGCAAAGGCTGGGCGGCATTTACAAGGTCATCCGGAGATCATATGAGTTCGGAGGCCACGCGCTGAAGTGGTATCAGAAGTCAATTCTGCAGGGCAAGAGACATGCGTTCCCCGTTCACAATTGCAGGCTTTGGAGCATGGCTCGCCGGCAATCCCGTGGCGGCCCGCGCGCGTGCGGCGGCGAACGCCCGATAGCTCTTCCCGCATGGCCGCGAGTCGGCCGGGAAGAGCCGAATAAATCTCAGCGCCTTCTGGCGTTTAACCCGTTTAATACCATAATTCCGCGATAATCAGCTTCAACTATCGAGGCTTGGCGACAGAGAGCGCGTCGCGGTCAGCACGGCCCAAAGGGCCACCGAGGATATTATGAGCGAAGATTTCCATCGCATCCGCCGCCTTCCCCCCTATGTGTTCGCCCACATTGACCCCATCAAGGCCAAGGCCCGCGCCGAAGGCGTCGACATCATCGATCTCGGCATGGGCAATCCCGACATGCCGACGCCGCAGCACATCGTCGAAAAGTTGCAGGAGACCGTCAAGGACGGTCGCACCCACCGCTATTCGACCTCGCGCGGCATTCCGGGCCTGCGCAAGGCCCAGGCCAGCTATTATGGCCGCCGCTTTGGCGTAAAGCTCAATCCCGATACACAGGTCGTGGCCACCCTTGGCTCCAAGGAAGGCTTTGCCAATATGGCCTCGGCCATTACCGCCCCGGGCGATGTGGTGCTGGTGCCGAACCCGACCTATCCAATCCATTCCTTCGGCTTCATCATGTCGGGCGGCGTCGTCCGCTCCATGCCGGCCGATCCGAATGAGGATTTCATGCGCTCGCTGGACCGCGCCGTGCGGCACTCGATCCCCAAGCCCATCGCGCTGGTTCTGAACTATCCGGCCAACCCGACCGCCTACACGGCTGACCTCGATTTTTACACCGAGGTCGTCAAGTATTGTAAGGCCAACGACATCTTCATCCTGTCCGATCTCGCCTATTCCGAGATCTATTTCGACGAGGATGCGCCCCCGCCGTCCGTGCTGCAGGTGCCCGGCGCCATCGACATTTCGGTCGAGTTCACCTCGATGTCCAAGACCTATTCCATGCCCGGCTGGCGCGTTGGCTTCGCGGTCGGCAATGAGCGCCTCATCGCCGCTCTGGCCCGGGTAAAATCCTATCTCGACTACGGCGCCTTTACCCCGGTTCAGGTCGCTGCCACCGCCGCTCTCAATGGCTCGGATGATGTGATCGAGGAAGTGCGCCGCATCTACAAGCATCGCCGCGACGTTCTGGTGGAAAGCTTTGGTCGCTCAGGCTGGGAAATTCCCGTGCCCAAGGCCACCATGTTCGCCTGGGCGCCGATCCCGGCCCAATATGCCCATCTCGGTTCGCTTGAATTTGCCAAGTTGCTGATTCAGGAAACCGGCGTTGGCGTTGCTCCGGGCGTTGGCTTTGGCGAATATGGCGATCAGTACATTCGCCTCGCCTTCGTCGAAAACGAGCACCGCATCCGTCAGGCCGCCCGCAATATCAAGAAGTTCCTTGGTGGCAAGGCGACCCAGGGCAATGTTGTTCCGTTGACCACCGCGACCAAGTAATTCCGATCCAAGGGGGCGGCGCTGCCGCCTCCTGTCTTGCCAGAGGATAGCGGCGTGGACGCAGGGGCAAATGCCGCCATGCAGTGCGGCTATTTTGACAGCGGCGTATGCCGCTCCTGCACATTGATGGGTGTGCCCTACGATGCCCAGATCACGCGCAAACTCGACCACGCCCGCAGCCTGCTCGCCGGTTGGACCGATGCGGAATGGCTGCCGCCGATGGTCAGCCGGCCCGACAATTTCCGCAACAAGGCCAAAATGGTCGTCGGCGGCTCTGCGGACAATCCGACCCTGGGCATTCTCGATGAAGCAGGGCAGGGCGTCGACCTTGCCCTCTGTGGCATTCTTTCGCCGGGCCTCCGCGCTGCCTTTGCGCCGATTGCCGCTTTCATCTCCCGGGCCCGCATTACCCCCTATGATGTTCCGACGCGGCGCGGCGAACTCAAACACGTATTGCTGACTGAATCTCCCGATGGCGAACTGATGTTGCGCTTCGTCCTGCGCTCGACCGAGCCTCTTGGTCGTATGCGCAAATTCCTGGCCGGCCTTCTCGCCGATCTCCCCAGGCTCGGGGTCGTCACCGCAAATCTTCTGCCCGAGCACAAGGCCGTGCTCGAGGGCAGCGAAGAAATCCCGCTCAGCGGCGAGGCGACACTCGCCATGCGGTTGGAGAATCTCGTCCTCCACCTCCAGCCCGCCAGCTTCTTCCAGACCAATACCGATATTGCCATCGGCCTCTATCGGCAGGCCCGGAAGTGGGTCGATGAAGTTGATGCCCGCTCGGTCTGGGATCTTTATTGCGGCGTCGGTGGCTTCGCCCTCCATGTGGCTGCCCCCGGTCGCAAAGTCCATGGCGTCGAGGTCAGCGCCCCCGCCGTGGAATCCGCCCGGCTCAGCGCCGTCGAAGCCGGACTTTCGGACGTGACATTTTCGGTGGGCGACGCCACTTCTATCCAGGCAAGCCAGTCCCCCGACGCGATCATCGTCAATCCGCCCCGGCGCGGCCTTGGCGATACTCTCTGCCAGACGCTCGAGGCATCGGGCCCTGAGACCATCATCTATTCAAGCTGTAACGCCGTGACGCTCGCCCGCGACCTCGCGACGCTGCCGTCCTATAATCCACAGCGCATTCGTCTGTTCGACATGTTTCCGCACACAGAGCACTATGAAGTCATGGTGCTGCTCACCCGTGGCGGCTGACCCTCAATCAGGCGCGGGCAGGGACGCCTGAGCCATCAATGCCCGGGCCTTGTTCAGCCGGTCTTCCAAAACGCCGACCAAGGTATTGAACGCCTCGCCGCGAAATCCACGATAGATATCCGTGTCTCTCCTGCGGCTCGAAAAAATCGCTGAGCTGCCTTCCAGTACAGTTCCGAGCAGGTAAAGCGCGCTGCGCAACCCGCTCGCCGCGGCGGCCTCCTGCGAAACGCCGAGCGCCGCAATACAGGCATTTACAGCCTCGTCGTAGAGCGCCTCCATAGCCGAGGCGATCTCGGGCATATGGTTTGTCATAGCCCAGAGTTCGAGAAAAACCGGGCCCGTTTCCTTCTCCGTGGCATCTCTCAACAGCCAGTCAACGATCTTGCGCAGCGATCCGTCCTGCCCCTTGGCAATCGCGGCGGCCAGCCCGGCAAACTCCGCCCGATACCGCTCCAGCAGCGCCTCAAGCAGCGCTTCGATCAGCTTGTCGCGGGTCGAGTAATGATGCGTGAGATTGCCATAGAGCACCCCCGCCTCAGCGGCCACAGCCTGCAGTGTAATGCCGGCAAAGCCCCGATCTGCCATCAGCGAAATGGCAGCGTCAACGATACGCGCCCGCGTCGCCTCGCCACTTCGGTTACGTTTTTGCGTGCCTGACAGCTTTTGTTCCATTGCTCTCTTCTATGCCCCTGCCAGCACGAGGCAAGCGCGATTCTAAGGACGATGATTTCGAATTTGCTATCGCTGCCTGAGTCGGCTCAAATAACATGACAACGTAGATCACCTTTTGTATGGAGTCCTCACCTCCATGCATCAGGTGATTTATGTTTTTGCGTTATCTCGTCCTCCCGGTCCTGATCAGCCTTGGTTTGATCACCGGCGCCTTGGCACAGCCCTTCCCGGTCACCATTCCCCACGCCTATGGCGAAACCATCATTCCCGCCAAGCCGCAGCGCATTGTCACCTGGGGCTGGTCCACCCAGGACGCGGTCATTGCGCTGGGCGAGGTGCCGGTGGCCATTCCCCACTTCACCTATGGTGGCGATGAAAATGGCGCGCTGACCTGGACGAAAGAGGCGGTCGCCGCGCTGGGCGTCCCATTCCCCACAATTCTGCCGGCCACCAATGAGCCGCCGATTGAAGCTATCGCGGCACTGAAGCCTGATCTCATTCTCGCGGTTTATTCCGGCCTCACCGAAGACCAGTACAAGGTGCTGAGCGGCATCGCGCCTGTCGTGGCTTTCCCCGAAACGCCATGGGACACGTCCTGGCAGGACACGATCAGGATCACCGGCAAGGCCATGGGCCGCACCCAGGAGGCCGAGGCACTGGTCGCCGATCTCCAGCAATTCATCGCCGATGAAACCGCAAAATACCCGATCCTCGGCGACACCACGTTCGCCGCCATCGCCGAATGGAATGGCGAGATCAATGTCTACGGCAATGCCGATTCGCGCGTGAAATTTCTCGTCGATGCGGGTCTCATCTCCGCGCCCAGCGTCTCTGAACTGGCCGATGGCAATGATCTCTGGTTCATCCTCAGTTACGAAAACTTCGATAAGCTGACCAGCGATGTGCTGATCACCTATTTCGAAACGCCGGAAACGGACGCCGCCTTCTTCGCAAATCGCCAAGGGGGCCATTGCCCGCGTTGTCGGCGCCGAACTCATCAATTCTGTTTCCCCGCCAAGCGCTCTCTCCCTGCGCTGGGGCTATCCCGAATATATCCGCCTCATCGCGGAAGCCGCCGCCGCCTCCAAAAACTAACCTCCTAGCTGGATTCAAATGTTCCCTATTGCCAAAACCCTTCTCGCTGTCGCTGCCCTCGGCACCACAACTCTGGCCGCCAGTGCCGCAGACACATTCCCGCTCACCGTGGAACACGCTCTCGGTGTTACCACCATCGAGACAAAGCCCGAGCGCGTGGTCACCTGGGGCTGGTCGGCACAGGATGTCGTCATCGATCTCGGCGTCACCCCTGTCGGAATGCCCTTCTTTGCCTATGGCGGAGGCGAAGACGGCCTGCTGCCCTGGACGGAGGCAGCCATCAAGGATGGCGGGCTTTCCATGCCCACCATCCTGCCCAACGCCACCGAGCCGCCCATCGAGGCCATCGCAGCCCTTCATCCCGACATTATCATCGCGCCCTATTCGGGGCTGACCGCTGATGAGTATGAGTTGCTCAGCAATATTGCCCCGGTTGTCGCTTATCCCGACAAGCCATGGTTCGCGTCATGGCAGCAGGTCGTGACGCTGACCGGCCAGGCGCTGGGTCTCTCACAGGAAGCCGCCGCCCTGATCGCCGATACCGAAACCTTTCTCAAGGCCGAGCTGGCGAAACACCCGGAGGCAGAGGGCGCTGTCTTTGCCAATATCGTCAACCGCAATGACGGGCAGGTCTCGGTCCGCCTCGAAGGCGATCCGCGCGTTCAGCTCTTTGCCGATATCGGGCTTGTTCCTGCTCCGCCCGCGCCGGATGCCCCCCTCAACGACACCGGCATTTCCTATTTCGTCAGCTACGAGAATTTTGACCGCATTCCTGCAGAATTGCTCATCAGCTTCTTCAATGATCAAAAGTCTGCTGATGATTTCTTCTCCATGGATCTGATCGGTCTGTCGCCCCTGGTTGTCAAAGGGGCCTATACCAATATCGTGGGCGAAGAAATCACCATGGCCGTGAGCGGTGCAGTAACCCCGCGGTCCCTGCGCTGGGGTTTTCCAGAGGTCATGGCCGAGGTCGGTCGCGCTGCCGCTGCGGCGAAACAATAACACCTTGGGGCCGGCGTCAGCGCCGGCCCGCTTTCCACCTAAACTCCTATTGACCTCTAGGCAATTTCCTATGCACATGTCGCCCCATGAGTGACATTGCTTCCTTCCGCCAGTCCGTTGAGTCCTTTATCGCCGCCCGCGGCTGGACGCCCACCCGTTTCGGCCGCATCGTTGCGGGTGATCCGCTCTTTGTTTTCGATCTGCGCGATGGCCGCGAACCGCGCAGTGACACGCGGACGCGCATCCTCAAGGCCATGGCCGAATTCGGCGAGGCCAATGCCCAGGCGCCGCTGCGGATCGGCGTCGCCGGTCTTGGCAATGTCGGCGCCACCCTTGTGCGCATCCTGCAAAAGGACGGCACCGAGCTGACCCGAAAACTGGGCCGCCAGCTTGAAGTTGTCGCCGTCGCCGCCCGGTCCCGTTCGCGCGATCGCGGCATCGACATTTCCAGCCTCGAATGGTTCGACGATCCCGTCGCCCTCGCCAAGTCCGACGGCATTGACCTTTTCGTCGAGCTCATCGGTGGCGAAGACGGCCCGGCCTATGCCGCTGTCAAGGCAGCCCTCGAAATCGGCCGCCCGGTGGTCACCGCCAACAAGGCGCTGCTGGCCAAGCATGGCGGCTCACTCGCGCGCCTCGCTGAAGAATCCGGAGCCCAGCTCGGCTTCGAGGCGGCCGTTGCTGGCGGCATTCCCGTCATCAAAACCCTGCGCGAAGGCCTTGGCTCGGCCCGCATCGCCAAGGTCTTCGGCATTATGAACGGCACCTGCAATTACATCCTGACCCGCATGGGCAATGAGGATATTTCCTTTGCCGACTGCCTCAAGGATGCGCAGGCCCTCGGCTATGCCGAGGCCGACCCGACCTTTGACGTCGAAGGTTTTGACACCGCCCACAAGCTCTCCATCCTCGCCACCCTTTGCTTCGGCTACGAACTCGCGCCGGACCAAATGCGCATCGAGGGCATTTCGGGCATCACCCAGCATGACATCAAGGTCGCGGCGGATCTGGGCTACAAGATAAAGCTGCTCGGCATTGCCCAGCGCTCCGAAGGTGGCATCGAACAGCGCGTCCACCCCACCTTCGTGCCCAAGGGCAGCGCCATTGCCGGTGTCGATGGCGTCATGAACGCCGTGGCGCTCGAAACTGACCATGTGCATGAGCTGCTGCTCGCCGGTCCCGGCGCCGGTGGTCCGCCCACGGCGTCCTCGGTGCTTTCGGACATTCTTGACATAGCCCGCGGCACCCGCGTGCCCCCGCTGGGCGTGCCCAGCGACGAACTTTTGCCCTTCGCCGAAGCACCAGCGCGGCCGCATGAAGGTGGTTTCTATATCCGCCTCTCCGCCAAGGATGTGCCCGGCGCCCTCGCGGCGATTTCCGCCCGAATGGGTGAAAAGTCCATTTCCATCGACTCTGTCATTCAGCGGTCCGATTTGAGCGCTAAAGCCGTCGCGCCCGATGGTTCGCCAACGCGAACTGTCGTGATGATTACTCAACAGACTTTGGAATCATCGGTGCGTGAATCGCTTGCGCAGATTGCTGCCGATGGGTTCATTGTCGGCCAGCCACAATTGATCCGGATCGAGAAGCTCTGAGTCTCGCCCCGGCCTGGGGAGAGTGACGATGAAGCTGAGCAAGGGCGAGAGCGCCAAAAGCGCCGCGAACCTGCATCGTACCCTGACGCTCGAAATGGTCCGCGTCACCGAAGGTGCGGCCATCGCTGCTGCCGAATGGCGTGGTAAGGGCGATGAAAAGGCTGCCGACGACGCCGCTGTCGCCGCCATGAAAGCCGAGCTCGACCGCGTCGCCATATCCGGCCGGATCGTTATCGGCGAAGGCGAAGAGTTTGAATGTGACGATCTCTTTGTCGGCCAGGCCGTGGGCACGGGGCAGGGACCCGAGGTCGATATCGCCGTCGACCCGCTCGAAGGCGTCACCCTCTGCGCCAAGAACCAGCCCGATTCCATTGTCGTGCTGGCCATGGCCGAGCGTGGCGGCCTGCTCAACGTCGCCCGCAATGTCTATATGCACAAGATTGCCATCGGTGCCGAATACGCGCCCGATACGGTCCATATCGACTGGTCTGCCACAGAAAATGTTCGCGCGCTCGCCAAGGCCAAGGGTGTTCCTCTCTCCGAAATCACCGCCATCGTCCTCGATCGCCCCCGCCACGCGGGCCTCCTCGAAGAGCTGCGCACCGCGGGTGTTGCTGTAAAACTCCTCAGCGATGGCGACGTCGCCGGCGTCATCCATGCCGTCAACACCGACGATACGGGCGTTGATATCTATCTCGGCTCCGGCGGTGCGCCGGAAGGCGTCCTCGCCGCTGCGGCTCTGCGCTGCATTGGCGGCCAGATGCAGGGCAAGCTCATCCTCGACAGCCCCGCCAAGCGCGGCCGCGCCCATGAAATGGGCATCACCGACCCCAACCGCATCTATGATGTGTCCGAACTCGCCGCCGGCGACGTTCTCTTCGCCGCCACCGGCATCACCGATGGCAGCCTGATCGACGGCGTAAAACTCCGCCGCAAAAGCGTCGAAACCAGCACCGTGGTCATGCGCTCCTGGAGCCAGACCACAAGATGGATCAAGGCGCGGCACGCCAGGTAGCCGAGCGGTGGAGGGAAAGAAAAAGTTTCGCTGGCTTAGCCTGCCTGGCTTTTTAGTTCTCTTGGTTGGATGCGCTATTTTTGGCGGTGATGACGACGACGAAGAGCCGGATCAGACGCTTTATGTGCAGGTGGCCGTTCAGTCCCTCAATGTTCGCGCGGACCCCACAACCAGTTCCGCCATCGTCGCAAAGGTCGTGCAGGGAACTGTTATCTCGCCGGTCCAGCGGTCCGGCCGTTGGTTTGGTGTGTCCATGACGGATGGTTCAATAGGTTGGATCCACGGTGATTACCTAACTCCGGCGGATTAGGTGCCCCTTCCCAATAACCACCCAAAGGCCCGCCGCAAAAACGCCGCCGCGTCGCTTCTTATCGGCGCGCCGTGCGCAATCAGCACTGCCTGGCTCGGCCACTCCAAGATCCGAGCCACCGCAGCCCGTGCCGCCGCTTTGTCCCAAAACGCCACACGAAACTTCCGCGGCACCGCTGCCTCATCGCCACTCATTAGGTCCAGCCGCGCTACCAGCGCCCGCCAGCCGCGATACCAGCGCCTTGGCAAATGCTGGATCAGGTCGGCAAACAGCACCGTTCCGCTCCGCAGATG
Source organism: Pseudomonadota bacterium (assembly GCA_023433775.1). GTDB lineage: Bacteria > Pseudomonadota > Alphaproteobacteria > Rhizobiales > Devosiaceae > Devosia. Next base: position 2,451 of record JAEYTY010000049.1, on the reverse strand, counting down.
GAAAAACACGGCCTCTTCGGTAATGGCATTGCCGTGCACGACGACAACCTCGATTTCATCGCCCCATTCTTCATGCGGCCCGTCGGCGATGTCGCCGTCAAACCGGATATCCGTCCGCTTCTCCCGCAATCCCGGCGGCGCCAATACCACTGCCTCGGGAAAAGCCTCCTGCCATTCACCGAGAAAAGTGTGGTGCAGCGAATTGGGCGGCAGGATGAAACCGACCCGCCCAAGACCGTCCACCGCCTCGCGCAATTCCGCAGTCAACGCCGTCGGCGACCAGATCAGCAGTGTTCCATCGGTCAGGCGCATCAGCGCCATTCGTGTCGGATAGTGAAATCCCGCGCCGCCTATGACGACTGGCCCGTCAGCAATCCAGATTTCGGGTCCAAACTCGGTGAGCATCCTGTCGTCCTCATATTTACACGCATGTATAAATACACTAGTGTGTAATCATGACAAGCCCGACCAGAACTGATCGCTCCCGCAACCTCATTCTTGAGGCAGCCCATTCAGCTTTCCTCAAGCAAGGGCTGGATCAGACTTCAATGGAGGACATCGCCCGCAGCGCTGGGCTCACCCGCAAGACGCTCTACAATCATTTCGCCTCGAAGGAAGACATCGCCTATGCGCTAATCGCGGCGGTGGAGGCGAGCCAGGCTGGCTATCGCGCGCGCATGGCCAAGGGCGAAAACGCCATCGACTTGATCCAACATGTCCTGCTGCAAAGCGCCCATTGGTGCATGGCCAATCCGGCGCTGGCGCGCCTTGCGCTCAGCCCGGCGAGCCGACCAACACGCACCCCGCCCGGTGATCGCCCATCTTTCCAGGGCCTCATGCGCGATCTGGTGTCATTGGGTCAGCAGCAATCCCTCATCCGCTCCGACCGTGATGCGGATTTCATGGCGCTGGTTCTGCTCGCCGTGTATGGCCAGGCCATGCTCAACATACTAGCCGGCGAGCCCTTCGATGAGGCCCGCATCCGGGACCTGGTCAGCATTCTTGTTGAAGGCATCGGCCCCCAGGCAAACTGAGAAGGCCGCCGCGGACAGGGGCCTTTTGCGATATTGCGAAACCGGCTCCCCTTCCCACCTTCCGCAAAATCCCCTAACCCTCAGCCATGCCCGAAACACCGCGCCCTTTTCTCGATGTTACCCAGTCCGTCACCGGGCGCGCCTGGATTGACCGGCTCGACGCAGCCGGCGCGCGCAATGCCATCGCCATCGCCCAGCGCGCTGGTGTGTCCGATATTCTCTCCCGCATTCTCGCCGGCCGCGATGTCGGCATTGATGACGCTGCCGCCTATCTCGAGCCGACCATTCGCGCGCTCATGCCCGATCCATCGACGCTCACCGCCATGGACGCGCTGGCCGAGCGCCTCGCCATGGCCATAACCAATCACGAATCCATCGCGCTGTTTGGCGACTACGATGTCGATGGCGCCTGTTCCTGTGCCCTGATGACCCGCTATCTGCGCCATTTCGGCATCGAGCCGCAGGTGCATATTCCGGACCGCATCTTTGAAGGCTACGGCCCCAATATTGCGGCCATGGACAAGCTGATCGATGCCGGCGCTACGCTCATCATCACGCTCGATTGCGGCACCACCAGCCTCGCCCCCATCGCCCATGCCCGCCAGCGTGGCGCCGACGTGCTGGTGATCGACCACCATCTGGCCGATCACGCGCTGCCCGAGGCCAATGCGCTGGTCAATCCCAATCGTCCAGACGATATTTCCGGCCTGTCCTATCTCTGCGCCGCCGGCGTCACCTCCATGGCGCTGGTCGCCGTCAACCGCACGCTTCGCAATGCCGGCGAAACGAAGCTCCCCGACCTATTGACCCTGCTCGATCTGGTCGCGCTGGCCACCATCTGCGACGTCGTTCCCCTGGTGGGCCTCAATCGCGCCTTTGTCATTCGCGGCCTCGAAGTCGCCCGGCAGGGCAAAAAGCCCGGCCTCTCGGCGCTCGGCCTTGCCGCTCGCCTCAGCGGCCCGCTCAATCCCTATCATCTTGGCTTTCTCATCGGCCCACGCATCAATGCCGGCGGCCGCATTGGCGACGCCGCGCTCGGCACCCGCCTTCTCGCCCTTGATGACGAACATGAAGCCATGGTCATCGCCGCCCGACTTGATGAACTCAATTCCGAGCGCCAGCGAATTGAGGTCGAAGCTGTCGCCGAAGCGACCGCCGTTGCCGAAGCCGAAATCGGGGCAGGCGAGGGGCCCTCGGTGCTGGTTCTGGCCTCGGCCAATTGGCACCCCGGCGTTGTCGGCCTCGTTGCCGCGCGCTTGCGCGAACGCTTTGAGCGCCCCAGCTTCGCCATTGCCCTCCATCCCGATGGCACGGGCACCGGCTCCGGTCGTTCCATGCCCGGTGTTGATCTCGGCCGCGCCGTCATCGCCGCCGTCGATGCCGGCCTTATCCCCAAGGGCGGTGGCCACGCCATGGC
>JAEYTY010000040.1 GCA_023433775.1 Pseudomonadota bacterium | reverse complement strand
TCCATGGCTTCGCGAACCAGCGGGTTGTTGAAGGGGTTGGAGTCGGTGATGTTGGACGACTTAAGCGGCTCTTCGCCAAACTTGTAGCCGAAATAGATGAAGCGGTTTTCAGGGCCGATCTCGACCTTGAAGCCTTCAGTGTTGCTGAGGCGCTCGATGTCCTGCGGCGGAACGTCCTGCACGATGTCGACTTCGCCCGACAGCAGAGCCGAGATACGGGTCTGCGGGTCGGCAATGACGAAATATTCGATGTCAGTCACAGCAGGCGCATCGCCCCACCATGCATCGTTATAGGTCAGCACGGTCTTCACATCGACTTCACGCGAGACCAGCGTATAGGGGCCGGTGCCGTTGGTGTTGAGGACCGAGTAATTGGTCGCGCCGCTGGCAAAATCCTGGACCACGGCGAGATCGTTCTCGTCCGACCAGGTCTTGTCCATGATGAAGGTATTGGTGAGGTTGTTCGGGTAGATGAGCGCAGGACCGGTCATCTGGAATTCGACGGTGTAGTCGTCGACAGCGGTCACCGATTCAACTTCGGCGTGCAGCTGCTTCATATTCGAGAATTCGCTCTTGGCGCGTTCGATCGAATAGACCACGTCTTCGGCGGTGAAATCATTGCCGTTGTGGAATTTGACGCCTTCGCGCAGCTTGAAGACCCAAACCGTCGGGTCGCCTTCCTTGAGGCCGTATTCGGTGGCGAGACGCGGGGTCAGATTGCCATCATTGTCGCGGCCCAGCAGCGTTTCGTAGATGTGGTGGGCGACAGTGTGGGTATTGCCCTGGTTCTGCGAATGGGGGTCGAGGGTCAGCGCATCGGACGAACGCGCCCAGCGGATCGTTTCGGCATTGGCAACGCCCGCGAGCATTGTCGTGGCAATAAGCGCCGCCGCGAGGCGGGTCAGTGATGAGTGCATAATGGTCTCCGTTCCTGATTCTTGTCCTTCTCAGCGGGTGAGCGCCGGAGGCTTGGGCGACACAAAAGCGTAGAAATCAGGGGAGCGCAATGGGAATTGTTGACCAATTGGTCAACTGCATTGTCCATGTCGGGGCAATCCACAGCATTGGACGGATTTCAAAAGAACCGTTCGGATACATTTCCGCCGCTTGACCGGGCTTGCGCGGTGGGTAATCGATGGCGAATGAGCCAATCCATTGCTACTATCGCGCTGGTCGTCGCTGATTATGACGACGCCATAGGGTTTTACCGAGACAAGTTGGGGTTTTCGCTGCTCGAAGACACGCCGCTTGGCGGGCAGAAGCGCTGGGTTGTCGTGGCGCCGCCCGGCGGGCGCGGTGCGCGGCTATTGCTGGCGCAAGCCGACGGGCAAGAGCAGCAAAACGTCATCGGCAGACAGGCAGGCGGACGGGTGATGCTTTTTCTCGAGACCGAGGATTTTGCCGGTGACTATGAGCGCATGAAAGCGGCCGGCGTGTCCTTTATCGAAGCGCCGCGGCACGAGGCCTATGGCAGCGTCGTCGTGTTTGAGGATCTTTATGGCAATCGCTGGGACCTGATTGAGCCAGCGCAGCGAACGTAACGGGGGCGGGAGCGTTTAGCTTTCTGCCATTGAAGGAGCAGAACCATGAATCGTCGGCCATTGGGACGCAGTGATCTCGTTATCGAACCGCTGGTACTGGGCGGCAATGTGTTTGGCTGGACCGTCGACGAGGCGCGGGGTTTTGACATCCTCGATGCCTATGTCGAGGCGGGATTTACGGCCATTGATACGGCTGAAGGCTACCCCAATTGGGTGCCCGGAAACCCGCCGGGCATGAGCGAGACGATCATCGGCAAGTGGCTGAAATCGCGGAACAATCGCGAGAAAATTCACCTCTTTACCAAGGTCAATTCGGCCAAGAATCCCGGCGGGCTGAAACGCGATGCAATCCGGGCCTCGATTGAGGCTTCGCTGGGCCGGTTGCAGACCGATTATGTCGATCTCTACTTCAGCCACTGGCCGGATGCTTCCGCCAGCCATGAGGAGACGCTGGAGGCCTATGACCAGCTGATCCGCGAGGGCAAGGTGCGGGTGATCGGGGCGTCGAACTATTCGCCCAAGATGATGGAGGAGGCGCTGGAAACCTCGATCATCAAGACCCTGCCGCGCTATGAGGTGACCCAGCCGCGCTACAATCTTTATGACCGTGAAGAGTTTGCGGCGCTGCTGCCCTTTCTTGAGAAAAACGACGTCGGATCAATCACTTACTATAGCCTTGCCTCGGGCTTTCTGAGCGGGAAATATCGCAGCAAGGACGATTTCGGCAAGTCGCAGCGGGGCGGTGGCGCGGGGCAATATCTGGACGCCAAGGGATTCAAAATTCTTGAGGCGCTGGACAAGGTTAGTGCAGAACTGGACGCGACACCGGCTGAAGTTGCGCTGGCCTGGCTGGTGGCACAGCCCGGCGTCAGCGCGCCGATTGCCTCGGCAACTTCGGTTGAGCAGGTGCAGAGTCTGGCGCGTGGCGTGCGTCTCACTTTGCCCGATGATGCTAACAGACTGTTAACATCGAGCGGCGCCTGAAGCGCCTAAGGTGACGCGGCGCTGAACCCTGTCCGGCGCCGTCGTTCAATCGCCAGATCAGACCTTGGAATCGAGCGCGGCGCGCAGCTTTGCGCCGGGCGTAAAGACAACCGTATGACGGGCCGTGATGCGGTGTGTGTCGCCGGTGCGCGGATTGCGGCCGATGCGTTCGGCACGGGAGCGGACCTGCAGCGATCCAAAACCTGTCAGCTTGACGGTTTCGCCCTGCATGAGCGCTTCACCGATCAGTTCGAACATGCGGTCGGATATGTCTGCCGCCTCGGACCTGGCCATGCCTGTCCTTGTGACCACTGTTTCACTCAATGTAGCGCGCGTAACAGTTTTCGACATTGCTACCCTCCCCGCTTAAGTGCATAGGCGGAATTTAAAATGCTGTCCAGAGCGGCTTTATGCCGTTTTTAAACATGATTTCGGGCTTCATGTTTCATTGACAATCTTTAGAATGGTTATAAGCTAGACGGATCAAATACGCGGTCCGGCTGGCTCCGGATCATATGCCGATGACGACAAGGATCGCCTGTGAGACTGACCCGACAATCCAATTACGCCATCCGCACGCTGGTTTACTGTGCTGTCAACGAGCCGGGCCTGAGCCGTGTGGCCGAGATCGCCCGGGCCTATGGCATTTCCGAACTCTTCCTGTTCAAGCTGATCAAGCCACTGGTCGAAAACGGGCTGCTGGAAACCGTGCGCGGTCGGCATGGCGGCATCAAGCTGGGCAAGGCTGCCGACCAGATTACCCTGCTCGACACCATCCGCCTGACCGAGGAAAATTTTGCGCTGGCAGAGTGCTTTGAAGATGGCGCGGATTGCCCGCTGATCGGGGAATGCGACCTCAACGGCGCGTTGCGTGAAGCGCTTGGTGCCTTTTTCGAAGTGCTGGCGAAATATACGATTGCTGATCTCGCGCGCAAAAAGCGCTCGATCCGCGACCGTCTGGGGCTGACCACGCTGGAAGCGGTCAATGCCAATGAAGACGGCGACATTGTGGGCCTGATCGCCTAGCCAAATCAAATATGAGTTTGACAATCATGTTTACGCATGATTGATAGGGGTCGTGGTGCAGCGACCCCCTGGGGCCTGTGGGCCGCACACCAGACAGATGACGGGGCTTGCTGCTACCGTCTCCCCCGGCCGATCAGGATCCTCAACGTCCTGATCGGCCTTTTCATTGCCGATACATGGCCCTGCAACCGGGCCGCATTGATCTGGTGCCGGGCCTATGCTCTATCCGGCCCAGCTTTCACCCGGAAAAACCATGGCCGCGCCCCCGCTTCTCTCCCTGCAAAATATCGCCCTCACCTTTGGCGGCACGCGGCTGCTGGAAAGCGCCGAACTGATCGTCTCGCCAGGGCAGCGCATCGCGCTGGTCGGCCGCAATGGATCGGGCAAATCCACCCTGCTCAAGATCGCCGCGGGGGATGTGGGCCACGATAGCGGCGTGCGCTTTGTCGAGCCCAGCGCCACCGTGCGCTACCTGCCGCAGGAGCCGGACCTTTCGGCCTATAAGACGACGCTGGACTATGTCGAAGCCGGGCTCGGGCCGGGCGATGACGAATATCGCGCGCAATATCTGCTTAGCTCGCTCGGGCTCAATGGCACGGAAAATCCGAAGACGCTTTCGGGCGGCGAAGGACGCCGCGCCGCGCTGGCGCGGGTGCTTGCCCCCAAGCCCGATGTGCTGCTGCTGGATTAGCCGACCAATCATCTCGACCTGCCGGTGATCGAATGGCTGCAAGCCGAACTGGATTCCATGCGCTCGGCCATGGTGCTGATCAGCCATGATCGGCGGTTCCTCTCCGATCTCACCCGCTCCACCGTGTGGCTGGACCGCGGCGTGACGCGCCGCCTCGACAAGGGTTTTGGTGCCTTTGAGGAATGGCGCGACGCTGTGCTCGAGGAAGAAGAGCGCGACCGCCACAAGCTCGACCGCCAGATCGTGCGCGAGGAACACTGGCTGCGCTATGGCGTCACCGCGCGACGCAAGCGCAATGTTGGCCGCCTCGAAAGGCTGGGCAATCTGCGCCAGGAGCGGCGCGAGCAGCGCCGCGTTACCGGCTCGGTCAATATGCAGGTGGCTGAGGGCCGCACCTCCGGCGCGCTGGTGGTGGAAGCCGAAAACATCACCAAGCGCTATGGCGAGCGCGTCATTGTGGGCGATTTTTCGACCCGCGTGCTGCGCGGCGACCGGATCGGCATTGTCGGCCCCAATGGCGCGGGCAAGACCACGCTGATCAAGATGCTGACCGGGATGCTTGAGCCCGACAGCGGCACGATCAAGCTGGGTTCGGCGCTTGAACTGGCCATGCTCGACCAGGGCCGCGCCAAGCTTCATCCCGAAACGCGGCTGCGCGAGGCGCTGACCGGAGGGGGCAGCGACACGCTCCAGATCAATGGCCAGCCCAAGCATGTCATCGGCTATATGAAGGATTTTCTGTTCAATCCCGAACAGGCCAATACCCCGATCGGCAAGCTATCGGGCGGCGAGCGCGCCCGCGTGGCTTTGGCGAGGGCCCTGTCCCTGCCCTCAAATTTCCTGGTGCTGGACGAACCCACCAACGATCTCGATCTCGAAACGCTCGATCTGCTTGAGGAAATGGTGTCCGACTATCCGGGCACCGTGATCGTCGTCAGTCATGACCGCGACTTCCTCGACCGTGTCGCCACATCGATCATCATTGCCGAGGGCAATGGCGACTGGACCGAATATGCCGGCGGTTATTCGGACATGGTGATCCAGCGCGGCGAAGGCGTGATGGCCCGCGACACGCTCAAGGCGCATCGCCCCGGCAAGACCGCCATGGTGCAGACGGCGGCGCCGTTCGTCGCCAAGCGCAAGATGAGTTTCAAGGAAAAGCACGCGCTCGAAACCCTGCCCAAGGACATTGCCAAGCTGGAGGCCGAGATCGCTGCGCTCAATGCCGCGCTGGCCGACCCGGCGCTTTACACCAAGGACCCGAACGGGTTTGCGGCAAAGTCAAAACTGCTGGAAGCTGCCGAGGCGAAGAAGGCGGCGGCGGAAGAACAGTGGCTGGAGCTGGAATTGCTGCGCGAGGAACTGGAGGGCTCCTGAACCGCCCCACGGGCCAATCGCTCCAGTGGAGCGATTGGAGGTGAAGGAGGCCCTGAGAGCTATGCTCGAATGGCGGGAGGCGGCGCCCTCAGTTTTCCCACTCGAATTTGGGCTGGGCGATATATTGCAGGCCTTCGGTATCGCCGGCGATATTGCGCAGCAGGATGCGGCCGAGATGGCGGCCCGCCTCGATGAAATCTTCCTGCACCGATTCAGCCGCAGGCTGGAACTGGCGGAACATGGCGCTCGACTGCTTGGTGACGACATGGGCGGTCGAGCCCACCTGATAGCCAGCTTCATTGAGTCCGGCGATCACCGCCAGCGCTGAAATTTCCGAGGCGCAGACATAGCCTTCGGGGGCATCGGGGCGCTTGGAACGCTTGATGACATAATTGCGGATGGCGTCCGTGGCGCTGCCGAGATTGACGTCGGCAGCAAATTCAAAGGCAATGCCGGTTTCGCGCGCGCCGCGCTCAATGCCGGCTTTCAGGTGCTCGGTATAGGTCAGCGCGCTTTCGGGCAGGATGATCGACACCTTGCGGCAGCCCTTTTCGGCCAGGCGCTTCGTGGCGCCATAGGCATAGGCCTCGTTGTTATAGTCGACAAAGCTGTGCTGCTCGGGCCAGAGCGTGCGGCCATGGCTGGTGAAGGGGAAATCATTGTCGATGAGAAAGCGGATGCGATCATCAAAGCTTTCGGCCTTGGAGAAGATGACCCCGTCGGCCATGCGGTTGCGCACGATATGCTGGATGGGCTCGATCGGCTCGACATTGCGGAAGAGCGGCGTGATGACGAGATGATAGGCCGTGTCGCGCAGCGCCTCGGTGATGCCGGTGACCAGTGACGTGCCAAAGCCATAAATCTGCTCGTCGGGCTCGAGCACCAGCGAGATGACATTGGTGCGCCCGGTCTTGAGGCGGAGAGCAGCGCGATCGGGCAAATAGCCGATTTCGGCGGCGATCTTCTGCACGCGGTCGCGGGTTTCCTGGGCAAGTTCGGGGGCATTGTTGAGCGCGCGAGAAATGGTGGTGACCGCCAGCCCCGTCATCTGGGCAATGGTCTTCAGCGTCGGCTTGCCCGACGGCTTTACGCCCGGCTTCTTACGCCCTGCCGTCGGCAGCTCATCCTGCGACACGTGATCTACTCCTGCCCCACCGCCTGAAACAGGCGGCCTCCCCAAGGCGGGTAAAACACCAGATTGCGCGTGCCAGTTCAAGTCGCAAGCGGCGGGCGTTAATATGACTCAATAAGTCCGATTACTAATCCCCGACGAAAGTCGAGCAGGCTTTTTCGCTTTTTGATGCATTTGCGCATGGCGGCGCTCTGGAAATCAGAATCGCATTGCCCTATCTTGCCTGTGCTCGCCCATAAGGGTCGGGCCAGACGTGTCCCACACTGCAGGAGAGAAGCAACGATGACTACATCGCCGTCCTTCACCATCCATGCCGTCTGTTCGACCGTCGTATTTCATCTTCATGGCGCCAAACGCTGGCAAGGGTCCTGTCGCTCGAAACGAATGTGATCTCCGTCACACCTTCGTCTCACAGTTTCGATAGAATCCGCGTGTCCGGTCGATTGAGCCCAGAACCCCTGTTCTGATGCTTGTTCAATCTTTCCGACGCGCAAGTGGAGAATCCACCCATGCAGGAAAACAGTTTGAATCGGGCCGGAAGTCAGAGGCCCACAGTGATTGAAGTGGCCGGCGAGCCCCTGGGCGTCGTCGTGCCTGATAATGGCGGCTTCCGGTTTGTGGCCGTGAAGCTGCCAGCATTCCCGATTGATGGCCAGCATTTCGCCAGCATCCAGAATGCCCGCGCGGCGGTGAGCAAGGCCGTACGCGAAGGAAAGGCGGCCTGAACAAGGCCGCCTATTCTCTAATCAATCATCATTGGTGGCGTTGAGTTCGCTGGGGCGCTTGCCCTCGGCGATGGGAGGGTCTGTTTCGAGCGCGGTTTCCACCGCCTCGGCCAGAGCCTCGATATCAATGCGAGTTGCCCCGGACTGCGCCTGACGTTCCAGTTCTTCGGACAGCGCCGTGGTGATGGCGAGGCGCTTGTCGGGATATGTCGAATCAGCCGTTCCCATCAATGGAAATGCCTCCTTCATCCACGCGAACCTCAATGCCGGGGCGCTGGGATTCCTGATAGGTGTAGAT
>JAEYTY010000142.1 GCA_023433775.1 Pseudomonadota bacterium | reverse complement strand
CCTCTATACCGTGGGCGAGCAGCTGATCGAGACCATCCGCACGCATCTGCCCCTCAGCGAGGCGCAGGCACGGCAAAAGGCCATCGACCTTCTGACCGAGGCCGGCATTCCCAAAGCCGCCGAGCGCATCAATTCCTACCCCCACCAGTTTTCGGGCGGTATGCGCCAGCGCGTGGTTATTGCTTTGGCCATCGCCGCCGAGCCGGAACTGATCATTGCCGACGAGCCGACCTCGGCGCTCGACGTCTCGGTGCAGGCCCAGATCATCAAGGTGCTGAAAAAGCTCTGCGCCAGCCGCGGCGCCGCCGTCATGCTGATTACGCACGACATGGGCGTCATCGCCCAGACGGCGGATCGCATGGTGGTGATGCATCATGGCAAGGTGGTCGAAACCGGCACGGTGGGCGACATCATCCGCCGCCCGCAGCAACCCTATACGATCAAGCTGATCGAAAGCATCCCGACCATCGCGCGGCAGGACGATGCCATGTCGGCGACGGAACTGCCCGAGGATGACGGCGCCTATGTGCAGGTGCGCGGTCTGACCCGCGACTTTGAAATCGGCGGTGGCGGCTTCATGAAGCTGCTGCCCGGCAAGACTACGATTTTCCGCGCCGTCAACGAAGTCAGCTTCTCCATCCCCAAGGGCCAGACCTTCGGTCTCGTGGGCGAAAGCGGCTCGGGCAAATCGACCTGTGCTCGCATGATCGTGGGTCTTGTGCGCCCCACGGCGGGAAAAATCCTCGTCGATGGTCACGATATCTGGGCCGGCGGCCAGGGCCATCAGGAGCGCCGCAAGCGCGTGCAGATGATTTTCCAGGATCCCTATGCCAGCCTCAATCCGCGCTGGCGTGTGGCCGACATCGTGGCCGAGCCGATGCGGACCTTGGGCATCGCGCGCAACCGCTCCGAAGTGCAGGATCGCGTTGCCGAACTGCTGGCCAAGGTTCGGCTCGATCCATCGGTCATGCGCAAATTCCCGCATGAATTCTCAGGCGGCCAGCGCCAGCGCATCGCCATTGCGCGCGCGCTCTCGAGCCAGCCCGAATTCATCGTCTGCGACGAGCCGACCTCGGCGCTCGACGTGTCGGTGCAGGCGCAGGTGCTTGATCTGATGCGGGCTCTCCAGGAAGAGTTTGGCCTCACCTACCTGCTGATCAGCCACAATCTTGCGGTCGTGCGCCAGATGTCGAGCGTGGTGGGCGTTCTGCACAATGGCGTGTTGGTTGAAAAGGGCGCAACCGACGCCATTTTCGACAATCCGCAGGCCGAATATACCCGCATGTTGCTCGACGCCGTGCCCGACATTTCCAAGGTCGCCTGAGCCTTTTGCGGCGGGTCCCGGGCCCGCCGTTTTGCTGTCTGTCCTCTATTCAGGTCCCGTTCAGCCGGGCAATCCTATGCCTTGCAAGCGCCATGATCGGGGCGTCCTGCTTGCACTCTGCAAGGGGCACATAGGGGGTTGATCCATGAAATTGGTTGGTATTGTTGCAGCGCTTTTCGTTGCCGCAGGCATAGCCCTGTCCGGCTGGTTTGTCGGCACATCGCTGGTCGAAAGCCGCCAGCCCTTGCGCGTGGTGACGGTCAAGGGTCTGAGCGAGCGTTCGGTCCAGGCCGATCTCGGCTTCTGGCCTATCCGCTTTGTCGCCACCGGGCCGAGCCTCGAAGCGGCCCGCGCCAGCCTTGAAAATTCAGAGAGTTCCGTGCGCGCCTTCCTCGGCGATCGCGGCTTTGGCGATGCCGAAATCCAGGTGCAGAACGTTCTCGTTGAGGATCGCGCCGCGGGTTACAATGCCGGCTCGACACCCGACGAATATCGTTTCGTCCTGACCGAAGACATGCTGGTCACGACCGACAAGGTGACCGAACTGGCCGAAGCCAGCCGTTCAGTGGCCGATCTGCTGCGCCAGGGCGTGGTCTTCTCGTCCGACGCCTATAGCGCTGGCGCGTCCTTCGTCTTCACTGGCATCAATGACCTCAAATCCGAAATGCTGACCGAAGCCACCCAGCGCGCCAAGGAAACCGCCCAACAGTTTGCGACCGAGTCAGGCGCACGCGTAGGCGATATCCAGACGGCCAATCAGGGCGTGTTCGAAGTGCTGCCGGCGGTGGAGATTCCTAATGACCGGCCGGAAAAGCAGATCGACAAGAAGGTCCGGGTCGTTTCGACCATCACCTATTTCCTGGTCGACTGACCCCAAGGCGCTGCGTCACGAGGCGCGGCGCCAGCTTTCTGCGCTGAGGAAGGTTTCAAGCGTGGCGCGGTCCATGGGCCGCGCAAAGGCATAGCCCTGCAGGATATCGCAGCCAAGATCGCGCAGGATCGCCGCCTGCTCCATGGTCTCGACGCCCTCGGCAACGATCTCAATGCCCATCGACTTGCCGATATCGACAATCGAAGAAACCAGGCGACGCTGGGCGCGCTCGGACACGATGGGCTGCACCAGCAGCCTGTCGATCTTGAGGCGTGTGGGATGCAGCTTCTGGAGTGACACGATGGAGGCATAGCCGGTGCCGAAATCGTCGATCTCGACGTCGATCCCCATCTCCTTGATGTGGTCGATGTTCCAGCCGACCATGCCATCGCTCTCATCGAGATAGATGGATTCCACCAATTCGAAGGCCAGCCGCCCGGGCTGGATGTCGAGCGTCTTGAGCGTATCGATCAGGCTGTCATCGGCCAGCCGGCGCAGGGACACATTGACCGAGGCCCGCGGCACATTGAGCCCCATTTTGTCCCAGCGTCTGAGGTCGCTCAGGGTCTGATCGAGGATCAGCCCGTCAATGCTGCCGACCACGCTCAGCTCCTCGGCAATGGTCATGAAACTGTCGGGGCCCTTGAGACCCTCTGCAGGGTGCTGCCAGCGCGCCAGTGCTTCGACGCCGACAAGGTCATGGCTATGGGCATCGAACTGCGGCTGGTAATGCGCAACAAAGGCATTGTTTTCCAGCCCATTGAGGATTTCGTCGGCCACCCGTTTGGTGTTGATCACCTCGGCCTGCAGCGCCGCCGAGAAGAACTCATAGCGGTTGCGGCCGCGTGCCTTGGCGCGATAGAGCGCGATATCGGCGTTGACGAGCAATTGGCGCACATCAATGTTATCGCCGCGCGCCACAGCAATGCCGACACTGACCCCGATGCGGCATTCATGGCCCTCATGGCGCGTCGGCTTGCGCATGGCAACAACGATGCGGTCGGCCATCTCGGCCAGGCACACATCGTCCTGCCCTGCCGTAGAAACCACAACGAATTCATCCCCGCCGATCCGTGCGACGAAATCGGTATAGCGGCAATTCTCGCGCAGCACCTGGCTGGCATGGATCAGCATGGCATCGCCTGCGGCGTGTCCCAGCGTGTCATTGATCTGTTTGAAGCGGTCGAGATCGATATGGAGCAGGGCAATGCCGCCCGTGCCATGGTGGCCTTCGCCTGAGGCGCGCTGCAGCATCTCGTCGAGATAGCGCCGGTTGGGCAGCCCGGTCAGGCTGTCATGCAATGCATTGTGCTCAATGCGGATCTTGGCGGCTTCCAGCTCGCCATTGCGCGCTTCGGTCAGCCGCTTGGCGCGGCGCAGATCTTCGTTCAGCGCCACGTCAGCCGTCACGTCCCAATTGACGCCGATCACCCGATCAGGAGCGCCGGGTTCACGATAAAGCGCCCCCATTGAGCGCACATGGCGCACGGTCCCGTCAGGCAGCTTGACGCGATAGTCCGATTCATAGCGCCCCTTGCCGATCATCCGCCGGAAATCGGCTTCGGCCCGGTCCCGATCGTCAGGATGCACCACGGCGCGCCAGTGGTCATGGCTGCGCGGCCCGCCATCGAGGGGCAGACCATAGAGTTCATTGGTCCGCTCGTCCCATGTCTCGCTGCCGGTCGCCACGTCCATTTCCCATACGCCGATTTTGGAGGCGTCGAGGGCAAGCCCGAGCCGGCGGCTGATACGGACCAGTTCGGCCTGTCGACGGCGCAATTCGCGAATATGGGCATGGCGTTCGCCGATCATGCGACCGGTCAGCAGAATGGGCACCAGCACGAGACCACCGGCAATGGCGATGACGGCGCGCAGCGACCAGGTTGAAAACGGATCAGGCACCCAGCCACCTTTGGGCGCGGCAAGAATTTGCCAATTGCCGAAAGGCAGGCTGACCGGTGCGCTTATGGGGTTTGCGCTAGACAGATCGGGACCATAGAAACGCGCACCGTCATTGCCCCTGGCATCCGTGCCGACGAGGGAAATATCCATGCCCAGGGACGGATCGAGCAGGCCGCTATCAGCATAAAGCCGTTCCACATCCACAACGGCGGAGACGACGCCCCAGAGTCGTTTTTCGTTCCCTTGGTCGATATAGACGGGGAACCGCCCGACAAATCCCTGCCCGCCCTGTACCAGGTCAACGGGGCCCGCGAGCACCAGATGGCCCTTATCAACCACTTCGCGCACCGCATCCCATTGCCGGGGTAATGTGCGATAGTCGACGCCGATAACCGATTCATTGCCGGCAAGCGGATAGGTCATCCGGATGACCAGGTCGGGCGCCGCCGCAATGGACCGCAACTGGCTGTGTTCCTCGAACAGGTTATGCGCCAGCGCGGCAAAGCGGGTCTGGTCCATATCGGGCTCGGTCGACACTGCGGCCACAAGCCCGCGCACCAATTGCACATTGCCCGAAATATTGCCTTCGAGCTTGGCGCGGATCACGGCCAGCTCGGTAAAGGCGGAAGCGCGCATCCGCGCCTCGGCGATCTGATGGTTTTGCCGGTCGAGAAAGAACCCCGCGATCAGGATCAGAACGAGTGCCACCGCGACCTGCACAGTACTCGTGCGCCGCCAGCCCCCTCGATTTTTTGTTACGCGAATGTCGCTCATGCCGCCCGGATACTCAATCAGGCCTCAGACCAGATTGGGCATAGTACTCAGTCAGGCATTTATTATTCTCATACGGACCGCGCGATTTGGCGCTGTGGTAAACATTAGGCAAAGACCGGCAGCCAAATGGACCGCGAGACTATTCGTCCGTTCGGCGGCCGCTGGCGCGATTGAACGGGTGCAGCGCGTCATGGGGCAGGGTGAAATCCACCTGATCGGCTTCGGCGATCCCGGGTCGCCCCTGCATAACGACGATCAGGATCGGGTCGAGCCCTGCCACCTTGATATAGAGATGGCTCTCGCCCCCCACCGGCTCGATCATTTCCACCTTGCCCGAAAGCACGATCCCGCCAGGCTGGCGCCCGGCGACGATCCGGTCCGGACGAATGCCCAGAATGTCTGTATGGGCCGGCAGATTTGCGGGCAAGTTCGCATCCGGCAGCGCGGCAAGCTTGTCCAGGGCCAGCAGGTTCATCGGCGGCGAGCCAATGAAACCGGCGACGAACAGGCTGGCGGGCCGGTCATAGAGCTCGATGGGCTTGCCCACCTGCTCGATCCGCCCGGCATTCATCACCACCAGCCGGTCTGCCAGCGTCATGGCTTCGAGCTGGTCATGGGTCACATAGATGCTGGTGGTCTTGAGCGTCCGCTGCAGGCGCCGGATTTCGATGCGCATCTGGCCGCGCAGCTTGGCGTCGAGATTGGAGAGCGGCTCGTCGAACAGGAACGCCTTGGGTTCGCGCACAATGGCGCGCCCCATGGCCACGCGCTGGCGCTGTCCGCCTGAAAGCTGGCGTGGCTTGCGGTCTAGAAAGGGCGTGATCTCGAGAATGGCCGCCGCCTCCGCCACGCGCTTGTCGATTATGGCGCGCGGTGTGCCGCGGTTCTTGAGGCCATATTCCAGATTTCCGCGCACGCTCATATGCGGGTAGAGCGCATAGTTCTGGAACACCATGGCGATGTCGCGCTCGGCCGGCTCCTTCTTGTTGACGACCTGCCCGTCAATGGCGATTTCGCCGCTGGTAACGGTTTCAAGCCCGGCGATCATGCGCAGCAGGGTGGATTTGCCGCAGCCCGATGGCCCGACCAGCACCAGCATTTCGCCATCGGCGATGGTGAGGTCGATGCCATGCACCACGGCAGCGCCACCGGCATAGGTTTTCTTGACGCCAATGAGGTCGATAATGGCCATGATTATTTCTCCGTTTCGACCAGGCCCTTGACGAAGAGGCGCTGCATGAAAATGACGACAAGAACGGGGGGCAGCATGGCAAGCATCACGGCGGCCATGACGAAATTCCACTGCGGTTCGGAATCAGCGGTCGCGGCGAGTCGCTTTATGCCCATGACCACGGTGTAATATTTGCTGTCCGTGGTGATCAGCAGCGGCCAGAGATACTGCACCCAGCCATAGATGAAGAGGATGACGAAAAGCGCCGCGATATTGGTGCGGCTGAGCGGCAGCAAAATATCGCGGAGGAACTTCATCGGTCCCGCGCCATCAACCCGCGCCGCTTCCATCAGCTCATCCGGCACGGTGAGGAAGAACTGCCGGAAGAGGAATGTGGCGGTCGCCGACGCAATCAGCGGCAGGGTCAGCCCCAGATAGGAATTGAGCAGCCCCAGATTGGCGACGACGGCAAAGGTGGGGATGATGCGCACTTCGACCGGCAGCATCAGCGTGATGAAGATGATCCAGAACGCCACCATGCGGAACGGGAACTTGAAGAACACGATCGCATAGGCCGAGAGCAGCGAGATGATGATCTTGCCCACCGCAATGATCACGGCGATGATCAGCGAATTGGCGAGCATGATCCAGAGCGGCGGCGCACCGGCGGTGGAAATGCCCTCATTGAGCATCCTGCCATAGTTCTCGATGAGATGCGGCCCGGGAAGCAGCGGGATCAGGCCGCGCATGAAGTCGCCACTGCCATGGGTCGAGGCGATGAAGGCCACGTAGACCGGAAAGACCACGGCGATCACGCCGATGATCAGCACCAGATGCGTCAGGATGGTAAGGATGGGGCGGTTTTCAACCATGTCAGGTGCTCCTCAATACTGCACGCGCCGCTCGACAAAGCGGAACTGGATGGCGGTGAGGACGATGACGATGAGCATCAAAACGACGGATTGCGCCGCCGAGGAGCCGATATTGAGCCCCAGGAAACCATCGGCATAAACCTTGTAGACGAGGATATTGGTGGCCTGGTTGGGCCCGCCCGATGTGGTCGCGTCGATAATGCCGAATGTATCGAACATGGCGTAGTTGATGTTGACGATCAGCAGGAAGAATGTCGTCGGAGAGATCAGCGGAAAGACAATGGTCCAGAACCGCTTGAAGGGCCCGGCGCCATCAATGGCCGCCGCCTCGTTCAGCGATTGCGGCACTGATTGCAGCCCGGCCACGAAGAACAGGAAATTGTAGGAAATCTGCTTCCAGCTCGCGGCGATGATGACGAAGATCATCGCCTGGTTGCCGTCAACACGATGGTTCCAGGAAATACCCATGCCACGAAGCAGATAGGGCGCGATGCCGATTGTGGGGTTGAACATGAACCACCAGAGAATGCCCACCACAACCGGCGCCACCGCATAGGGCCAGACCAGCAGCGTGGTATAGGCGCGGTTGGAGCGCAGCACGCGATTGACCGCCAAGGCGAGCACCAGCGACACGGCCATCGACACCAGCGTTACCGACACAGCGAAAATCGCCGTCCTCGTCAGCGAATTGACATAGCCGGGATCGGCAAATAGCCGCGCATAATTTTCGAACCAGATGAATGTGGTACGGAAACCGAAAGGGTCCTCGCGCTCAAAGGACGACTTCATCGCCTGCGCAGCGGGCCAGATGAAAAAGATCAGCGTCACCGCAAGCTGCGGCGCGAGCAGCCAATAGGGCAGGACCTTGTTGGGAAAAATCGTGCGCTTGGTCTGCATGAAAAAATCCTCGCCGCAGTCGCGGCCAGTGCAGGAACAGATTGGGCGATCCGCTCAAGAAAAAGAGGCCCGGACAGCATGTGTCCGGACCTCGATCGGGTTTGGCTTACTGATTGGCAGCCTGGAAGTCGCGCAGGATCTGGTTGCCACGCTCAACAGCGGAGTCGAGGGCTTCCTGTGCGGTCTTGTCGCCAGCGATCATCGCTTCGAATTCTTCGTCGATGACGGTGCGGGCCTGGGTCAGATTGCCGAAGCGGATGCCCTTGGAATTGGCCGAGGGCGTGCCGCGGGTGATCTGGTTGATGGCAATATCGGCACCGGGATTAGCGTCGTAATAGCCCTGTTCCTTGCCCAGCTCATAGGCAGCATTGGTGATCGGCAGATAGCCGGTTGCCTGGTGCCAGTCGGCCTGGACCTCGGGGCTCGAGAGATAGGTAAAGAACTGGGCAACGCCCTTGTAAACTTCAGGATCCTTGCCATTGAGAGCCCACAGCGTTGCGCCGCCGATGATCGAATTCTTGGGTTCGGCGATCACGTCATCATAATAGGGCAGAGGGGCGAAGCCGACTTCGAACTCTTTGGCATTGTTGATGACGCCGGCGCGCGAGCCTGAGGAGTTCATATAGATCGCGCATTCCTGGGCGTAGAACTTCGGCGGTGCATCATTGCCGCCGACAGGGCCACCATATTCGAAGAGGCCTTCATCGGCCCATTTCTTGAGGTTGTCCCAGTGCTTGACCTGGACGTCGCCATTGAAGGTGAACTCAGCGTCGAGGCCACCAAAGCCATTGTCCAGCGTGCCATAGGGCTGATCGTGGATAGCCGAAAGATTCTCGGTCTGCACCCAGCTGACCCAGCCGGTGGTGAAACCACAGGTGGCGGCGCCCGATTCCATGATCTGGCGGCTCATTGTTTCGAGCTCGGCCCAGGTCTTGGGCGGTGTTTCGCGATCAAGGCCGGCTTTTTCGAACACGTCCTTGTTGTAATACATGATCGGGGTCGAGGAGTTGAACGGCATGGAGAGAATGTTGCCATCAACGTCCGAATAATAGCCGGTCACCGGGGCGAGGAAGGCGGTCGGGTCCCAGGCTTCGCCATTGTCGGCCATCAGCGAATAGACCGGGTTCACGGCGCCCTTGGCGGCCATCATGGTGCCGGTGCCGACTTCGAAAACCTGCACGATGGCGGGCTGTTCATTGGCGCGGAAAGCGGCAATGGCGGCAGTCAGGGTCTCGGGATAGCTGCCCTTGTAGGTCGGAACAACGACGAATTCGTCCTGGCTGTCATTGAAGCCCTGAGCGATGGCTTCAAGCCGCGCGCCGAGCTCGGCATCCATGGCGTGCCACCAGGTCACCTCGGTCTGGGCGAAGGCGGTGGTCGATGTCAGGGCGAGCGTGAATGCAGCGAGAGAAAGGCGAACCATAAGGTTTCTCCTACGTGACGGAATGGGTCAGTAGGTATGCAGCCCTACCGGCTCACTGAAGCGAGCGGGGGCTGCCTAACAATGCTGGTTGAAGCTTCCATGACAGGTTTGCAATGGTTGGATGACAGTGCACAGGCCCTGTATGGCCGCGCCATTATCAGCGAGGAATTTCCTCAAGCTCGATCAGCGTGCCGTCGAAATCTTTGGGATGGAGAAAGATGACAGGATTGCCATGTGCGCCGATTTTCGAATTTCCGTCACCTAGCACGCGCGCCCCGTCTGCCTGCGCCCGCGCTATGGCTGCCTCAAGGTTTGGCACCTCAAAGCAGATATGGTGCATCCCGCCATTGGGGTTCTTTTCGAGAAATCCGGCAATGGGCGATGCCTCGCCCAGCGGCTCCAGAAGCTCAACCTTGGAATTGCCGGTATCCACGAACACGACTGTCACCCCATGCTCCGGCAAAGCCTGCGGCTCGCCGACATTTGCGCCCAGCAGGTCACGATATTTCGCGGCGGCAGCGCCAAGGTCCGGCACCGCAATGGCGATGTGGTTGAGGCGGCCGATCATCGATTGGAAAGCCTTCCCTCGATTTCGTTGAGCACCGAAAAGGCTGCCGAGAGCACATTGGTGCCCGGGCCGAAAATCGCCGCCACGCCTGCATCATAGAGAAAGTCATAGTCCTGCTCGGGAATGACCCCGCCGACAATGACAGTGACCTCGCCCAGCTCCCGATCCCGCAGCGCCGTGATCAGTTCCGGCACCAGCGTCTTGTGCCCCGCCGCCAGCGAGGAAACGCCAACAGCGTCGACCCGCAACTCATCGGCATGAGCCGCCACTTCCGGCGCGGTTTCAAAGAGATCGCCCATATGGACGGCGAAGCCGAGATCAGCAAAGGCCGAGGCGATCACCTTGGCGCCCCGGTCATGCCCATCCTGTCCCATCTTGGCGATGAAGATGGACGGCGCCCTGCCGCGTGCCGCCCTGAAGCTCTCAATGCGCTGGGTGATGGCCTTGAATTCGGGGTCGTCGCCATAGCCCCCGGCATAGACACCGGAGATGACGCGGGTCACCGCCGAATGGCGTCCGAACACATCCTCCATTGCCGCGCTGATCTCGCCCAGCGTGGCGCGCGCCCGCGCGGCTTCGATGGCCGCCTCGAGCAGATTGCCCTCGTCCATGGCCGCATATTCGCGCAGGGCCGCCAGCATGGATTGGCATTTTGCCTCGTCGCGGCCAGCGCGCACGCGCTCCAGCAGTGCCGCCTGCTCCGCCCGCACCTTGGCATTGTCGATCTCGCGGACCTCGATCTCGTCTTCGCTGTCGAGCCTATAGCGGTTGACCCCGACAATGACATCCTCGCCCCGGTCCACCCGCGCCTGCCGCAGGGCTGCGGCCTTTTCGATTTCGAGCTTCGGCCCGCCCGATTGCACGGCCTGGGTCATCCCGCCCTGCGCTTCGGCTTCGGCGATCAGCGCCTTGGCGCCTGCGACCAGTTCAGCCGTCAGTGCCTCCACATAATAGGAGCCACCCAGCGGATCGACCACATCGGTGATCCGGCTTTCATGCTGCAGGATCAGTTGCGTATTGCGCGCGATCCGGCTGGAAAATTCGGTCGGCAGCGCAATGGCCTCATCGAACGAATTGGTATGGAGGCTTTGCGTCCCGCCCAAAGTCGCCGCCAGCGCCTCGATGGTCGTGCGCACGATATTATTGTGCGGATCCTGCTCAGTCAGCGACACGCCCGAAGTCTGGCAATGTGTTCGCAGCATCTTCGAACGCGGATCCTTCGCCCCCAGATCGGTCATGATCTGGCTCCACAGATGGCGCGCCGCGCGCAGCTTGGCGATCTCGAGGAAGAAATTCATGCCGATGCCGAAAAAGAAGCTCAGCCGCCCGGCAAAGGCGTCGATATCGAGCCCCTTGGCCTGCGCCGCGCGGACATATTCCATGCCGTCGGCCAGCGTATAGGCCAGCTCCTGCACAGCCGTCGCACCCGCCTCGTGCATGTGATAGCCCGAGATCGAGATCGAGTTGAATTTCGGCATATGCCGCGCCGTATGGGCGATGATGTCGCCCACGATCCGCATCGATGGCTCGGGCGGATAAATATAGGTATTGCGGACCATGAACTCCTTGAGGATGTCGTTCTGGATGGTCCCTTCGAGCTGTTCCTGGCGCACGCCCTGTTCCTCGGCGGCGACGATGAACATGGCCAGCACCGGGATCACAGCGCCATTCATCGTCATCGACACGCTCATCTGATCGAGCGGAATGCCGTCGAACAGCAGCTTCATGTCTTCGACCGAGTCGATGGCAACGCCCGCCTTGCCGACATCACCGACAACCCGTGGATGGTCGCTGTCATAGCCGCGATGGGTGGCCAGATCGAAGGCGACTGAGAGACCTTTCTGACCCTTCTCCAGCGCCTGCCTATAAAACGCATTGCTCTCGCGCGCGGTCGAAAAGCCGGCATATTGGCGGATCGTCCAGGGGCGGTTGGCATACATCGTCGCCCGCACGCCGCGGGTGAACGGCTCCATGCCGGGGATTTCAGAACCTTCGCCGAAATAGACCGGCTGCACCGGAATACCGCCATAGTCCCGCTCCAGCGATGACAGCGGCGTGTCGCGCAGTTCCTTCTGGGCGAGCTTGGCCCATTCGTCAGACGCGCTCATCACAAGGCCTCGAATTCGAGCATCACCGCGTCCACCGCCAGCACCGCGCCGGGCGCGACATGCACCTTGCTCACCCGCGCCCGCTTTTCGGCCTTCAGCACATTTTCCATCTTCATGGCTTCGACAATGGCCAGCGTCTGCCCGTCCTCGACAATATCGCCTTCGGCAACATCGATCCGCACCACCTGTCCCGGCATCGGGCAAAGCAGATATTTGCTCATGTCCGGCGGTACTTTCACTGGCATATGCTTCAAATACTGCGCCACATGTGGCCGCAGCACGAGCAGTTTGAGGTCCGCGCCGCGATAGCGGATGCGGAAACCAGACGTCGTCGGGTTGACCTTGAGCACGGCATGGCGACCGCCCGACCAGTCGAGATGCGCCAGACTATCGCCCGGCTGCCAGCTGAGCCGCACAGCCTCACTGCGCCAGTCGAGGTCGACCAGAATATCGTGGCCATGCTGATGCAGCACGACATTTTCCGCCTTGTCGCCCACCTGCACATGCCAGCGGCTTTCCGCCTCGGCACCCATGCGCCGCTGCTCCCGTCGCGCCATCAGAATGGCCGCGGCCGCCACCACATCGAAATGATGCGCCTCGCTCAGCTCCGCGCCTGAAAATCCTTCCGGAAATTCCTCGGCAATATAGCCCGTCGTCAGCCGCCCCTCTCGGAAGCGCTCCTGCTCCATAACGGTGGCGAGAAAGGGCAGATTATTGCCCACGCCCTCGACCTCGAATGAGTCCAGCGCCATAGCCATTTCTTCAATAGCCGCGATGCGCGTGGGTCCCCAGGTGCAGAGCTTAGCGATCATAGGATCGTAGAAGGTCGATATCTCGCTGCCCTCATATACACCGGTATCGTTCCGCACCGGGTAGAGGTCTTTCGATAGTCCCGGCGGCCGATAGCGCGTCAGCCGCCCGGTCGAGGGCAGGAAATTGCGATAAGGGTCCTCGGCATAAAGCCGGCTTTCAATGGCCCATCCGTCGCGCCGAACTTCGTCCTGCGTCAGCGGCAGCTTTTCGCCATTGGCCACGCGGATCATCAGCTCCACCAGGTCCAGCCCGGTGATCAGCTCCGTCACCGGATGCTCCACCTGCAGCCGCGTATTCATCTCGAGGAAATAGAAATTGCGGTCCTTGTCGACGATGAATTCCACCGTCCCGGCGCTCTGGTAGCCAACGGCCTTGGCCAGCGCCACCGATTGCTCGCCCATCGCCCTGCGCGTCGCCTCGTCGAGAAAAGGCGAGGGTGCCTCCTCGATCACCTTCTGGTTGCGCCGCTGGATCGAGCACTCGCGCTCATTGAGATAAAGCACATTGCCGTGGGCGTCACCGATCAGCTGGATTTCGATATGGCGCGGCTCGGTGACGAATTTTTCGATGAAAATGCGATCATCACCAAAGGATGACGCGGCCTCCGACTTGCTCCGCTCAAAGCCCTCCCGCGCCTCCGCATCATTCCAGGCAATCCGCATCCCCTTGCCACCGCCCCCGGCGCTGGCCTTGATCATCACCGGATAGCCGATGGACTTTGCGATGGTGACCGCGTGCTCTGCGTCATCAATCAGCCCCATATGCCCGGGCACAGTCGAAACACCCGCCTCGGCGGCCAGCTTCTTGGACGTAATCTTATCGCCCATGGCCTCGATGGCTTTGACAGGCGGCCCGACAAATATGATCCCGGCGGCTTCCAGCGCCTCGGCAAATTTCGGATTTTCCGAGAGAAAGCCATAGCCCGGATGCACCGCCTGCGCGCCCGTCGCCTTGCAGGCGGCGATGATCTTGTCGATCTGGAGATAGGAATCCTTGGCCGGCGAAGCGCCAATATGCACCGCCTCATCGGCCATCCGAACATGCAGCGCTTCGCGGTCAGCGTCCGAATAAACCGCGACCGTGGCAATGCCCATTTTCTTCGCGGTCTTGATGACGCGGCAGGCGATCTCGCCCCGATTGGCTATGAGGAGTTTTTGTATGGTCATTTGAGGTCCGGAAGCTTTTGTGAACTGACCGCAATCCGTTTTCTGGGCTTCGGAAACGTATAGATCTGACTCGCGGCTGCGATGAAAATGATCGTGACATTCGCATAGATGAACAAGCGCGGCAGGGTAGCTAACTCGCCGATTAGGTAGGATTTTTCTCCGTCGGAAACTTTTTCAACTATGTCTTCTGTCGGCGAAGGAATTTTGCAGGAGAAGATTGAATTCGTAATGTCTGGATACTGCGAGAGCGTTGCGGTCTTCTCATGCGCAAATTTGTTCCTAAGTCGCCTAAAACCGTCGACGATCTGGAAAATGTCATTTTCAAATCGCAGGACTTTTAGCATCAAGACTAGTGAGTTGAGGTCCCGAGCATTGTTCTTCGAACCAGTAACGCTCTCAAGAAATAGAGACAGCTGATGCTCAATCTCAAGTGTCAATAGAAGAATAGTTGTGCCTTCGTCATTTGCATTCAGTGCACGCTCAATCAGTTTCTGATCTGTAGCTTGGCGGAGATGAATGCCTACGCTTCGAGCGCCGCCATTCTTTCCCTCTCCCATCCCTTCGATAACAACGTCTTCTAGACCCTGCTCTTTCAGAAGCTTGGTGATGGCATCGTCTGTCGCTTTCGGCATCACCACCCCCTCACAACGGTATATTCCCGTGCTTCTTCTTCGGCCCCTGCACGCTCTTGTGCTTGAGCGTCGAAAAAGCCCGGATGACCCGCCGCCGCGTTCCATGCGGCATGATCACGTCGTCGATAAAGCCGCGCTCCGCCGCGACGAACGGGTTGGCAAACTGCGCTTCATAGTCCGCCGTGCGCTGGGCGATCTTCTCCTTGTCGCCCAGCTCCGAGCGATAGAGGATTTCCGTCGCGCCCTTGGCGCCCATCACGGCGATTTCGGCTGATGGCCAGGCATAGTTGACGTCGGCCTTGATGTGTTTTGAGGCCATCACGTCATAGGCGCCGCCGTAGGCTTTGCGGGTGATGACGGTGACCAGCGGCACGGTGGCTTCCGAATAGGCGAAGAGTAGCTTGGCCCCATGCTTGATGATCCCGCCATACTCCTGCGCCAGGCCGGGCAGGAACCCGGGCACGTCGACAAAGGTCAGGATCGGAATTTCAAAGCTGTCGCAGAAACGGATGAAGCGCGCGGCTTTCTTGCTGGCATTGATGTCGAGGCACCCCGCCAGCACCAGCGGCTGGTTGGCGACGACGCCGACTGTGTTGCCATCGAGCCGGATGAAGCCGCAGAGAATATTGCCCGCATGGTTCTTCTGGATTTCGAGGAATTCGCCCTCGTCGGCGACGGTCTCGATCACCTCGCGCATGTCATAGGGCGTGTTGGCGCTGGCCGGAATAATGGTGTCGAGCTTGTCGTCGCGCCGGTCGATGGGGTCATGCGTCGGAAGGCGTGGCGGCTTCTGCCCTGCGGCCAGCGGCAGATAGGAATAGAGCCGCCGCACTTCGAGCAGCGTCTCGATGTCATTGGCAAAGGCGGCGTCGGCCACCGAGGAGATTTTCGTGTGGGTCGATGCCCCGCCCAGCTCTTCCTGGGTCACCGTCTCGTTGGTAACGGTCTTCACCACATCCGGGCCGGTGACGAACATATAGCTCGTGTCTTCCACCATATAGATGAAGTCGGTCATGGCCGGCGAATAGACCGCGCCACCCGCGCAGGGCCCCATGATCACTGAAATCTGCGGCACGGCGCCCGAGGCCTGCACATTGCGCCAGAATACATCGGCATAGCCGCCCAGCGAGGCCACGCCCTCCTGAATACGCGCCCCGCCTGAATCGTTCAGCCCGATCAAAGGCGCGCCATTCTGCATGGCGAGGTCCATGATCTTGCAGATTTTCTGCGCATGGGTCTCGCTTAGCGAGCCGCCGAAAACCGTGAAATCCTGCGAAAACACATAGACCATGCGGCCGTCAATTGTGCCCCAGCCGGTGATCACGCCATCGCCGGGATAAATCTGCTCGCCCATGCCGAAATCCGTGGCCCGATGGGTGACGAACATGTCGTATTCTTCGAACGAGCCGGGATCGAGCAAGACATCGAGCCGCTCCCGCGCCGTCAGCTTGCCCTTGCCGTGCTGGATATCGATGCGGCGCTGACCGCCGCCGAGCCGCGCCTGCGCGCGTTTCTCCTCAAGGGCGGCAATGATCTCCTGCATGGGCACTCCCTCTGTTTCGCCGGGCAAGCCTACTCCCTCCGCGCCAAACCCCCAAGACAGGAAAGCGCGGGCGTGTTACAATCACACAAATACAAATTTGTAATTTTGTGGATTTGTAATATGGCGGCGAAAAAGGTCTTTGCTGGCGCGCGTTTACGGGCCTTGCGGGCGACGCATAAGTTGACCCAGGGCGAGCTTGCCGCACGCCTCGACATCTCCGCTTCCTATGTCAACCAGCTCGAATCCAACCAGCGTCCATTGACCGCCTCGGTCATGCTGGCCCTGTCCAATGGCTTCAGCCTCGATCTCTCCGAACTGATGACCGATGGTTCGGACCGCTTGGTGGCCGATCTGCGCGAAGCGCTGGCCGATCCGGTCTTTGGCGAGACCATGCCCAGCCTGCAGGAGATGAAGACCCTCGCCACCAACGCGCCCGACATGGCCCGCGCCATGCTTGCGCTCTACGAAACCTATCGCAAGACCAATGAGCGGCTCGCCTCTGTCGACGCGGCGCTGGCCAGCGATCCATTTTCGGGCCTGCAGACCGCCTATGAGGAAGTGCGCGACTTCTTCCACTATGCCGACAACTACATCGACCCGCTCGACCGCGCCGCCGAAACCCTGGCCGCCGAGCTGGGCGAACCCGGCCCGAACAGGCTCAGGCGGCTGATGCTCTATTGTGCCGAAATGCACAATATAAGCGTGGTCGTGGCGCCGCCCGCCGAACCAGATGCCATCACCCGTTTTGACCGCGGCAATCGTGATCTCTGGGTCAATTCCCGGCTCGAGCCATCAACGCAATTCTTCCAGATCGCAGCCATTCTCTGCGGGCTTGAACAGGCGACCCTGCTCGACCTGCTGCTCGACCGCGCCAATTTCAAAACCGGCGAAGCGCGCGCAATTGCCCGCATGGGGCTGGCCAATTATTTCGCCGGCGCCCTGCACATGCCCTATGGCGCCTTCCTCAAGGCGGCCGAGGCGTGTGGCTATGACATCGAGGAACTGGCGCATGGCTTTGGTGCCAGTCTCGAACAGGTGGCCCATCGCCTTTCCACCATGCAAAGGCCGCGCGAAAAGGGCGTGCCCTTCTTCTTCGCCCGCGTCGATGCGGCCGGCACCATCACCAAGCGCCATTCGGCCACGGCGCTGCAATTTGCCCGCTTCGGCGGCGCCTGCCCGCTGTGGAATGTGCATCGCGCCTTCGAGGCCCGCGGTGAAATCATCCGCCAGCTGGCCGAAACACCCGATGGCAATCGCTATCTCTGCCTCGCCTGGTCAGCCGAAAAGCGCTCCGGCTTTTATCATGGCGTCACCCGGCGCTATGCCTATGCGCTGGGCTGCGAAGTCAGCCACGCCAATCGGCTGGTCTATGGCGCGGACATCGATCCGGCCCGCCAGGCCTTCGACCCCATCGGCATATCCTGCCGCATCTGCGAACGCCGCAATTGTCCGCAGCGCTCCGTCCCGCCGCTCGCCGCCAGCATTTCCGTGCCGCCGGATCGGCGCAGCGTCGTGCCTTATGAAATCGGCTGATCAAGCCGGCTCGAAATTCGGCCCGTCCCGGCCAACCGCCTTGGCACCCGCCGCATAGCGCCGCGCATTTTTGACATAGCGCTCCGCCGAAGCGGCAAGCATCTTTTCGCCCTCGGCGTCGATCTGGCGCACCACCTTGCCCGGCGCGCCCAGCACCATGGAATTGTCGGGGATTTCTTTATATTCGGTGATCAGCGCATTGGCGCCGATCAGGCAGTTCTTGCCGATTTTCGCGCCATTGAGGATCGTCGCGCCCATGCCGATCAACGTATTGTCGCCGATGGTGCAGCCATGGACGATTGCCGAGTGCCCGATGGTCACATTAGCGCCGATCACCAGCGGCAGGTCCGTATCGGTATGCAGCACCGCATTGTCCTGCACATTGGTCCGCGCCCCGATGGTGATGCGCTCGATGTCCCCGCGCGCCGACACATTGAACCAGATGCCAACCTCCGGCCCAACGACAATATCGCCGGTCAGGTCAGCGCTGGGTGCGATCCAGCCGACATTGGGGTCGATTTGTGGCGCAACGCCGTCCAGCGAATAAAGGGCCATGCTGTCCTCCTCAAATCCTGATGCCATAGGCATCGCGCATCTGGGCGATTTCCGAAAGTGTGCTTTCGAATAAGCTCCAGTCGTCACGCTCTGCAATCGGTGCCCAGATCGCCTCGACTTCCTCGATCAGCATGGTGCGCGGCGTCTGGCGGGCAAAATAGGCATGGTCGAGATTGACATCCTCGGCAGGCGCAAAACCTTCGAGCGCATCGGCCACGGGCCGAAAAGCCTCGCTGGCATAAAGCCCCGCCGAAGGACTGCGCGCTGCGCGTTCCGCGCTCAAAACCCCACCGCGCCAGTCAAAGAAAAACTGCTCATACGGCGACTGGCTGCTTAACAGAAATCCGAACAGCGTCGTGACAAAACCGCCATCGCTTTCCACATCGCGCGGCTTCAGCCCCAGCCGCCGCAGGATCTGCCGGGGCAATTCCGCGCGGAAAACCGGCCAGATCTGGTTCAGCGCCGGTTCCAGCTTTTCAATGGAGGAGAGCGGCAACAGGCATTCAGCCAGCCGCGTCACGTTCCAGGCCAGCGTGTCCGGCTGCCGGCCAAAGCTATAAAGCCCGGTCTCGTCAAAATAGGCCGCGGTGAAGTCCGGGTCATAGGTCGGCACAAAGCGCCATGGCCCATAGTCAAAGCTCTCGCCGGTAATGTTGATATTGTCGGTATTGAGCACGCCATGCACAAATCCGGCGGCGATCCACTGTGCGCCGAGCCGCGCGACCTGGCCTGTCACCGCTTCGAGAAACGCCACAGCCTTGTCCTCGGCATCGGCGAGTTCCGGATAATAATTGGCAATGGCATAGTCGAGCAGACGCTCGAGATTGGCATGGTCTTCAAGATAGGCCAGCCGCTGAAACGTGCCGATGCGGATATGGCTGTGGCTAAGCCGCACCAGGACCGATGAGCGCGTCGGCGACGGCTCATCGCCGCGATAAACCGCCTCCCCGGTTTCCACCAGCGAGAAGCTTTTCGAGGTATAGACGCCAAGCGCCTCCAGCATTTCGGTGGCCAGCACCTCGCGCACCCCGCCCTTGAGCGTCAGCTTGCCGTCGCCTCCGCGCGACCAGGGCGTCTTGCCGCTTCCCTTGGTGCCGAAATCAAGCAGGCGTCCGTCCACCGGGTCCAGGCATTGCCCAAAAAGAAACCCGCGCCCATCGCCGAGATCAGGATTATAGCTGCGGAACTGGTGGCCGTGATAACGCAGCGCCAGCGGCGCGGGCAGGGACCCCGGCAGCGGTTTGAAGCGCCCGAAATGGTCGAGCCATTCCGCCTCGCTCAACCCGCCCAGCCCGATCCGCTGCGCCCAGCGCTGGTCGCGATGGCGCAAAATAGTCTGCGGAAAATCGGCTGGCGCGACGACATCGAAAAAGTCGTCGCCCAGTTCGGCATGGCGCTTGGCGGGCTGAAATCGGGACATGGTGCTCAACGCTATCACCCGCCCCGAGGTTCGCGGCAAGTGCAAAGCCGCTGCGCTCGCCCCCGTCTGGAGATTGTCATCAAATCATCCTATATCTGCGCCAATGACAATCTCAGCTGACATTCGCCGCCTCGCGCCCTTCCAGGCCGCCATCTTTGATATGGATGGAACCCTGCTCGACACCGAGTCCGTGTTCCGCAGCATTGTCTTCGAAGTCTGTGCCGACCTTGGCTTCGAAATGACCGATGCAGTGCACCATTCCATGGTCGGCTCCAGCCATGAGCGCACCAATCAGCTGCTGATTGAGGCCTATGGCGTTTCCTTTCCCTACGCCCTGTTTGACCACAAATGCCGCGTCATCATGGGCGAGCGCGCCCATGGCGGTGTGCCGGTCAAGCCCGGCGTGCACGACTTCATCGCGGCCCTGCATGAACGCAACATCCCGGTGGCCGTCGCCACCTCCTCACGCAATCCCCATGCCCGCAATCATCTGACGGCAGCGGGCCTGTTCGATCTCTTCGACACGGTGGTCACCCGCGACGATGTGGTAAACCCCAAGCCGCACCCCGAGCCCTATCTTCTTGCGGCCAGCCGGCTCTCTGTCGATCCGCGCCACTGCATTGCCTTGGAAGACAGCCATACCGGCGTCCGCGCCGCTCACGCCGCCGGGATGCAGACCATTATGGTGCCCGATCTGGTCGGCCCCAGCGACGAAATTCACCAGCTTGGCGTGACTGTCATGCACAGCCTTGTGGATGTCCATCTGGCCGCTTTCCCGCGCCCCTGACAGAGGCCCGGCAAGGCCGGGGCCTTTGGCCAAAAGCCTTTCATTAACCACAAGCGTAAATCAATAAACCTTTATCCAATGGGGTAAGGGCCCGTTCAGCACGTGGAAAACCCATGAAATTCAAGGGTTTCAATCCTTGTTGGGCTCAATTAACCCTGTCTTAAGAAGCTAAGGCCTATGGTTAATCAGCCGTAAATTTTGGCTTCCATAGCGTCTCCGGCTTGGCTAGTGTGCAGCCGGGAAGTGACGGGCTCTCAGGAGCTCGCGCAAGAAGGCCCGCCGGAAACGACCGGACGGGCTCACGGGTAAGGACGGGGCATTGAGATCAGCTGGGCGCTTGAGGATTGTACGTGCCGCATCGCATGTCCTGGCTCTGTGCGCTGCTGCGCTGGTCCTTTTCGTTACCCTGTCGCCCACTCACGCCAATGAAGCCCCCATCCTGCCGATGGATATGCCGGCTTCTGTCGCCAAGGTCCGGACGCAGCCCGCGCTTGGCGCCACCATGGTGCCCGTGGCCCCCGGGCAGCAAGTGCTGACCGATACCCTTCTCGCCAATTATGTCGAACGCCAGAAAGCGTTGCGCGCGGTCGAAGTCGTTCCGGCTGGCCTTGAGCCCGAACTCACCGATGGAATGCTGATGGGCTATATTGCCCGCGGTTCGCTCGGCGGCGGCAATAATGCCCTGTCGGCCATCGCCACCTTCACCAAGCCCGAGCCCAAGGCCCAGCCGACCGTCACGCCGGACCTTCTCGCCAGCTATGTCGAAAGCGGCTATCAGCCGACGGCCCAGCGCGTCGAACACGCCAATAGCGAACGCGAATGCCTCGCTCAGGCCATATATCACGAAGCCCGCGGCGAAACGCTTACCGGCCAGCGCGCCGTGGCCAATGTCATCGTCAATCGCGCCCGCTCCAGCAATTATCCCTCGACCCTTTGCGGCGTCGTCTATCAGAATGCCAGCAAGGGTCTCTACAAGTGCCAGTTCACCTTTGCCTGTGACGGCCGCGACGATACGCCCAGCGAACGCGGCGCCTGGAAGACCTCCGTTGCCCTCGCCGCTGATGTCTTTGCCGAATTTGCCCAGGGCCAGGAAATCGGCGCTGTGCCTGACTCGGTTCTCTTCTACCACACGACCAATGTGCGACCCGAATGGGCCAATACCTTCGCCCGCGTCGCTGCTGTCGACTCCCACATTTTCTACGCGCCCAACTGATCGGTTCGCCGATATTGACGGCATGAAAAAGGGCGCCTGGCGGGCGCCCTTGTTGCTTGTGCGGGCTGAAACCTATTCCGCGGCCATCTGCAGTTTCGGGCCGGCGCTGGCATTGGCCTCGGGACCGAACTTGCTGAAATTGCTGCGGAAAAGCTCCACCAGTTTGGCCGCCTGCTGGTCATAGGCCTCGCCATCCGCCCAGGTCTGGCGCGGGTCGAGCAGACGGGCATCGACGCCCGATACAGCCAGCGGCACCTCAAAGCCGAACAATGGGTCGACCCGCATCTCGGCATTGTCCAGCGCCCCATCGAGCGCCGCGCTGAGCAGGCGCCTTGTCGAGGCGATGTCGATGCGTTTGCCCTTGCCATAGCCGCCGCCGGTCCAGCCGGTATTGAGCAGCCAGGTCTGCGCGCCGCTGGTGCGCAGCCGTTCGGCCAGCATCTCGCCGTAAACAATTGGATGCAAAGGCATAAAGGGCGCGCCGAAGCAGGCCGAGAACGTCGCTTGCGGCTCGGTCACGCCGCGCTCGGTGCCCGCCACCTTGGCCGTATAGCCCGAGAGGAAATGATAGACGGCCTGTTCCGGCGTCAGCCGGGCAAGCGGCGGCAAGACGCCAAAAGCATCGGCCGTAAGGAACACCACACTCTTGGGCGTGCCGCCAACACTGCCCCGCGCAATGGCCGGCAGCACCGACAGCGGATAGGCCGCACGGGTGTTTTCGGTGAGGGAAACGTCATCAAATGCTGGCAGACTGTTAGCGTCGAGAATGACATTTTCCAGCACAGTGCCAAATTTCTGCGTCGCCGCGAAGATTTCCGGCTCTGCCTCGGCGCTGAGCTTGACCGTCTTGGCGTAGCAGCCCCCTTCGAGGTTGAAAACGCCGCTTTCGCTCCAGCCATGTTCATCGTCGCCGATCAGCGGCCGGGCCGGGTCATTGGAGAGCGTCGTCTTGCCGGTGCCCGAGAGGCCGAAGAACAAAGCCGCCTCGCCATCGGGGCCCAGATTGGCCGAGCAATGCATCGGCAAGACACCGGCGCGGGGCGCATGGAAGTTGAACAGCGAAAAGACGCTCTTCTTGATTTCCCCGGCGTAGAGCGTGCCGGCGATGACGACGATATTGCGGCTCATGTCGAGCGCAATCACCGTGCTCGAACGCGTGCCGTGGCGGGCCGGATCGGCTTCAAAATGCGGGGCGTGGATAATGGTGACGGGCGTGGCATTTTCGGAAGCGGGAACATCCTCGCCGGGCCGGATCAGCAGGTTTCGGATGAAAAGCCCGTGCCAGGCGCTGGGGGTCAAAACGGTCACACCATATTGGTGCCGCGGATCGGCACCGGCCAGGAGATCCTGCTGGTAAAGCGCCTGTCCGGCCAACGATTGCCGCACATCCTGGGCCAGCAGATCGAACTGCGCCGGGCTCATGCTGCCGGCATTGTCCCACCACACGCTGGTTTCGGTGAGGCCATCGCGGACGATATATTTGTCCTTGGGCGAGCGGCCGGTAAAGGCGCCGGTTTCGACGGAAAGCGCGCCATGGGCAGTAAGGCGCGCCGCGCCCTGGCGCAGCGCATCGGCAACCAGTTCGGGCACCCTGGCGTTGCTGCTGACCGAACTTGCCGAAGCAACGATGCCGGCGCGCAGGGCTCCATGGTCGAACGCACTCATATTCCGTCTCCACTCAAGCCGCACCAAGGGGTGCGACCAATGGTTCGAAATGTGAGGCTTGAAGCCGGTCCCGGCCATCCCGAAATCGGTCGTAAGACGGAAGTTGCATCAGGGCCTGATGGGCCCCGATCCGGCACAAGACTTGGCCGCGCCTTATTTAGCGCGTAATTGTCGCCTGCAACGTCGCCTCAAGATTGCGTGCCCGCAAGGGTGCGACAGTGCAAGCGTCACGAAGAGAAAGGCAGATCATGCCCAAAATTGCCCTGGTGGATGACGACCGCAATATTCTGACCTCAGTTTCCCTGACGCTGGAGGCCGAGGGATACCAGGTCGCGACCTACACCGATGGAGCGTCCGGCCTTGAGGGCCTGACCACCGACAAGCCGGACCTGGCCATTCTCGATATCAAGATGCCGCGCATGGATGGCATGGAGCTGCTCCGCCGCCTGCGCCAGAAATCCGATGTGCCGGTGATTTTTCTCACCTCCAAGGATGAGGAAATCGACGAACTGTTCGGCCTCAAAATGGGCGCCGACGATTTCATCACCAAGCCATTCAGCCAGCGCCTCTTGGTCGAGCGCGTCAAGGCTATCCTCCGCCGCTCCGCCCCGCGCGATCCGGCTGCGGCCAATGGCGCGCCGGGCGAACAGGCCCCGAGCAAGGCACTGATTGAGCGCGGCGCGCTGGTTATGGATGAAGAGCGCCACACCAGCACCTGGCGCGGCCAGCGCGTAACCCTCACCGTCACCGAATTTCTGATCCTCCAGGCGCTCGCTCTGCGGCCCGGCGTCGTCAAGTCGCGCAATGCGCTGATGGATGCGGCCTATGATGATCAAGTCTATGTCGATGATCGCACCATCGACAGCCACATCAAGCGGCTGCGCAAGAAGTTCAAGGCCATCGACGACGATTTCGAGATGATTGAGACTCTCTACGGCGTCGGTTATCGCTTCAAGGAACAGTAAGGCGAGAGGTGGCCGATCTGGACCAGCACGTCGATCAACCGGCGGGTGAAAGCAGTCATCCCGTGGAAAATTCCCGGTCCGCCGCGCGAAAGCAGGCGGGCTGGCGGACGGTCCTGTTCGGCGTGTTCAAATTCGGCGCGGCGCTGCGTCATTTCTTTGATGTCACCATTTTTTCAAGCCTTACGCGCCGCATCGTGGTGCTCAACATGGCCGGCCTCCTCGTTCTGGTGGTCGGCATTCTCTATCTCAATCAGTGGCGCGCCGGTCTCATTGACGCGCGTGTCCAGTCGCTGCGCGTACAGGGCGAAATCATCGCCGCCGCTATCGCCGCGTCGGCGACGGTCGACAGCGATGTCATTTCAATCAATCCCGATCTCTTGGTCGATCTGCAGGCGGGCAATGTTTCTCCGCTCTCCTATTTCGATCCGACGCTGGAATTCCCCATCGATCCCGTGCGCATCGCCCCGCTTCTGCGCAATTTGATTACCCCGACCCGCACGCGCGCCCGCATTTATGACCAGCAGGGCCTGCTGATCCTCGACAGCGACAATCTCTATACGCGTGGCGAAGTGCTCAAACATGAGCGCAACGATCCCAATGCGCCGCGCTTTTTCCTCACCGACTGGTGGAATGCCTTCATCGCCTGGTCGCCCGGCGACAATTACCCGACCTATCAGGAATATCCGGCCGACGAAGGTGCGCGCTATCCCGAAATGGCCTCGGCGCTGAAGGGGCAGCCGGCCGATTTCGTGCGTGTCGATGTGCATAATCAGCTTGTGGTTTCGGTCGCCGTGCCGGTGCAGCGCCTGCGCGCCATTGTCGGCGGCATTCTGCTCTCGACGGCGCCAGGCGACATTGATGCGGTCGTAGCCCAGGAGCGCTGGAGCATCTTGCGCATTGCCCTTATCGCCGCTGCCGTCCAGGTGGCGCTTTCCCTGCTGCTGGCCGGCACCATTGCCGGGCCTATGCGGCGCCTTTCGGCTGCTGCCGAGCGTGTACAGACCGCCGGTGATGCGCGCGCCGAAATCCCCGATTTCAGCGACCGGCCCGACGAGATCGGCCACCTCTCGGGCGCGCTGCGCCGCATGACCGATGCGCTCTACAACCGCATCGAGGCCATCGAACGATTCGCCGCCGATGTGGCGCATGAACTCAAAAATCCGCTGACCTCGCTGCGCTCGGCGGTGGAGACTCTGCCTCTCGCTAAAAAGCCGGAGGACCGCGAGCGTCTCAACGCCATTATCCAGCACGATGTGCGCCGCCTCGATCGGCTGATTTCCGACATTTCCAATGCCAGCCGGCTCGATGCCGAACTGGCGCGCGAAAGCGCCGAAAATGTCGATGTGGAGAAGCTGGCCGAAGCCATGGTCGCCATCCAGCAGGATATGGCGGACCGGGATGTGCGGGTGGTGCTGGGCAAGCGCGTCGGGCGCGGCTCAACCATCATCAGCGGCCACGAAAGCCGTCTGGCTCAGATATTCGCCAATCTCATCGACAATGCCGTGTCCTTCTCGCCGCCGGGGGGCACGGTCACGGTTTCCATCGCCACCGAGGCCGACGACATCACCATTACAGTGACCGACGAGGGCCCGGGCATTACCGGCGATGTGAGCCGCATCTTCCAGCGCTTCTATACCGACCGCCCGGAAACCGAGGGCTTTGGCAATCACTCGGGCCTTGGCCTCTCCATCTCGCGCCAGATTGTCGAGGCCCATAAGGGGCATATCAGGGCGCAGAACCGCACAGATCGTTCGGGCGCCCAGTTCACCGTTGTGCTGCCGCGCGCACGCAAATAAAGTGCGGGCATGAACAAGCCTGTTAATGTGCATGGCACCGGTCTGGTGCTGGGGGGTATCGGCGTCCTGTTGCGGGGTCCGTCCGGAGCCGGAAAGTCGGTTCTATCGCTGGCTTTGCTGGGGCAATGGGAGGCGCGGGGGCTTGGCGCCTTTCTGGTGGCCGATGACCGTGTCGATGTCGTTGAAGAGGGCGATCACCTCGTCATGCTGGCGCCGCCGCAACTGGCCGGGCTGATCGAACTGCGCGGGCGCGGTATTGTCAGCCGCCCGCATCAGCAGCGGGCGCAATTGCATGTGGTGATCGACCTCGTGCCCGATCTCGTCCGCATGGTCGAGGAAGAAGAATTGCAAACCGAGCTTCTGGGCCATGTGCTGCCGCGGGCCCCTGTCCCTCAGGCGGGCGTCGTCAGCCTGGGCCACCAGGAATTGCTTGTGGCCGAAGCCATGCGCGCCTGTGCACAACAACCCGCGAAGACGTGACAATTTACCCCTTGCAACACAAGGCTATGGGGACAAGACTGTGCCCCGCCTGCCAGCCGGATCCCGGTGGCCCGGCAGGCCTGGGGACACAAAGCCGCGCCGACAAAAGCAATGGTGCATGGCGACGATCTGGGGATAGTGCATGATCGGTCTGGTTCTGGTGACGCATGGCGCGCTGGCCAATGAATTCAAACTGGCGCTGGAGCATGTCGTCGGGCCGCAGGAACACTGCGAAACCATCGCCATTGGCCCCGAGGACAATGCCGAAAGCCGCCGCGAGGACATTCTGGCCGCGATTGATCGCGCCGATACCGGCGATGGCGTCATCATCCTCACCGACATGTTTGGCGGCACGCCATCCAATCTGGCCATCTCGGTGATGCAGAACCGCCATGTGGAGGTGATCGCCGGGGTGAACCTGCCCATGCTGGTCAAGCTCGGCCGCATTCGCGGCGAAATGAGCGTCCAGGATGCGGTGGCCATGGCCCAGGAGGCGGGCCGCAAATATATCACCGTGCCCAATTCCATCCTGGGCGGAGCCTGATCCATGGATGCCGGCGGCGGCCGGGCCCTCGCCCAGCAACTCACCATCGTCAATCGCAAGGGCCTGCACGCCCGCGCCTCGGCCCGCTTCGTGCGCACGGCCGAATGTTTCGATGCTGCCATTCAGGTTATCAAGGATGGCACCTCGGTCAATGGCAACTCCATCATGGGCCTGATGATGCTGGGCGCCGGCCCCGGCTCCAATATTCTCGTCCAGGCCACAGGCAAGCAGGCCCGCGAAGCCCTCGAAGCCATCGTCACCCTCGTCAATAACGGCTTTGACGAAGACGTCGAAGGTGCCGCCGAATAGGCGCCCGGCCCGTGCCAGCGAAACACTTCTGGAACCCCTGACTTTTTCTTTCCATTTCTAGGTTAGAACATTGGGGTGGGGCGAAGGAGGATCAGCATGTTGCGGCAGGTAATCGCTGGCATTGGCGGCTTGGCGCTGGCCACGACGCTCAGCCAGTTTCCCGAATATGCCCAGCAATATACCCAGCGTCTGGGCGGCGCGGTGGATGAACTCCGTGTCATCACCGAGGACTTTGACCGGGCCGCCGAAGCGGGCGGCATGAACCGGCAGGGCGCGCTTGATCGCTACAATGCCTCCAGCGACGAATTTCTGGCCGGTCGCGGCGACAGCATGGCCCTGACCTTTATCCGCTACGAACAATTGAGCGACACGCTGGCCCGCATTGAAGGGGCAGGGCCCATCGAGCGCCTGCAAACCCTCCCCGCCTATCTCGATACCGATATCGGCCGCCGCACGCTCGAAAACTACAAGCCGGCCGTGCCCGTCACCATGGAAGGCCTTCTCTATGCCGGGGGCGGGTTTCTCCTCGGCTATGTCGTCCTCTCGGCGCTGGTGCGCTTCTGCGCCCTGCCATTCCGCCGGCGCAACCGGGTCTATCGAACCTAGGGCGCGCCCGCTGCTACGCGACAATTAGGAGGATATAAACAAACCTTTATATCCGTCATTGATCCTTTAGCCCTCCTTGCTTATAGGAAGGGCAAGACAATCATCCGGAGCCAGACCATGACCAGCCCAAAGACCGATTATGCGGTCCGGGACATTTCCCTCGCCGCTTTTGGCCGCAAGGAAATCCAGATCGCCGAAATCGAAATGCCCGGCCTGATGGCCATCCGCGAGGAATATGCCGCCAGCCAGCCGCTCAAGGGCGCGCGCATTGCCGGTTCGCTCCACATGACCATCCAGACCGCCGTGCTGATCGAGACGCTGGTGGCGCTCGGCGCCGAAGTGCGCTGGGTCTCGTGCAATATCTTCTCGACCCAGGACCACGCCGCTGCTGCCATCGCTGCCGCCGGCATCCCGGTTTTCGCGCATAAGGGCGAGACGCTGGAAGAATACTGGCAGTTCACCGACCGCATGATGGACTGGGGCAATGGCCTCACCCCCAACATGATCCTCGACGATGGCGGCGACGCCACCATGTATATCCTCAATGGCGCCAAGGCCGAGAAGGACGCCTCCATTCTCGACAAACCCGGCAATGAGGAAGAGGAAATCTTCTTCGCCACCATCAAGAAGCGCCTCGCCTCGACGCCCGGCTTCTTCTCGAAAATCCGCGACGCTATCCGCGGCGTTTCCGAAGAAACCACTACGGGCGTGATGCGCCTCTATCAGCTGCACGCCAAGGGCGAGCTGCCATTCCCGGCTATCAACGTCAATGACTCGGTCACCAAGTCCAAGTTCGACAACAAGTATGGCACGCGTGAATCGCTGGTCGACGCCATCCGTCGCGGCACCGACGTGATGCTGGCCGGCAAGGTCGCCATCGTTTGCGGCTATGGCGATGTGGGCAAGGGCTCGGCTGAATCCCTCCGCGGCGCCGGCGCCCGCGTCCTGGTCACCGAAGTTGACCCGATCTGCGCCCTGCAGGCCGCCATGGAAGGCTTTGAGGTCGTGACCCTCGAAGAAGCCGCCCACCGCGCCGATATCGTCGTCACCGCCACCGGCAACAAGGATGTGCTGATGGTCGACGACATGCGCAATCTCAAGGACATGGCCATCGTCTGCAATATCGGCCATTTCGACAACGAGATCGACGTGCTCGGCCTGCGCAATTTTAAGTGGACCAATATCAAGCCGCAGGTCGATCTGATCGAGCAGCCCAATGGCAACCGCCTGATCCTGCTCTCCGAAGGTCGTCTGGTGAACCTGGGCAATGCCACCGGCCACCCGAGCTTTGTGATGTCGGCATCCTTCGCCAACCAGACCCTGGCCCAGATCGAACTCTGGACCAATGGCGAAAAGCTGGAAAAGAAGGTCCACGTCCTGCCCAAGCATCTCGACGAAAAGGTCGCCGAACTGCACCTGGCCAAGCTCGGCGCCAAGCTGACCAAGCTGACCAAGGGCCAGGCCGACTATATCGGCGTGCCGCAAAACGGCCCCTTCAAGTCCGGCGAATATCGCTATTGAGGCAGTTGCCGCGGCGGAAACTCCGCCCTCAGAATCAACAAGGCCCGCGTCCTGCGACGCGGGCCTTAATTATTAACAAAAAGTTTCTGTTTCGTTCCGCGTCAATCCCTTTGAGCACGCTTTGCCCACAAAGCAAGGCCATGAAGACTCTTTTTCCAGATTCCCCGGGCCGGTATTGTGAAGTGATTCGGAGGGTGCGGGGACACGCCGTCCGGACAAGGGGGCGGCCGGATCGTTGGAGCGATTTCGCGTAGGCAGCCTCCTCTTGAGTGCAGGCGTATAGGCCGTTCTGGCCGCACTGGCAGCGCAAACTGGCAATAGAGGGCTATTCATGGCGCCGGATCATTTCCGGAAGCATTGGGGATTCGCAGCGCTCGCTGCCGCGCCCCTTACTCTGATGACAGCAGCCCCCGCGCTGGCGCAGACCCTTGCTCCAACAAATATCAGTGGAATTGTTCCGATTGCCCTGGCGATTGGCGCCGGCGGCTTTGCCTTGATCGCCATGGCCGTCCTTCGCGCCATGCTCTCGGACGGGCGCAATGTCCGCAATCGCGCCGCCGACCAGATCGCCGGGCTGCGTGCCATGGTCGATGAATATGAAAGCCTTGTGGCTGGCAGTCGCGAGCTGACCATTTTCTGGTCCGGCCAGGGCGAAACCGCTCCGCGCATTCTCGGCCAGGCTTCTGCCGTGCTGCCCTCCGGGCGCCAGCCGCAAAGCGTGTTGAACCTCCATTCCTGGCTCGGCGCTGCCGAGGCCAATCGCTTTGCCCGCTTCCTTGAAGAATTGCGGATGCATGGCCACGCCTTTGCCGCCAGCTTCAATACGCTCGATGGCCGCCTGATCCGCGCCAATGGCTGGGTCATGGGCAATGGCACCGCGCTGCGCCTGCGCCCCGCCTCGATGCAGCCCGAAATCCGCCCGCTGGCCAAGGGCGAAGAGGACACGGCCGATAGCTGCGCCATTCTCGAAGCGCTCGATATGCCGGCCTTCCTGCGCAATGCCGCAGGCGAGCTGATCTTCGCCAATGCCGCCTATCACGCCCTGGCCAAAGCCGCGGGCAAGGCCACCAGCGCCGAAAAACCGGCCGATCTCCTCTCAGGCAGCGCCGCGCCGGCCCCGACGCTCGATCTCGGCGCACAGGGCCGCTTCGCGCTGGTGCAATGCCCGGTCAGCGCCGGCAATGCCTTTTATCTGCGACCGCTGGCCGTCGAGGCGCCCCGTGCGCCCGCCGCCGAAAATGGCCTCGCCCATATTTCGGGCATTATCGATGCACTGGCCACGCCCATCGCCATTTTCAATGCCCGCCGCGAACTGGTCCAGTTCAACGAGGCCTATGCGAGCCTGTGGAATCTCGACCCGCTCTTTCTTGCGCCCGGGCTCGACGAGCGCGAAATTCTCGACAAGCTGCGCACCGAGGGCCTCCTGCCCAATCAGGTCGATTACCACACCTGGCGCGCCAAACATCTTGAGGGCTACAACCGCAAGGCCCCGCATGAGCATGAGCCCTGGCACCTGCCCGATGGCCGCACCATCAAGGTCATTTCCGCGCCCGCCGGCGCGCAGGGCGGCGTCATCTATGTCTTTGAGGACCTGACCGAACGGCTGAAGCTGGAATCGATCAACAAGGCCCTCTCCAATGTGCAGCGCGAAACCATCAATTCGCTCTCCGAGGCCGTGGCCGTGTTCGGCACCAATGGCCGGCTGACCCTCTCCAATCCGCGCCTCTCGGCCCTCTGGAAATTGCCCACCAACGAGCTGGGCACCAATCCTCATATCGACCAGATCGCCGAGGCCTCCGGCCGCGCCATCCCCGAAGACGGCGCATCGATCTGGCGGGATTTGAAGCGCGGCATTATCGACCTCAACCCCACCCGCACCGACCAGACCGGACGCCTCAACCGCTCCGACGGGCGGTTGATCGATTATGCCATCACCCGCCTGCCCGACGGGCAGACCATGATGACCTTTCTCGACGTCACCGAAAGCGCCTCCTATTCAAAGGTGCTCAAGGAGCGCAATGACGCGCTGGTCGCCGCCGACCGCCTCAAGGACGCTTTTGTCGAAAACGTCTCCTATGAGCTGCGCTCGCCGCTGACCAATATTATCGGCTTTGCCGATCTGCTCTCGGGCATCGAGGGCGAAAGCCTCAATCCGCGCCAGCGCGAATATATCGACTATATCCGCGCCTCCTCGGTCACCCTGGGCGTCCTCATCGACAATATTCTCGATCTCGCCTCGGTCGATGCCGGCATTGCCGAATTAAATCCCGAGCCGCAGGACATCATGGCGCTGGTCGACAAGGCCAAGGCTGGTCTTTCCGCCACCTTCCCGGAAGTCTCGGGCGAAGCGCCGATCAATCTCATTGTCGATATCGAGCCCAACCTGCCCACCTTCACCGCCGATGGCACGCGCATGGTGCAGGTGCTCTATAATCTCCTCTCCAATGCCGCCCGCTTCTCTCCGCCCGGCGGGGAAATCCGCCTCTCGATCAGCCATCGGGCCGATAGGATGCTGTTTGTCATCGAGGATGAAGGCCCGGGCCTCACCGCCGAAATGAAATCGGCCATCCTCACCCGCCTCGATACGCCCGCCACCGGCGGCCGCCAGCGCGGCGCGGGACTGGGCCTCTCCATCGTGCGCACCTTCGTCAATCTCCATGGCGGTACGATCAGCGCCGAGCGCCGCGACCCGCGCGGCAGCCGCATCATCGTCAACATCCCCCGCGACAGCGCCATGGCCGGCGTAGCGGAGTGAAGGGTGGACACCTTCCTCCCCGATGACGCCGCTACCGCCGCCTTCGGCGCCGAACTGGCGAAGGTGCTGAAGCCCGGCGATGTCGTCAGCCTCCGGGGCGATCTCGGGGCCGGCAAGACGGCGCTGGCCCGCGCCGTGATCCGCGCCCTCGCAGGCGACCCGGAACTCGAAGTGCCGTCGCCCACCTTCGCCATCATCCAGCCCTATGACACGCCCATCGGCCCGGTCCTCCACGCCGATCTCTATCGCCTGGCCGATGCCAGCGAAGCGGACGAGCTGGGCCTGCTTGACGATCCCGAGGCCGTGGTGCTGGTCGAATGGGCCGAGCGCGCGCCGCAGGTTCTGGACGCTGTGACCGTCACCGTAACGCTGGACATCCCGCCGGGCGGGGCAGGGCGACGTGTAGAGGTGGACCGGACCTGAGCGCATGATTTTCCGCCGGGCGACCCTCCGGCCCCCGGTTTTGCTTCAGTTGATGGTGCCCCGAGACGGATTCCGCCTCTGAGTATAAAAATACGAGACGAAAGCCGCCTCGGGGCGCCGGGAATGCTTGCCGATGAGCCAAGCGAGCATAGCTCGCGTTGGCCTTCTCTTCTTAAATCGCTCCACTGGAGCGATTTCCCCTTCGGGACGCTTCGAAGGGTTTACTAGGGGGACATTACTGCCACGAACCCATCCCCGGACACAGCCCCCGTAACGATTCAGGGGCCTCCCGACTGTCACCGGGCAGTTGATCGTTACAACTCCACCTCTACCCGGTTGATGAGGCGAGTATGCCTGAGGTTTTTGCACCGGGGATAAGTGGGGTGCATTGAGTGAAACTGTGCAGTGTCACCCCCTCCGAGCTGCGCTAGGCCTGTCGGCCAAGCTCCGCTTGCCTCCCCCATCAAAGGGGGAGGTGTCGCATCGAGTTTGTTGGGAGGATTGTGGCACAGGGATAGGCTTGCAAGCGAGTCCCGGATGCCCGATGCTGAAAGCCCTGGCACAGGATACCCTGGCGCTGGGTGCGGTGTCGCAAGATGCCCGGCGTCTGGTTCCCTGCCCCGCCACCCTCAACAACCACCGGCGCTCACCTCCCCCTTGATGGGGGAGGCAAGCGGAGCTTGGCCGAAAGGCCTTAGCGGAGCTCGGAGGGGGTGTTCTCAGGTGCAGCAAGCGCACAGTCTTCGGGTCGTGCGCGGCGCGATTTGAGCATCAAGGCTAGGCGGGGGTGAGCGCCAAGACACATCACATACGATTTACATCGCCAGTTTTACGCCATAGGCTTCGAATATTACGGGGGCGTATCATGTCATTCAAAGAAGATGTTGCCGATTTGGCAAAGCGGGCAATTAGCGCGCAGGCAGTTGCTCAAACTGAAGAAGCCACGAAGAACGCCATTGTCATGCCGTTTCTACGGGTCCTCGGCTTCGATGTCTTTGATCCAACTCAGGTTATTCCTGAATTCGTTGCCGATGTCGGTTTGAAAAAAGGTGAAAAGATCGACTACGCGGTCAAGATAGGTGACCGGATCGAATATCTGGTGGAAGCCAAATCGGTTTCAGTCAATTTGCGCGAAGCACAGTACAGCCAGCTGTTCCGTTACTTTCATACCTGCGACGCCAATATCGGCATTCTCACCAACGGTCTGCAAATCTGGTTCTTTACCGATCTCGAGGCACCCAACAAGATGGATGCCACACCCTTCTTCAAGTTCGATCTGCTGTCCTATGACGAAAATGATCTGAAGGAATTGGAGAAATTCCACAAAGCGCATTTCAGCATTGAGAACATCAAGGCAGCCGCCTCAACGCTGAAATATCTGCGCGGTGCGAT
Organism: Pseudomonadota bacterium; assembly: GCA_023433775.1. Taxonomy (GTDB): domain Bacteria; phylum Pseudomonadota; class Alphaproteobacteria; order Rhizobiales; family Devosiaceae; genus Devosia. The sequence goes on along the minus strand of JAEYTY010000142.1, from coordinate 8,820 downwards.
TGCCTTCATTGAGAAGCAGTGGGCCGATCCCGACGAGGCTTTTGTGCGAATGGTGGCCAAGGACTTTTACGATGGTCAGCTGCGCACCCCGGTCGTGGAGTCACTCAAGCCTATCGTCAAGCGCGCTTTTGGCGACCTGTTCCGGCAACGTGCTCTCAAAAAAATCGACACGGCGTTTGAGGGCGGTAGCGAGGAGGCGCTGCCTGATGTCAACGAAGTCAAGATTGAAACCACGCAGGAGGAGCTGCAGGGTTTCATGATCGTTCGGGCAATTGCCGCCGAGGTCGCCCCCGTCTCACGCATTACCCTGCGCGATGCCCAGTCCTATTGCGCCATCCTATTCGACGATAACAACAGGAAGCCGATTGCGCGCTTGCACTTCAATGGAAAGACAAAATTTGTGACGGTTTTTGGAGCGGACAAGGAGGGTGAGCGGCATGACGTGGCGCAAGTGGAAGACATTTTTGGGTTGCGCGATGCAATCCGAGAAGTCGTGCGTTCATACGCAAATTAGGCAGATTATATCGTGCCTGTGGATGGGCTGGGCCCTGCGAGCATAGCTCTCCGGGCCTGACCGACTAAAATCGCGCCACTGGCGCGATTTTGCCTTTGGCACGTTGATCAGTGCGCCTCATCCCAATTCTTAGCCCAATGCGCATCCACCTGGATCGGCACTGAAAGCTTCACCGCTGGTTCCGCCGCGCCTTCCATCACCCGCTTGATCACCGGAATGGCTGCCTCTTCCGTCCCCTCGGGCACTTCGAAGATCAGTTCGTCATGCACCTGCAGCAGCATGTCGGCTTCGACGCCGGCGCGGGCCAGTTCGCCTTCCATGCGGATCATGGCGCGGCGGATAATGTCGGCGGCGCTGCCCTGGATGGGGGCGTTGATCGAGGCGCGTTCGACAAAGCTGCGCTCGCTGGGATTGCCCGAATTGGCATTGGGGAACTGGATTTTCCGCCCGAAAATCGTCGTCACATGCCCCTCGGCTTTCACGCGCACCTTTTGGGTATCCATATAGTCCTTGATGCCCGGGAAACGCTCGAAATAGGTCTTGATATAATCGCCCGCCTCGCCGCGCGGAATGCCGAGCTGGTTGGCGAGCCCAAAGGCGGAAATGCCATAGATGATGCCGAAATTGATCGCCTTGGCGCGGCGGCGCACATCGGACGGCATTCCTTCCACCGGCACATTGAACATCTCGCTCGCCGTCATGGCGTGAATATCGAGCCCTTCCTCGAAGGCGTCCTTGAGCGCCTGAATATTGGCGATATGGGCGAGGACGCGCAGCTCGATCTGCGAATAGTCAGCCGAAATCAGGCTCTTGCCCGGCGCGGCGACAAAGGCTGTGCGGATTTTCCGCCCGTCCTCGGTGCGCACTGGGATGTTTTGCAGGTTCGGATCGTTTGACGAAAGCCGCCCGGTGAGGACGCTGGCCTGGCTATAGGAGGTGTGCACCCGCCCCGTGCGCGGATTGATATAGGTGGGGAGGGCGTCGGTATAGGTGCCCTTGAGCTTGGTCAACTGGCGCCAGTCGACAATGGTGCGGGCCAGCGGCACGCCTTTGGCGGCGAGGTCTTCGAGCACATCGGCGCCCGTGGCCCAGGCACCGGTCTTGGTCTTGGTGCCGCCCTCAAGCCCCATTTTGTCAAAGAGGATTTCGCCCAGCTGCTTGGGCGAGCCGAGATTGAAACTCTGCCCGGCCAGCTCATGCGCCTCGGCCTCAAAGGCGGCGGCGCGCTGGGCGAAATCGCCCGAAAGGCGGGCGAGGATTTGCCTATCGACGGTAATGCCGCGCGCTTCCATGCGGAAGAGAACCGGGGCCAGCGGGCGCTCCAGCGTTTCATAAAGCGTGGTGGCATTTTCCGCCGGCAGGCGCGGCTTCAGCACATGCCAGAGGCGCATGGTGATATCGGCGTCTTCGGCGCCATAGCGCGCGGCGGCGGCAATATCGATCTGGTCAAAGCTCTTCTGGTTCTTGCCGGTGCCGGCCAGCTCGGAAAAGGTGATGGTCTTGTGATTGAGCCAATGGTCGGCCAGCACATCGAGCCCATTATATTGCGGGCCATCGAGCGCATAGGAGATCAGCATGGTGTCGTCGATGGGCGCCAGCGTGATGCCGTCGCGGGCAAAAATGGCGAGGTCATATTTGAGGTTCTGGCCGATCTTGAGGATGGATTTGTCCTCGAGGATCGGCTTCAGCGCCGCCAGCACGTCGCGGGCCGGCAGCTGCCCCTCGATCAGCCCCCCGCCCTCGAACATGTCGCCGCTCTTGCGGTGGCCGAGCGGAATATAGCAGCCATTGCCCGGCGCTGTGCTGAGGCAAATGCCGACCAGATCGGCCTGCTGCGGATCAAGCCCCGTGGTTTCCGTGTCCACGGCGACATGGCCCTTGTCGATAATGCGGGCGATCCAGGCGGCAAGCTGCTCCGGGGTCGTGACGATTTCATAGGCGTCGTAATCGACCGGGATCGCCTTGATCCGCTCATGCTCGGCGGCGGCGTGGCGCGCCGGGCCCGAGCCGGCCACCGTGCCGGCAGCGAGCTTGGCCTTGGCGACGGAGAGCGAGGTGGATTTGAGCGAAGGCGGCGCTTCGGCGCCCCCGGCCTTGAGGTCCGGATCGGCCTCGAAATCATCGGGATTGGCCTCGAGCAGCGTCGCGAGGCGCTTGGTGATGGTGGCAAATTCCATCGCCTTGAGGAAGGGGAAGAGATTGCTCGGGCTAATAGGCTGGCGGATGAGGCCATCGAGGTCGATTTCGACCGGCACCTTCTGTTCGAGGGTCACGAGCTGCTTGGAAATCCGCGCCAGCTCCGCATTGGCGATCAGCCTTTCGCGGCGGGCGTTCTGCTTGATTTCACTGGCGTGCTCGAGCAGGTTTTCGAGATTGCCATAGATATTGATCAGCTCGGCAGCAGTCTTGACGCCAATGCCGGGAACGCCGGGGACATTGTCGACAGAATCGCCGCACAGCGCCTGCACGTCGATCACCTTGTCGGGCGACACGCCGAATTTGTTGAACACCTCATCTGGCCCGATCCAGCGCAGCGGCGGTTGCCCCGGGCGGGCAATGGTGTCGAGCAGGCGGATCGAACCATCGGGCTCGACGAGTTGCATCATGTCCTTGTCGGAGGAGGCGATGGTCACCTTCATGCCGGCCTCGCGCGCCATGCAGGCATAGGTGGCCATGATGTCGTCGGCCTCCCAACCCTCCATTTCGATGGCGGGAATGGAAAAGGCGCGGGTGGCCGAGCGCGTCAGCGGAAATTGCGGCACCAGCTCTTCGGGCGCGGGCGGGCGCTGGGCTTTATATTCGGGGTAGATATCGTCGCGGAAGGTCTTGCCCTTGGCGTCGAAGATGACGGCCATATGGGTGGGCGCATCATCGCCTTCCAGGTCCTGCGTCAGCTTGTAGAGCATGTTGCAAAAGCCCTGCACGCAGCCCACAGGCAGCCCGTCCGACTTGCGGTTCAGCGGGGGCAGGGCGTGGAAGGCGCGGAAGATATAGCCCGAGCCATCGACGAGCAGCAGATGCATGAGACGATTCCCTTTTCGGTCGTGGCGGCGACTTTAAAGGGTGGCGGGGAAAGTGGCACCCCGTTTTTGCTCGGATGTGCGCGGCTTGTCGGAGAGCCGGGACCGTCGTTCCTTCGCCTCCCTCCCCCTTGAGGGGAGGGATTGAGGGTGGGGGTCCATCAGAGGAAAACAAAACCACCCCCACCCCAGCTTTGCTACGGCCCGATGGGCCTAGCGGCGCTACCCTCCCCTCAAGGGGGAGGGAGGGTCTGACCTCACCTCGTGTGGCCCAATGAACTAAGAAACCACCTTGTTGCCGCGCCCATAGACCAGCAGCATCCCGACAATGACGCAGCCATAGATCACCTGCCGCCCGGCCTCGGGCATCTGCATGATCGAAAGGACCGAGTTGAGCAACACGATGAGCGTGACGCCGACAACCGTGCCGGCATAGCGGCCTTGTCCGCCCAGAATGCGCGTGCCCCCGATGACGACGGCGGCGATGGCCGGCAGCAGATAGGCATTGCCCATGCCCTGATAGGCCTTGGTCGAATAGCCGGCGAGCAGAATGCCGGCCATGGCGGCGCAGACGCCGGAGATGACAAAGGCGCCCACGATCACCCAGCGGGTGCGAATGCCCGAGAGATAAGCCGCGCCTTCGCGATTGCCCGTGGCATAGATGGCCCGGCCAAAGGCGGTGCGTCCGAGTATGAGCACGATGACGACGGACACCGCGACCCAAACGAAAATGGCGACGGGAATGCCAAGGATTTTGTCGGCGGCCAGAAAGCGCATCACTGGCGTCGCCTGATCCTGCGGGGCAAAGCCGCCCGTATGCCAGACCATCAGCCCGCGCAGCACAGAATCGACGCCGAGGGTGAAGATCATTGATGGAATGCGGAGGTAGGCTACTCCCAACCCGTTGACGAGCCCGACCATGATGCCCACGGCAAGCCCGACGGGAATGGCCATGTCGCCGCCCACGGCGGTCGCCATCATGGCGGCGGCGGCCACGGTCCATGGCACGGAAAGGTCGATATGACCGAGCAGGATAACCATCATCATCCCGGCTGCGACAATGCCCAGAAAGGCGCCAGTCTGCAGTTGCTGCAGCAGGTAATTGGGCGACAGCAGCGGAGCATTACCCTGCGTCAGCATCGTATAGACCGTGCCGACGAGCAGGATGACGAGCACAAAGCCCGAGGCGATAAGGACCGGCTTGTCTTCCGGCTTGAGGCTGGCGAACGAAAGCGACATGGCCAAGTGCTCCTAGCGGAAGAGATCGAGACGGTTCTTGACCCGGAGCACGCCAATGGCGCCCAGGCTGACCGCCGCGAGCAGAACCAGACCTTCGACCAGCGGCTGCAGCAGCGGGTCGATGGAAAGGATGCGGAAATAGAAGGAAATGACGCGCAGGATCAGCGCGCCGATCAGCGAGCCGATAGCCCCGCCAATGCCCCCCAGCAGCGATGTGCCGCCCAGCACCACGGCGGCGATGGAATTGAGCGTATAGGCGCCGGCCTGGGTAATGTCGGCATTGCCCGAGGCGGTCTGGATGGCGAGGTAGAGCCCGCCGCAGGAGGCGAAAAAGCCCGACAGCGTGAAGGCCGCGATCTTGGCGCGATTGATCGGCAGGCCCGACATATAGGCCGGGCCTTCGGCCGAGCCGATGGCATAGATGGTGCGCCCCGTCACCGTGCGGCGGAAGGGGACCCAGACCCCCAGGGCAACGACAATAATGATGATGAACGGCACGGGAATCCAGGCAATCGGCTGGAACCACGCCGCGTCGGGATCAAACAATTGATAGGTATCGACAAAGTCCCAGAGCGAATTGGTCACCGCCCAGTTGAGGTCGCCATCAATATCGCCGCCGGGCTTGGGGCGGATAAAGAGCGCCAGACCCATGGCGATGGCGCCGGTTGCCAGCGTTGCGATAATGGGCTGAAGCCGCCCATAGACGATGATCAACCCATTGGCGAAACCAAATGCCGTGCCTGCGGCCAGCGTCACGATCATGCCGAAAACGATCTGCATGGGCGAGCCATTGACCAGTACCGAAGCGATACAGGCGGCCAGCGTCATCACGGCCCCGACGGACAGGTCAAGCCCGCCCATCAGCACCGGAATGGTTTGCGCCATGGCGACAAAAACAATGGCCACCGATTCATTGGCATTCTGCACGAAGACGGCGCTGGAAAAACCGCGCGGGTGCAAAATATTGTAGAGCAGATAGAGCGCGGCCAGCAGGAACAGCGCGCCATAAAAACCCCGGTTCTGGCGCATGGAGACAGCGAGGCTGGAGAAGAGGTTATTCATGCGCCGGCTCCGGCCAGTTTCCCTGATGCATCGATATTGAGCGAAGCGGCAATAATCGCTTCCTCGTTGATTTCTGCGCCCGAAAGCTCGGTGACGATGGCGCCGTCATACATGACCGCCACCCGGTCACAGCACCCGATCAGCTCGGCATAATCGGTTGAATAAAAGAGGATCGCGCGTCCCTCATCGGCCAGTTCGCGCATCAAGCGGTAGATTTCCTGCTTGGTGCCGACGTCGATGCCGCGCGTCGGGTCATTGAGCAGGATCAACTCGGGGTCAGTCATCAGCCATTTGGCGATCACCACCTTTTGCTGATTGCCGCCCGAAAGCGTGGCGACCGCATCCTCGGATCGTCCGACCTTGATCTGCAATTTGGCAATGCCATCGGCCACCGCTTGCCGCTCCAGCACCGGATCGATGAACGGCCCGCGCGAGACCTTGGAATAGGACGCGGCGAGCAGATTGTCGGCAATCGACATGGGCAGCATCAGCCCTTCGGTCTTGCGATCTTCCGGCACCAGCGCGATGCGCCCGCGCCCGGCCTTGGCGATGGCGGGCGAGCCGGGAATGCCCGACACATTGCCCACCTCGACGCGGCCCTCGACGCCCTTGAGCACGCCGAACAGCGCCAGCATCAATTCCTTCTGGCCCTGGCCATCCAAGCCGCCGAGCCCGACAATTTCGCCCTTGCCCACATTGAGGCTGGCGCCCTTGAGCCGGTTTTCCCAGCGCAATTGCTCCACCACCAGATGCGGCGGGCGCGCCTCTGCCGTCGGCTTGGGCGGGAATTGTGCATCCACTTCGCGCCCGATCATCAGCCGCACAATGTCGCGGTCGCTGCGCTCGCCCTTGGCAAAGGTTTCCACATGCTGGCCATTGCGGAACACCGACAGCGTATCGCAAAGCCGCTCGACCTCGTTCATGCGGTGGGAAATGAAGAGGCTCCCCACATTGGCCGCCTTGAGATCGGCGAGGAGCCCATAGACCGTTTCCACATCGCGGCTGGTCAGCGCTGATGTGGCCTCGTCAAGAATGAGCAGGCGCGGATTCTTGCCCAGCGCCTTGGCGATTTCCACCATCTGCCGACGGGAAAGGGAGAGATCGCGCACCATGGCATTGGGATCCACATCCTCGCATTTGATCCGCGCCAGCAATTCTTCGGCAACCTGGCGCTGCGCCCGCGCATCGATCATCCCGAAGCGGCGCGGCGGCGTGGCGAGGGAAATGTTTTCCGCCACCGTCAGGTCCGGCACCAGCGAAAGTTCCTGGAAAATACAGACAATCCCCGCGGCGCTGGCCTCGGCGGGATTGGCAAATTGCATCGGCACGCCATCGACATTGAGCACGCCCGTATCGGGCTTCAGCACGCCGGATATAATCTTGATCAGGGTCGATTTACCCGCCCCGTTCTCGCCTAGAACGGCATGGATGGAGCCGCTGCGGCAGGAGAAGTCGACATTTTCAAGCGCCCTTGCGCCTGAAAAGAACTTGGAAATCCCGCTGAGCTGCACGAGAGCGCGGTCGGACATGGCTTGCTAGCCTTTAAACTGGATTGGTCACGTCGGATGAGGCGGCGCCGGTAAGGGGCCGGCGCCGCCAGCTTGAGTGAATTACTTCACGTCAGCTTCGCTCTGGGACATGATCGCCGGGCCCGAAATGTTCACGCCGCAGGGCGGGAATTCGTTCACGGTGAAGAAATTGTCCGGCAGATCGGACCAGTAGTTCACGCCATCTTCGAGCTGGTCATAGGTGGCGACCGGCAGCGGCACCGAAATCAGCTGCGGCATGACATTGCCTTCAAGCGCCGAAATGGCCGCCTTGATGGAAATGGCAACCAGGCCCGGCGACTGGCCGATGGAAATGCCCTTGAGGCCATCATCGGAAAGCTTGGCCAGCTGCTTGCGATAGCCGTTTTCGGATTCGCCGGCGATGGGGACCATCTTGTGGCCGGCGTCGATCAGCGCCTGAACGACACCGGTGGTGCCGCCCTGTGCGGCGACGGCGGCGAATTCGCCATGCACGGCAATCGCGTCAGCGGTCACCTTCTGGCCGGTGCCGTCATCCCAATTGCCGACAACTTCCACGATTTCCCAGTTCCCGCCGGTGGCGGCAAAGGTTTCGTGAATGGCGGCCGAACGGTCGCGGTCCACCGAATTACCGGCCAGGCCACGCACTTCGAGGATCTTGCCGCCGGTCACGCCCTGCGCAGCCAGCTCGTCGATCAGGAACTGCGCCCACTGGCGGCCCATTTCGGTCTGGTCTTCGTTGACCTGCATGACGGCATCGGTGTCGAGCACATTGTCGAACGGCACCAGCACCACATTTTCGCGGTCAGCAAGACGGATCACGCGGTCAAACCCGTCGGGCGAGACAGCGATGGTGATGATGGCGTCAAAGCCCTGGTTGATGAAGTCTTCAATGGCGCCCAGCTGTGCCGGAGCGTCCGTGCCGGTCGAGACCACCTTGAATTCGGCGATCTTGTCCTTGACCGACGGGTCCTCGGCAAAGGCCTTGGCGGTCTTGATCATCTGGATGCGCCAGGTATTGCCCACAAAGCCGTTGACCACGGCGATACGGTACGGGCCTTCCTGGGCGGGCCACTGCATATATTTGGTGTCGGCATTCCACGGCGCAAAGCAGGCCGGATCGGCGCCGGGGCCGGAAACGATCTCCGGGCCAGCCATGGTCATGCTGGTGGATGCAAGCAGGCCAGCGCCCACCAGCGTTGCGAGACTTAGAAACTTCATATCGTCCTCCCTCTATAAGCGTATCTCACGCTATGATCAGGCGGCGCGGTTCTCCTAAATCGCGCGGCCCTCCCATTCCTCCTCGCGCCCTCCCAGACGCAAAACGATCAGGCGCTCTCCTCGCCCGGATCGTCGAAATGATTGAAGCCAAGCTGCAGGTGAAACTGCAGCGCATATTGATACGAGATGCGGTTGCGCGCCTCGATGGCTTCGATAATGGCCAGATGCTGGCTATAGG
>JAEYTY010000126.1 GCA_023433775.1 Pseudomonadota bacterium | reverse complement strand
GCACGCTCGTGATCCGAAATTCACTTCTTTTGCTTGCTCTGATCGCGCCAATGCTGACGTCAGCGTCCGTGCTTGGCCAGACGCCGGAAACTGCCGCACCGCCGCCGGCCGCAAGCAGTCAGTTCGACACCACCTATCGCCCGTCAGAGGTGGTGGCGCTGCGTGTGCAGCGCAAATTCCTCAGTGATGTGCGTTGGAGCGTGGGCGAGGCGATGAGGGATCGGCTGGCAGAGGCCTTTGCCGAGCGCAAGCCAACCGAAATCTGGCTCGATCTGGTCGAGGGCAATGGCCTGACGACCAACAATGTCGCCGACGCATTGACGGCCTATTGGGTGCTCAACTGGATCACGGCCAACAAGGCTTATGACGTCAAGGTTGAGCACGGCCCCATACAGGCGCAGGTTCGGCTCGCCATGGCCAATGACCCGAATTTCCGCGCCTTTGGCGACCAGCAGCGGCAGGAGACTGCGGAAGGCTATGTGCTGAGCTTCCTTTTGGAACATGCCGCGCTCAACGAGGCGCTGGCGCGTCAGGACAGCGCAGCGCTCGAGGCACTATCCGCTGAAGCTGTGTTACGTTTTCGCCGGCAGATGGGCATTGACCTGCTGACACTGGCGCCGGGGCCTGATGGCTTTGCCGGCCGGGAGCAGCAGCAGCCCTAGGCAGACTTGCCGCTGACGGCGGCGCTTTCGAAGGTCGCCATATTGGTGTGGAGGTGAAGTGCCGTCTTGGCGAGCACTGCCGCAAGCGCCGCGCCACTGCCTTCGCCGAGACGCATCCCGAGATCGAGCAGGCCGGTCTGGCCCATATGGGCCAACGCCTTGGCGTGAGCGCCTTCGGCCGAAACATGGGCGAAGAGACAATGATCAATGGCGGCGGGATTAACCGCATGGGCGATAGAAGCTGCGACCGTGGCCACATAGCCATCGATGATGACCGGCACCTTCTGGTGGCGAGCGGCAAGCAATGCGCCGAGCATGGCGGCGATTTCGCGCCCACCAAGACGGGCAAGAATGGCGAGGGGATGAGTGAGCTCGGGGCCATGGAGGGCCAAGGCGCGGTCCACCGCATCGGCTTTGCGCGCCAGCCCCGCATCGTCGACGCCAGTGCCGCGCCCGACCCAGTCGGCGCCGGTGCCACCATAGAGGGCAGCATAGATGGCGGCAGCGATGGTGGTGTTGCCGATGCCCATTTCGCCAATGCAGATCAGGTCCGGCTTACCGGCAATGGCTTCCATGCCATAGGCAATGGTGGCGGCGCACATCTGGTCGTCGAGAGCGGGCTCCTTTGTGATGTCGCCTGTGGGCAGTTCCAGCGCCAGTTCGAAGACGCGCAGGTTGATTTCATGCAGGCCGCAAATCTGGGAAATGGCCGCGCCGCCATTGGTGAAATTGGCGACCATCTGCGCCGTCACCTCGCGCGGAAAGGCCGAGACGCCCTGATCGGTCACGCCATGATTGCCGGCAAAAATCGTCACCATGGGATTGTCGAGGCGCGGCGTGGCGCGGTGCTGCCAGCGGGCGAGGAATTCGACGAGATATTCCAATTGGCCCAGCGAACCGGGCGGCTTGGTGAGCTGGGCGTCGCGCTTTTGCACTGCCGAAACCGCCGATTCATCGCCGTCCGGAACGGTGGCGAGAAGATCGATGATGTCGGCGAAGGCAGGGCTGAGGGCGGGCATGGCGGGTCCGGCTCGATGTGCTAGGAAGGTGCGGTCTTGTTGCCCAGAATGAAAGCAATTGCAATTGAAGCCCGATAGTCCGGAAATGGGTGCGGCACCCGGCCTTGATCCGCAGCTGGACGACGCCGACAAGGCGCGGCCCCACCGCGCCCGCCGGGGGCTGAAAGACGATCTGGTGATGGCGCTCCGTTTTTTTTCGCGGCTGCCAACGGGGGATTCGCCGCATGAAGGGCCTGATCTTGGCCGCATGGCCATGGCCCTGCCCCTTGCTTCGCTGGTCATGGGAATCATCCCGGCGCTGATCCTCATTGGCGGGACGATGGCCGGATTGCCGAGCTATTTCGCGGCGGCGCTGGCAGTCGGCGCAATGATCATTGTGGGCGGCGGAATGATGGAGGACGCACTCGCCGATTCTGCCGATGGGTTGTTTGGCGGCAGCACGCGCGAGCGGCGGCTGGACATCCTCAAGGACAGCCGGCATGGCACCTATGGGGTGGCGGCGCTGTGCCTATTCCTGTTGCTGCGGGTGACAGCGCTGGGCAGTGTGGCGGCGGTCAATCCGCTGGCTGCCGCCGGGCTTTGGCTCGGCGCCAATATCGCCGGGCGGTCGGCGGGATTGTGGGTGGCAAGAGCCCTGCCCCCGGCCCGCAGCGATGGCGCGGCGGCCAGCGCGGGTGGCCTGACCGCGTGGCAATTTGGTGTCGGTGCAGCCTTTGCCGGCGTATTGACGTTCATCTTTGGCGCGCCCGCATCAAGCCTTGCCGGCGTCGTATTGGCGCTGTTTGTAGCGGCGCTGGTCGTGGCGGGGTGGGTGGCATTATGCAAGCGCCTTGTCGGCGGGCAGACCGGCGACCTCATCGGAGCAGCGGGCGGGCTTAGCGAAGTTTCAGTGCTTACTGTGCTACTGATATTTGCCTGACGCCTTGAATTCGCCCCCGACCGCTCCTTTATCGGACTGAGGGCACCAATGGAAAAGGCAGGACCGGATGATTTTCATAGGTCTGGCATTGCTGATCGCAGCGGGACTTGTCCTGATGATCAGCGCCGATGCCGGCAGCCTTATTGGCCTCACGCAAATGCAGACGGCGCAGTTGGTGCCGCTGGTCCTCATCCTCATCATCTTTGCCGGCGGCATGTTCGGCAGGCGGCGCAAGGCGTCCGAATTGCTGGGCGGTGTTCTCGCCTGGGCGGGTCTTTTTGCCGTCGCCGCCGTAACCTATGCCTATCGCGATGAACTGACCGGCATTGCCGGGCGCGTGGCAGGCGAATTTCGCCCCGGCATGGCACTGGTGGACAGCGAGGCGGGCCTTGCCACCTTCCGGCGCGGCATTGGCGGGCATTTTGAGGTGCACGCGACCATCAATGGCCATGAAACACCGATGATTTTTGACACCGGCGCCAGCGCGGTTGTGCTGACACTGGCCGATGCGGCAAGGGCCGGAATTGACACAAACAATCTGCGGTTCACCGTGCCGGTCTCCACGGCCAATGGCACGGGGCTGGCAGCGCGGACGCGGATCAAGTCAATCGTCGTCGGCGGGATCGCGCGGCGCGGGGTGACGGCCTTTGTCACCGAAGACGGCGCCCTCGAAACGAGCCTGCTGGGTATGACCTATCTGGAAACCCTGAGCCGCTACAGCGTGACGCAGAATTCGCTCGAGCTGGTGGACTAGCCCGCTGCGGCGAGCGGCGCGCTTTCCACTGCGGCCAGTGCCCGCAGCATCACGTCGGGGCCGGCATTGGGGCGGCACGCATCGACGCTGAGAATCTGCCGGAACTGGCGGGCGCCCGGGCGGCCATTGGCAAGGCCGAGCATGTGGCGGGCGATCTGATTGAGACGCGCGCCCTCGCTTAGTTGACGTTCCGCATAATCGGCCATCGCATGGATGATCTCGGCCAGGGCCGGAACCGGGCGGTCATCGCCAAAAATGCGCGCGTCCACTTCGGCCAGCAGCATCGGGTTGTGATAGGCGGCGCGGCCGAGCATGACGCCATCCATATGGGCGAGATGGGCTTCGGCATGGTCCAGCGTTTCGATGCCGCCATTGATCATCATCGGCAAAGGCGCAAGCCGGGCGCGCAGTCGATGGACGCGCGGATAATCGAGAGGCGGGATGGTGCGGTTTTCCTTGGGGCTCAGGCCCTGCAGCCAGGCTTTGCGCGCATGAACATAGAGCGCATCGACACCCGCCTCGACCATGGCGTCGGCAAAGCGATCAAGGCTTTCCTCGGTGTCCTGATCGTCGATGCCGATGCGGCATTTGACGGTAACCGGGCGGGCGGTGGCGTCACGCATGGCGCGGACGCAATCGGCGACAAGTGCGGGTTCGGCCATGAGGCAGGCGCCGAAGCGGCCCGACTGCACGCGATCTGACGGGCAGCCGACATTGAGGTTGATCTCGGCATAGCCATAAGCATCGCAATGGCGCGTGGCGCCGGCCAGTTCCGCAGGATCGGAACCACCCAATTGCACGGCGACGGGCTGCTCGAAGGCGTCAAAGCGCAGATGGCGGTCAACATCGCCATGCATGATGGCGGCGCTGGTGACCATTTCGGTGAACAGCAGGCTGTTTTGCGTCAGCAGCCGATGGAGGTAGCGGCAATGCCGGTCCGTCCAGTCCATCATGGGGGCCACGGAGAAGCGGCGCGCCGCCTCCAGCGAGGCGGGTGCACCGCGCTGTGCAATCGTCATGCGCGTTTCGATCCCGATTTTGAAGGCGCCTGCATACCGGTTTGGGGCCGGAAGGGCAATGGCGGGGTGATCTGGATCAAAGAACGATCACGTGCGTTGGGTTAAGGTCAGGTAGTTTTCAACCAGAGGGGTCTGCCATGTATTCCCGCATTATCGTTGCCATTGATGGTTCGGATCTGAGCACCAAAGCGCTGCGCCATGGGCTGGCGCTTGCAGAAAAGTTGGGCAGCGCCGTCTTTGCCGTGATTGTCACTGAACCCTCCATCATCGTTGCGCCCGGCGCGGAAATGATGATGGTCGACACGTCCCCGATCATTGCCGACCTCGAAAAGGCCAAAGCGGAATCCTCCAAGGGGATTTTGAATGACGCGACCAAGGTGGCGGCGGAGATGGGCGGGACAATTACCGGCATTCACGTGGCCAATAGCACGCCAGCTGACGGCATTCTCGCCGCGGCAAAAGAAAACAAAGCCGATCTGGTGGTGATGGGATCGCATGGCCGGCGCGGGCTCGGTCGCCTTTTGCTCGGCAGCCAGGCGGCGGAAGTGCTCGCCCATGCAGAAATCCCGGTGCTGATCGTCAAATAGCGCAACCAGCCAAAGTGGCGCCAAGGGTCGAATTCGGCTATGTCCGAAGGGTTCCCACCACCTGAGGCTGGAGAAGCTCATGCCGTCGCCCAAGCATCGCATTGTTATCATCGGCGGTGGCTTTGGCGGCATGGCGGCGGCGCAGGCACTGGGCCGGGCTAATGTCGAAGTATTGGTCATCGACCGGCGCAACCACCACCTCTTCCAACCCCTGCTCTATCAGGTCGCGACGGCGACGCTGAGCCCATCGGAAATCGCCTGGCCCATCCGCCATGTGTTGTGGCGCCAGGCCAATGCGAGCGTGCTGATGGCAACGGTCATCGGCGTGGATAAGGAAAACAAGACCGTGTTGCTGGAGGATGGCAGTACGGAACGCTATGACAGCCTGATCATCGCCACGGGCGCGCAGCACGCCTATTTCGGTCACGATGAATGGGCGCAGTTTGCACCGGGGCTCAAGACGCTCGAGGACGCGACCGCCATCCGCCGCAAGCTGCTGCTGGCTTTTGAGGCAGCAGAGCGCGAAACCGATCCGGCGCGGCGGCGGGCGCTGCTGACCTTCGCCATTATCGGAGCCGGTCCGACAGGCGTGGAACTCGCCGGAGCGGTGAGCGAACTTGGCCGCACGAGCCTCAAGGGCGACTTTCGCAATATTTTCCCCGAGGATCTGCGGGTTGTGCTGATCGAAGGGGCAGACCGTGTATTGGGCAATTTCCGCGAGAGCTTGTCCGAATACACGCTGAAATCACTGGGCGACCTGGGCGTCGAAGTTGAACTCGGGCAGATGGTGACCGCCATCGATGTCGAGGGCGTCAGCTTTGGCGACAAGCGGCTGGACACCAAAACCATCATCTGGGCCGCCGGCGTCGCTGCCTCGCCTGCTGCACAATGGCTGGGCGTCGAGCCAGACAAGGCCGGGCGGGTGAAGGTCAATCCGGACCTCAGCGTGCCGGGTTTACCCGAGATACTTGTGATCGGAGACACGGCGAGCATTGCGCCTGAGGGCGACAAGCCCGTGCCGGGCGTAGCGCCGGCGGCCAAGCAGGCGGGTAGCCATGCCGCCAGGGTTGTGCTGGCGCGGCTCAAAGGCGACACGTCGCCCATGCCGTTCCGCTACAAACATGCCGGGGATCTGGCGACCATCGGCAAGCGCTCGGCTGTGCTGGATTTCGGCTGGATGACGCTGACGGGCTGGGTTGCCTGGTGGGTCTGGGGCGTCGCCCACATCTTCTTTCTGGTCGAGCTCAAAAACCGCATCATCGTGGCGACGAGCTGGCTTTGGATTTACCTGACCGGGCAGCGCAGCGCGCGACTAATCACACATGGACAGGCGCCGGAGCGCCGGCCCCTCGACGAGATCGACGAAGAATAGGCCTTCCTATCGCTCGGTGTTGATCGCCACTATGGGCCGGGCCAGCTTGCGCTCACGCATCCAGATGAAGAGGCCGCTGGCGATCACAATCGGCGCGCCGACATAAAGCCAGACATCGGGCAATTGGCCGAAAACAAGCCAGCCCGCCAGCGCCATATAGATGATCTGCAGATAGGAAAATGGCGCCAGTACCGCCGCCGGTGCGAAGCCCGAGGCCATGGTGATCAATTGGTGGCCGAGAAAGCCGAACACGCCAATGGCGAAGAAAGCGATCCAGCCATCCGTGGTTTCCGGCCATACCCAGTTTGCCAGCGCGAAGGGCGCCAGCGCCACAGTGGCGAAAATACCCAGATAGAACTGGCTGGTTGCGGGGCTGTCCACACCGGAAGCCTGGCGGGTGAAAATGAAATAGAAGGCCGAGGCGACGGCCGCGACCAGGCAGAGCAGCGAGGCGGGGTGGAAGGCATCGGTGCCGGGACGCACGATGATCAGCACACCGACAAAACCCACTGCAATCGCCGTCCAGCGCCGCCAACCGACATTCTCACCCAGCAGCGGCACCGAAAGAGCGCAGAGGATCAGCGGCATGGTGAAGGCAATGGCGCCGGTAACGGTCAGCGGCAAATATTGCACTGCGGTGAAATTGCAGATGGACGCGGCCAGGAGCGTGACCGAGCGCAAAATTTGAAGACGCAGATTGGCGGTGCGGGTCATGGCCAGCCCCTGCCGGGGCAAATGGATTACGGTGACCAGCCCAAAATGCACGACATAGCGCAGGAAAACGATCTGCATGAAAGGGATGCCGACGAGGCCCAGCCACTTGGCCGAGGCATCAATGCCGGTGAACATGAAATAGGCGACAAGCGCCAGCCCGATGCCAAAGAGCCGACGCTCTTCGGGTGGGGCAAATGGAGTTGACATGGCTGATCCAAATCGCCGCGAGGGGAACGCTGCCTGCCGCCAAAGTCGGCCATAGCCGACTAATCTGTCAATGATGACACAGTAAAATCTGGTATGGCAGCGGCCCCTCCCTTGCGGGAAAGGGCCGCCAAAAATGCGGTCCTAGAAGGTTTCAGCCAGATTGCGGACTTTGAGCGAAGCTGACAAATCCGCCGATGTGACGCTTGCCCCGTGGCGGGGGTGGAAGGTCAGTTCGACCGGGCGACCCGGTAACAGGGTCAGCGCATTGTCGGAGAAATGGCCCGGCACATCGACGCTTGCTGTCGTGAAGAGCGCCGGCTTGTCAGCCTGAAGCGTCAGCACTGCTTTGCCGTCGCGGTCGGACCAATCTGCCGTGATGGCGGGCGTAACGAGCTCATAGGCCTTGTAGGGCTTGGGGAAATAATCGTTTTCGCCCAGCAGCTTGCCGGCAGCATCGCGCCAGGAGAAGAACAGGAACTCGTCCTCTGCCAGATCGGCAGCTATCAGCGAACAGACTTCGATGGCAGCGTCAGCGCCCACCGCACAATTGCCCGAGAAGACGACGCGGTCGCCACCGGAAATTCGCACGGCGCGGACTTCGAGCGCAATCGAGGTGGGGGCGCCCGTGTCGTTGATGGCGCGCAGCGCGATGGAGGTGGGCGCCGCCCCTTCCACTGGCGTGCCGCGCGAATTGGTCCGCACATTGTCATGCACCGGCACAGCGACGACATTGACCGGAAGGTAGAAGCGCCTGGCCATATAGTGCATCAGCTTCCACTGCCCGCCATAGTCGAGGCTCGACCAGCTTGCGACAGGCCAGATGTCGTTGATCTGCCAATAAAGCGTGCCCATGCAGCGCGGCTTGGTGGAGCGCCAGTATTCAATGGCGGTCTTGATGGCGAGGCCCTGCTGCACCTGGCTCAGAAACACCATCTGGTCGAAATTGCGCGGGAAGCGGAAATAGCGGTTCATCGTCTCGATGATGCGCGCATTACCCCCGTCATTGCGCTGATGGATTTCCATGACTGGCGAGGACGGATTGCGGTCCTTTTCCTCGGAGAAGGTCTCTATGACATTCATCGAGGTGAAGGACTGAAAGCCGAATTCCGAGGCGAAGCGCGGATTGACCGTGCGGTAGGCGTCGAAGCTCTTGGCCGAGTGCCAGACGTCCCAATAATGCAGGTCGCCGCGCGTGTCCTGATGCCAGCCATCGGAGAAATCGAGATAGCCGAGGGATGGCGACGATGGCCAGAAACGGCGGGCGGGGTCTTCGTCCTCGACAATATTACCCAGCATGGAATTGAGGCGGTCGTAGTTGGCGAGATAGCGGCCCGGATCGGCCTTTGTCTCGGGATACCAGCCGAGCGAACCAATCACTTCGTTGTCGCCGCACCAGAGGGCAATCGAGGCGTGATGGCTGAGGCGCCGCACCTGTTGCGTGATTTCCAGCCGGACATTGTCGA
This sequence comes from Pseudomonadota bacterium, assembly GCA_023433775.1. GTDB lineage: Bacteria > Pseudomonadota > Alphaproteobacteria > Rhizobiales > Devosiaceae > Devosia. Next base: position 19,930 of record JAEYTY010000126.1, on the reverse strand, counting down.
GGAATTCGCGATTGGACGGATAGCTCATGCAGGAGAACATGAAATCGTGCCAGATGAGAATGCCGAGCTCATCGCAGAGGTCATAGAACCAGTCAGGCTCATATTGCCCGCCGCCCCAGATGCGCAGCATGTTCATATTGGCGGCCTTGGCGCTTTCGAGCAAGTCGCGAACAACGGCCGGGGTCGCGCGGCTCGGAATGGCGTCGGCGGGAATCCAGTTGGCGCCCATCATGGTGATGTCGCGGCCATTGATCCTGCACTTGAAGCTGTGGTCGATCTCGTCCTTTTCCACGACCCATTCGAGCTTGCGCAGACCGATCTTGCGCGTGGTGATCTCGCCTTCGAGATCCGTCACCAATTCATAGAGCGGTTGCTCACCCTGCCCCGCTGGCCACCAGATTCTTGGCTCCACAATCGGGACGGTATGTTTGATGACATTTTCGCCCTTCACCACCTGGACGGGCCAGGCGAGACGCTGATTGTCGATCTTGTGGCTGAGTTTGACTTCCCCGGCTTCGAAGGCGTGCAGTCGTGTCTTGATGTCGAGGAAAACCATGCCGTCTTCGTGACGCTGATCGACCTGAACGCTTTCCTGGCGGGCAAGGCGCGCCTTACGCAGGCTCATCGTGCCGTAGACGCCGATAGGCATGAGGCAGATGCCCCAGTCCCAACCCGCATGGCAGGCGGCCTTGCGGATGAAGTTCATGTGGATGCCCTTCAGGCCATTGGTCTGGTAGTTCTTGGTGAAGGGGATTGGGAACGGATGCGCATCGGCGCGGGCCTTGGCGACGTCGGGCGCGATGTCAAATTCAATGCGGAGGGTGTTTTCCCCCACACGCACCTTGCCGGTCACGTCGATATCGTGGCGCAGGAAGCTATTATCCGTGCGGGCAATGACTTCGCCGTTGAGCAGCACAGTCGCGATGCAGTCGACTTCGGCGAGGGTAAGCGTCAGGAAGCCATCAATATCAGCAGCGCTGGCCGTAAACTGGCGCTCCATATTCCATGCGGTCTCGTTGACCCACATGACGGTCTTTTCGTTTTCGCCGTAATAGGGATCAGGGATCAGGTCTGCCGCCAGCAGCGCGCCATGGACGTCGCCCGGCAGAGTGATCGTGGTGGCCACGTCACGCCCCTTGGCGGTGAGGGCAAACGCCCCGGCGAGTGAAAGCGCATGGTTATGAGCGGCGACAGACATAATAACTCCCAGCGCCAGGCGGTTGATCAGGCCCAGCGAAATCGATTTCGAAGCGGTGTTTTAGCCGGAACATTATGTCGTTCCAATGGGGCTGGCAGAGTTTTCATCTGCACATAAACGGCCTTTACCCGGGCAGTCGCAGCTAAGTTCTGGAAATGCTTTTCCATTGTGTTAGCATTTTTGCGCATACGGTCCTGACGAGAGGCAATAAATGTCAGTGTCCAAGCGCGCTTATCGCATTAAGTCGGACCCGCCAGACTCCCCAGAGCTGACGCTTGCACAATGGCGCGCATTGAGCCGTCAAATCCCTCTGCTCTATTCCATGCTATTGGCCAATACGCTGATCGTGGCCATAACGCATCTGTCTGTCGCCCCTGTCATGTTGACAGTATATGTGCCGGTGGCGTTGACGGTGTTGTGCGTTTTGCGCGTAGCGATGTGGTGGGGCGCGCGAGGCAAGACGGTTTCGCCGGAGAAAGCAAGTCGCGACCTGCGTAACATGATCTGGGCGGGCGCCATCCTCTCCATCGGCTTTACTGCATGGAGCCTGAGCCTCTTCCCTTATGGCGACCCCTATTTGCAGTCTCAGATCGGCTTTTACATGTCCATCACGTCGATCGGATGCATGTTCTGCCTGATGCATGTCCGGACGGCTGCGATGGTCGTCGGCATTTGCGTTTTGGTGCCGTTTGCGACCTTCTTCGCCTCGACCGGCCAGCCGGCCTTCATCGCCATAGCCATCAATCTGGTGCTGGTTGTCGGCGTGCTCATGGTGATCCTGCTGGTCAACAACAAGGATTTTGCCGCGCTGGTGGCCTCGCGCAACGACATGGCTGAACGCCAGGCCGAAACGATGCGCCTCCTGGAAGAAAACCATCGTCTCGCCAATACAGACAGCCTCACCGGCCTGCTCAACCGGCGCAGCTTTGATCGCAAGCTCAGCGAAGCTCTCCGCAGGGCGGAGGACACGGGCAAGCCAATCGCGGTGGCGCGGCTCGATCTCGACCGGTTCAAGTCGGTCAACGAGGTCTTCGGGCAGATTACGGGTGACCGCGTCCTGATCGAAGTTGCGAGACGCATCGAGGCGATGCGTCGCGATGACACTTTGGTGGCGCGCCTGCCCGGCAACACATTTGCGCTGATCATGCAGGGCCCGGTGGACGAAGCCGCGCTGGCCCATTGTGGCGATATCCTCTGCAAGGCGATGCGGGTATCCTTCGACATGCCGAGCGGTGTCATTCGCCTGACGGCATCGGCTGGCTTTGCGGTTTCTCGGCCTGGCGACACTGCAGATAGTCTTTATGACCGAGCCGACTACGCGACCTCGGTGGCCAAGCGTGAAGCGCGCGGCACGTCAGTGGTGTTTTCCGAGCGCCATGCCCGCGAAATCAGCCAGGTGCGCCGCATGGAACATCTGCTGCACACAGCCGATCTGGCGCGGGAAATCTATATTCTCCTGCAGCCGCAGTTTGACGTGGCGCTGGGCGAGACATCCGGCTTTGAAGTTCTGGCGCGCTGGAGAAGTCCAATCCTGGGCGAGGTGTCGCCCGCAGAATTCATCCCCATGGCGGAGCGCACCGGCCAGATAAACAAGATCACCCAGATCGTGTTGCAACAGGCCATAGCTGTGAGTGCCAGCATTCCGCGTCCCATTCGCCTGTCGGTCAATCTTTCGGCCAATGACATCGCTTCGACAACCGCAATTGACGCAATTGCCTCCCTGCTCGGCGCATCGGACTCGCAAAGCCGCATCGATTTTGAAATTACCGAAACGGCCGTGATGCGCGACCTCAAGCAGGCCAATCAGTCCCTGCTGACGCTGCTGGGCCTTGGCGCACGCATTGCGCTTGATGATTTCGGCACCGGCCATTCGAGCCTGACGCATGTGCAGAAGCTGCCGCTGCACCGCATCAAGATCGACCGGAGCTTTGTCGCGGAAGTCACCAGCGATGCCGCCAGCCGCGCCATCGTCAAGACGATGATCGACCTCTGCCGCAATCTCGGCCTGTCCTGCGTTTTCGAAGGCATCGAAACGGAAGAGCAGTTGGATGCGCTGGTGGGCCTCGGTGGCACGGTGATGCAGGGTTATCTCTTTGGCCGGCCAATGTCCGCCGAACGCATCGCCGACTATCTGGCGGCGGAAAAGACCCGCAAGCACTCTGTGGATCGCTCGCGCCTGCTCGGCGCCGTGGGCTAGGATCGGGGCAGAACGCGCGTTCCGCCCCGAATGAAACGTCAGAGCTTTGCCGACTGATCGAGATCGAGGAAGCCGCCCGACTGGCGTTGCCAGAGGCTGGCATAATGCCCGCCATCAGCAAGCAGGCGGGCATGGGTGCCCTCCTCGACGATCCTGCCCTTTTCCAGCACCACCAGCCGATCCATGGCGGCAATGGTTGAGAGACGATGGGCAATGGCGATCACCGTCTTGCCCTTCATCAGCGTCGTCAACTGCTCCTGAATGGCCGCCTCGACCTCGCTGTCGAGCGCGGAGGTCGCCTCGTCCAGCACCAGGATCGGAGCGTTCTTGAGCAGCACGCGGGCGATGGCGATGCGCTGGCGCTGGCCGCCCGAGAGCTTTACGCCGCGCTCGCCGACATGGGCGTCATAGCCCCGCCGTCCCTGCGGATCGACAAGGTCCATGATGACATCATGCACATTGGCCTGTTCGGCGGCCTCGATCATCTCCGCATCGGTCGCCAGCCGCTGCCCGTATTTGATGTTCTCGCGCACAGAGCGATGCAGCAGGGACGTGTCCTGGCTCACCAGGCCAATGGCGGCGCGCACGCTTTCCTGCGTCACGGCCCGCACATCCTGCCCATCGATACGGATGGCGCCGTCCTGCACGTCGAACATGCGCAGGGCCAGATTGACCAGCGTCGACTTTCCTGAGCCGGAGCGGCCCACTAGGCCGATCTTTTCGCCCGGTGACACCGTCAGGCTGAACTTGTCGAGCACGCTGCCCTCGGCGCCGCGCCAATAGTTGAAACTTACATTGTCATAGGTCAGTTCGCCCGCTGTGACATTGAGCGGGGTGGCGTCAGGCGGATCGAGCAGGGTCAGGGGTTGGGCGATGGTGTCCATCGAGTCCCGCGTGGTGCCGATCTGCCGGAAGATGTTGGAGCCGATTTCCAAAATCCAGCCGCTCATATTCATGATCTGCAGCGCGAAGGGAATGGCCGTCGCCACCGCAGCAGCCGTCAGCGTGCCATTGTTCCAGCCGGCAAGCGCCAGCCAGGTCACCGAAACCACTAGCCCAGCATTGAGCAGGAACAGGATGGACCACATGATGGTGAAGACCCGCATGAGCTTGCGGAACCTGCCGGCATGTTCGAGCACGCTGTCAGCGACATATTGGTCTTCGTGCTGGCCAGTGGAGAAGGTCTTGATGGTCTGGATATTGGTGTAGCTGTCCACGATCCGGCCGGTCATCACCGATTTCGCCTCGGACAAATCTTCCGAGTAGCGCGCGATGAGCGGCATGGTGATGGAAAACAGCACCGCGTAGAGCAGCATCCAGGTGCCGATGGGCACCAGCAGCACCGGATCGAGCCCGGCCAGCACCACCACAGCGACGACTACAAAGACCAGCGCATACCAGGCCGCATCGATGGTGAGGTTGACCCCGGTTTCGATGGAGTCGCCCAATTGCATGATCTTGTTGGCGATGCGCCCGGCGAAGTCGTTCTGGAAATAGGTCCAGCTCTGGCGGATAACGTGCCAATGGCTCTGCCAGCGCACCAGATCGACAAGGTTGGGCACGATGGCGTGGTTGCGCACCAGCGTATCGAGCAGGAAGGTCGTGGGGCGCACAAGGACGACGACAAAGATCATCCACAGCAGGGTCTGGCCGTGCTGGTTGAAAATCTCGCCCGGACTGGTGGTGGCCAACATTCCCACAATGAGGCCGACAAAGACCGGCATCAGCGCGTCGGCGACGGCACCGATGGCGACAAGTCCGATGCGGAAGGCAAAGGCGACGCGGAACTGGGAGACGAAATAGGTGACGAAGGGCCGAAGGCCCATGGGTGGCTGGCGGTTTTCAGCCAGGGCAACAGGCGAATAGAGTTGGTCGAAGAATTTGATGACGCGGATGAACATTTTGAGCTCGTATTTTTGAGCCGCGCCTGACGGAAATCTGGTTTCAGGTCAGGTTCGGTATCGGTCCGATTTTTTGCATTTGACGATGAGGGCGGCATTGGAGCTGCCGGAATTTCGGATCGTGATCTGGTCACCCATCTGGGTTCTCCTTTGGTTGGTCTCGTAATGCCGCCTCCCCCGAAGGGAGAGGCGAATGGGTCAATTACTGCGCGGCGTCTTCGACAGAATCCGCGTCGATGAAGCCGCCAGATTGGCGATGCCAGAGCTGGCTGTAAATGCCGCCGCTATCGACCAACTGGGCGTGCGTGCCCTGTTCGATGATGCGGCCTTTGTCGAGCACCACCAGCCGGTCCATCATGGCGATGGTCGAGAGGCGATGGGCAATGGCGATGACAGTCTTGCCCTGCATTAGCCGCTGAAGCTGGCTCTGGATGGCCGCTTCCACTTCACTGTCGAGCGCCGACGTCGCTTCGTCCAGCACCAGGATTGGGGCGTTCTTGAGCAGCACGCGGGCGATGGCGATGCGCTGGCGCTGGCCGCCAGACAGCTTTACGCCCCGCTCGCCCACATGGGCGTCATAGCCGGTGCGGCCCTTGGGGTCGGACAGTGCCGGGATGAAGGTTGATGCTTCGGCCAGTTCCGCCGCCTCGCGCATCATCTCCTCGGTCGCGTCGGGGCGACCATAGAGGATGTTCTCGCGCACGGATCGATGCAACAGCGAGGTGTCCTGCGTGACGACGCCGATATTGGCGCGCAGGCTATCCTGCGTGACTTCGGCGATGTCCTTGCCGTCGATAAGGATGCGTCCTTCCTGCCGGTCGTAGAAGCGCAGCAGCAGGTTGACGATGGTCGACTTGCCGGCGCCGGAGCGCCCGACAAGGCCGATCTTTTCGCCCGGCTGGATATGCAGATCGAGACCCTCGATCACACCCTTGCTCTTGCCATAGTGGAAGGAGATGTTTTCAAAGACGATGTCGCCCTTGACCTCGCCAATGGCAGGTACGCCCGGCTTGTCGGCGACGACGCGCGGCAGCGAGATGGACGAAATACCGTCGCGCACGACGCCGATATTTTCGAACAGCGCCGACATTTCCCACATGACCCACTGGCTCATGCCATGGAAGCGCAGCACCAGCGCGGCCGCCACGGCGATGGCGCCCGGTGTCATATTGCCGCCAAGCCACTGCCAGATGCCGATGGCAAAGACGCCCAGCAGCAGCGCCGCATTCATGACGGCGATGGTGCTCTGCAACTGCGTCACGAGGCGCATCTGCCGATAGACGGTATCCAGGAAGCCATCCATGGATTCACGCGCATAGGCTTCTTCGCGCCGCGAATGGCTGAAGAGCTTTACGGTGGCGATATTGGTGTAGCTGTCGACGATACGGCCGGTCATCACCGAGCGGGCATCGGCCTGCAGCTCGGAAATCTTGCCCAGGCGCGGAATGAAATAGCGCAGCAGGGCAAGGTAGGCCGCAAGCCAGACGACGAAGGGCACGGCCAGCCAGGGATCGCTCAGGAAAGCGAGCACCACGGCACCGATGAAATAGACGACCACGAAAACCGTGACGTCGAGAACCTTCATGACCACTTCGCGCACGGCCAAGGCTGTCTGCATCAGCTTGGCGCCGATGCGACCGGCAAATTCGTCCTGGAAATAGCTCATGGACTGGCGGATGAGATAGCGATGCGCCATCCAGCGGATGCGCTGGGGGAAATTGCCCAGCAGAGTCTGATGGATGATCAGCGCATCGGTGACCTGCAAAAGCGGCAGCACCACCATCAGCACCACGCCCATGCCCACCAGTTTCCAGCCTTCTTCGGCCAGGAACGTTTCGGGATTGGCCGAGCCCAGCCAATCGACAATGGAGCCCATGAAGCCAAAGAGCATGATTTCGAGAATGGCGATGGTCGCGCCAAGAATGGTCATGGCGGCGAGCCAGCGCTTGGCGCCGTGGCTGTAATGGAGGCAGAAGGCCAGGAGGCCCTTTGGTGGCTCAACCGGCTCGGATTGAGGATAGGGATCGAGCCGTTTTTCAAACCAGGTAAACATCGTCATGACCATCGTTATCCGCATCATTGTTCAACATGGCCAAGACCCATGCGACCTCAAGCGTAGTTGAGGTCAAGGCATTTTTGGCCGATGGAACAATTCCGCCGTGAATTTTGGAACCGTCGTTCAATACGCCCATTGGCGCAGAGGAGCGACGTGCTGGAGACTTGAGGGCCAGACTCCCAACTCCTGTCGCAATTGACAGAGAAGAAGTTAGCCCATGCAGCCGACAGCCGCATAGAATACAGGAAGACTGCGAGTCGGCTGTAACCCGGCAGCCACATTCGATCGCCAGAAATAATTGAAATTGGACCGCTTCATGCGCACCGACACCGAACACACAATCTATCTCAAGGACTATGCTCCGACCCCGTACCGGATCGTGTCAGTAGAGCTTGATTTCAAAATTCTGGCCGATGGCACGCGCGTACGCGCCCAGTTGACGGTAGAGCCCCGCGAAGAGACCGCGCCGGGCACGCCGCTGGTGCTCGATGGCGACGGGCTGACGCTGTCCTCGATCGCCATCGACGGCGCGCCCTTGGTTCTGTCGGCCTATGCGAGCGACGACAATGGCCTCACCATCGTCGAGCCGCCCAACCGCCGCTTCGTGCTGGAAACCGAAGTCCACCTGCAGCCGGACACCAATACCAAGCTGATGGGGCTTTATCGCTCCAGTGGCACCTGGTGCACCCAATGCGAGCCGGAAGGCTTTCGCCGCATCACCTATTATCTCGACCGCCCGGACATCCTGGCGCCGTTCAAGGTGCGGATCACCGCGCCGCGCGACATTGCGCCAGTGCTGCTCTCCAATGGCAATCTCATCGACAAGGGCGAAGCAGGCGACGGGATGCACTTCGTGCTGTGGGAAGACCCCTTCCCCAAGCCCGCCTATCTTTTCGCGCTGGTTGCCGGTGATCTCGGTTCAATCACCGACAGCTTTACCACAATGAGCGGTCGCAAGGTCGACCTCGCCATCTATTGTGCCCATGGCAAGGAGGCCGAATGCTTCTACGCCATGGATAGCCTCAAGCGCTCCATGGAATGGGACGAAAAACGCTTTGGGCGCGAATATGATCTCGATGTGTTCAACATCGTCGCTGTCAGCGATTTCAACTTTGGCGCCATGGAGAACAAGGGCCTCAACATCTTCAATGACAAGCTGGTCTTCGCCCTGCCCGAGACGGCCAGCGACGCCAACTTTGCCAATATCGAACGCGTCATCGCGCACGAATATTTCCACAACTGGACCGGCAATCGCATCACCTGCCGCGACTGGTTCCAGCTCTGCCTCAAGGAAGGGCTGACAGTCTATCGTGATCAGGAATTCTCGTCCGACGAGCGCAGCCGCCCGGTGCAGCGCATCCATGACGTGGAGAACCTGCGCGTCACCCAGTTCCCCGAAGATGGCGGACCGTTGGCCCATCCGCCGCGTCCGGACAATTATCGCGAGATCAACAACTTCTATACGACCACGGTCTACCAGAAGGGCTCCGAAGTCGTGCGTATGTTGGCGACGCTGCTGGGCGAGACCGGCTTCCGCAAGGGCATGGATCTCTATTTTGAGCGCCATGACGGCGAGGCGACCACCATCGAGGCTTTCCTCAAGGTTTTTGAGGACGCCAATGGCGTGGATCTCAGTCAGTTCGGCCAGTGGTACACGCAGGCCGGCACGCCCCATGTGACAGTTCAGGATCGCTACGATGCGGCCAGCCAGACCTATACGCTGACGCTCAGCCAGCAGACCGGCCCGACGCCTGGCCAGCCGGACAAGGCGCCTTTCGTTATCCCGGTGAAGTTCGGGCTGATCGGCCCCAATGGCAGCGCCATGGGGTGGAGCGGCGTGAGCGGCGGCAGGGTTGAAGACGATCTGATTGTGCTCGACAGCGACAGCGCCACGCTGACATTCACCGGCGTGGCCAACAAGCCGGTGCCGTCGCTGTTCCGCGGTTTTTCAGCGCCGGTGCGGGTCACGTCCAATCTTTCACAGGCCGACCTGCTGTTCCTGGCGCGCCATGACAGCGATCCCTTCAACCGCTGGGACGCGTTGCAGAGCGTGGCAACGACGCTGATGGTCGAGGCTGCCCAAGGGCGTGCCCCTGCGGACAGCGCCGACGACGCTCTGCGCGCCGCGCTGGTCGATACGCTGGAAGACGCCAACCTTGATGACGCCTTCAAGGCGCTGGCGCTGGGCATTCCCGACGAAACCGTTGTCGCCCGCCAGATCGGGCAGGATGTCGATCCCGACGCCATCGCCAAGGCCCGGAAGTCGTTGATTTCGGCACTTGTCGAGCCTGTCGGTGAGACGCTGGAGGCGCGGTATCAGGCGCTTGCCAGCAACGACCCCTATAGCCCGGATGCAAAACAGGCCGGCCGACGCTCCCTGCGCAACCGATTGCTCGGATTGCTGACAGCTGGGTCAGCGCGCGGCGCTTCATTGGCTGCCGAGCAATATCGCAACGCCACCAATATGACCGATCGCTACGCGGCGCTGGCCATTTCGGCGCATAACTGGACCGGTGATGCCGAGGCCTTGCTGGGCGACTTCCGCACCCGCTTTGCCGGCGATCCGCTGGTGTTCGACAAGTGGCTGGTGGCCTCGGCCCAGGCGCCCGATGATGGCGTCATTGCACGGATGCAGGCTGTGTTGGCCGCGCCGGATTTCCCGCGCACCAATCCCAACCGCCTCCGCTCGCTGCTTGGCAGTTTCGTCATGAACAACCCGACACAGTTCGCCCGGGCCGACGGCGCAGGGTTCCGGTTCATCACCGATGCGGTGGCCGAAATCGACCAGGTCAATCCGCAGGTGGCAGCGCGGGTGCTGACGGGCTTCCGCACCCTGCAGAACCTGGAAGCCGGCCGCCGGGAAGTGGGCCGCGCGGCCCTGATGACCCTTAAAGGCAGGAACAGCCTCAGCCGCAATCTGGGCGATATTCTCGACCGTATTCTGGCCGGCTGACCCATTTTGGCGGGAGCTTAACCTCAAGCTCCCGCCAGGCGCCAAATGCGACGCTCAAGGGTAACAGTCTGCTGACATGAGCGGCACCCGGCGACACTTTTCGCGCCGATAAGCGTCAGGCGGATGATTGGAAGAATTTTTCTTCACCGCTAAGTGATTCAGCCGATTCAGCTTTTCGCCAAAGCCCCGCTTACCTTCCAAAACCGACTCTGGACAACCGGGGGTGAGCTGATTCATACCTTGTTAAGGGCAGATCGGTTCGGGGCTAAATCCCTAAGGCAATGGAGAAATTCATGCGGTCGTCGGAGGCATCCGGCGCCGGCGCAGATGGATTCCGCGTCGGCACAGGAACGACAAATCAGCGCCTTCGTATGCGTTCAACACGCCGGGGCAAAAGCGACGCGTGGCATCAGCGCCTGTCGCCGACCACCATGTCTGTGGCCCTCACTGCCCTGTTTGCCGCCACCCTCTTTGTGATCTACGACACCGCCAAAACCTTTGACGACGTCCGCCGCGAACTCACCATGATCGGATCGGTGATGGTGGCGGAAATCACCCACCAGTCCCAGGAAGCCGCGCTCGACCAGGTCAATCTATCCGCTGCGCGTTTCGCCACGCTGTCCCATGCCAGCCTTGTCAGCGAGAATCCCGCCGCGCCTCATCCTTTCGCGCAGGCTTTGCCAGCGGGAGGTCACGGCACGCTAGCGTTAGAAGCTCAACCCGATACCTATGTCGCCGGGCTTGTGGGCCGCGGGCTAGGCGCATTCGGGCTGGCCGGACTGTTCATCGCCGCAACCATGCGCCGCCGCCGGCCAACGGAAATGCCCGACAGAATGCAGCGCATGAATTACGAACAGCTTGCCGCTGCCATCCCCATGGGCATTGCCTGCTGGACGCGCTCGGGACAGATGATCGTCTGCAACGAGGATTACCGCAGGCGTCTCGGGCTCGACGATATGAGCGTGACCTATCATGAGGCGGTCACAAGGCTGATCGCCGGCGGCTATATGAAGCTGGTCAGCGAGGATGACAGCAACAGGCTGCTCGAACTGCACAGCGAAGACGGCACATGTCTGATGATAGACGAGCGGCCGCTGGGCGATGGCGGGTTCATGACGCTGGTTTCAGACATTACCGAGCGAAAACGCACCGATTCCATGCTCGTCACTATTCGCGAAGAACAGCGCCTGCTGGCCCGGCGCTATCACGAGGAAAAGCTGAAAGCGGAAGCTGCCAGCCGCGCCAAGACCAATTTCCTCGCCCATCTCAGCCACGACATTCGCACCCCGCTAAACCACATTATCGGCTTTGCCGAACTCATGGGGCATCAGACCTATGGGCCGCTGGGTGATGCGCGCTATGGCGAATATGTCGACACCATAAAAGCCTCCGGCGAACATCTGCTGGCGTCGTTCGCCACCATTCTTGAACTGGCAGAACTCGAAGGCGGGCAAAGAGCGCTGCGGAATGATCCGGTGCCGGTGGACGAGGTGGTCGCGTCGGTCGCCAAGCGGTTCAAGGGTCAGATCAAACGCGCCGGCATCTCCATTGCCATCGGGCAGAATTGCGGGGCGGTCCTGTCTGGCGACCGGCTGGGGCTGGTGCGCATGGTGGGCAATATCGTCGATAACGCCATCCGCTTCACGCCTGCCGGCGGGCGCATCAATCTGGCAGCCTATGCAGCCGATGACGGCGTTGTCATCGAGGTCAGCGATACCGGCATCGGCATGAGCGAGGAACGGCTGCATTCGATCAACCAGCCCTTCGCCCTGGGAGACGCCACCTTTACCCGCGAAGGCGGCGGACCGGGCCTGGGCATTTCCATTGCCCGCGCCATTGCCGAACTCAGCGGCGGACATATCGCCATCGACTCCAGCCCGTCGCTTGGCACGACGGTGGCAATATCCCTGCCGCTCGACGCTGCTGCTTCTTCGAAAGTGGCTGCGGAGTAGGCCGACTAAAGTGTTGCCGCCTTTTCGTACCAGGCACTGGCAGCAGCCTCGACCTCACCGAGCATCTGGCGGATATCGAGTTCGAGGCGCTCGAAGTCAGGATAGTGGGCCAATTGCGCCAGTAGCTCCTTGAAGGCCGGCGACCAGGCTTCGTCTTGAAACGGACTGACCAGCGCAGAACTCATCACCTGCAGAATGGTTGAATAGAGACCATGGATTTCGGCCAGCCGGCGCCCTTCGGGCACGAGGCCGATTTCACCCAAGCGCGCCAGCACCCGCGCGGTCTGCGCCTGTGGCAAAGCGATTTCCTTGCCGGCGACGAGCTGGGCGGACTGGGCAATGAACTCGAGATCGACAAGGCCGCCGCCAGCCAGCTTCAGATCAAAGAGGTGGCGCGGCTTGCGCTCGCGGGCCATCAGGGCGCGCATCGAAACAACATCTTCGATTGTCTTGGCAGCTTCACGGGGCTGGGCGAGGATTTCGGCAATTGCGCCATCCACCTTGCTGCCGAGATCACCCACCGAGGCCACGACGCGAGCGCGGCTGAGGGCGAGGCGCTCCCAGGTCCAGGCATTGTCGCGATGATAGGCCCGGAAGCCATTGAGCCCAGTCGCAAGCGGCCCGGAATTGCCCGAAGGGCGGAGACGCATATCGGCTTCGTAGAGCACGCCCTCGGCGGTGGGCGCTGAAATTGCTGCAACAAGCCGCTGGGTCAGGCGCGCGAAATAATGCGGCGTGGCGAGGGACCGCTCGCCGTCCGATTCCACATCCGGCGCATCGTAGAGCAGGATGAAGTCGAGATCGGAGGTGAAGGTCATCTCGCGGCTTGCCATCTTGCCGAAGGCGAGCAGCGCCATCGTTGCGCCTTCGATATGGCCATGGCGCCTCGCGAACTCGGTCTGCACACTGGCGAAGAGCCTGTTGAGCAGCGTTTCGGCCAGCGCGGTGAACTGCTCCCCTGCCCCGCTGGCCGTCACCGTGCCCGATAGAAGTCCCGCCGCCACGAGGAATTTCTGTTCCTGCCCGATGATGCGGGCGCGGTCGATCAGGTCCTCATAAGAACGCGCATCGGCAAGAAAGTCATCGACCTTGGCTACCAGCACGTCGCGATGGGTGACGTCATTGGCGAAGGCCGGATCGATCAGCCCATCCATGACATGGGCACGGTGGATCACCGCTTCGGCCATGCGCGGCGCGGAGGCCATGAACTGCACCAGCAGCGTGCGCAACTGCTCGTGATTGCGCAACAGGGCGAAGAGCTGCACACCGGCGGGCAGGCGCGAGAGGAAATTGTCGAACTGCGCCAGCGCGGCATCGGCATTGCCTGCGCGACCAAGCGTCAGCAGTAGTGCCGGGAGCAATTCGGTGAGATGGGCACGGGCCGCCGAGGTGCGGGTGGCGGCATAGCTGCCATAATGCCATTTGCGGACGAATTCGATGGCCTTATGCGCATCGGCAAAGCCCATATTGGTGAGCGTTTCGAGCGTTTCCGGATCGTCGTCACTGCCGGTAAAAACCAGATTGCCCTCGCCTGAGCCCAGCGTTTCGCCCTCGGTGAACAGCTCGGCGTAATAGCGCGCCACGAGGTTGAGGGCGGCGCGGTAGGTTTTTTCGAAGGCCTTGAGGTCCGGCTCGCCCATCAAGCGGCCAATGACGGCCACATCGGCTTTATTGTCGGGCATGATGTGGGTCTGCTCGTCGCGCAGCATTTGCAGGCGATTTTCCACCGCGCGCAGATACCAATACGTCTCCGTCAATTGCTGCGCGGTCTCAGGCGCAATCCAGTTGGCTTCCGCCAGTGCGGCCAGTGCTTGCGTTGTTGGGCGTACGCGCAGGGCCTGGTCTCGGCCCCCGGCGATCAATTGCTGGGTCTGGGCGAAAAACTCGATCTCGCGAATGCCGCCGCGCCCAAGCTTCACATTGTGCCCCTCGACGCGGATGTCGCCGACTTTCTTGGAGACATTGATCTGGCGCTTCATCGCCTGGATGTCGGCGATGGTTGCGAAGTCCAGATGCTTGCGCCAGACATAGGGCGCCAGCTCCTTGAGGAAGGCATTGCCCACCGCTTTGTCCCCGGCGCAGGGCCGCGCCTTGATCCAGGCAGCACGCTCCCAGTTCTGGCCGCGCACCTCATAATAGGCCAGCGCTGCATCAACCGAAATCGCCACCGGCGTTGAGCCGGGATCGGGCCGCAGGCGCAGATCGGTGCGGAACACATAGCCGCCGACCAGCCGGTCCTCCATGAGGCCGACCAGCTTCTGCACCATGCGCGAATAGATTTTCGTCGCCTCGCCCGGCTCAGCCAGCACCGGCTTTTGCGGGTCGAAAAAGGCGACGATGTCGATGTCGGAGGAGTAATTGAGCTCGCGCCCGCCATGCTTGCCGAGGGCGAAAATGGCGAGGCCGGAATTGGCGGCGCGCGCCTGGTCCGCCGGGATGGCCAATTGCCCCTTTTCGGCGGCCTGCCGCATGAGCAGATCAAGCGCCGCTTCCAGCGCTGCATCGGCGAGATCGGACAGCGCTTCGGTGGCGCGCGCAGTGGTCCAGACGCCACCGGTTTCGGCAACCGCCGCCAGCAGCGCCGTTCGCCCCTTCGCCTCGCGCAGCACTTGTGCCAGAGCGTTCTCGTCGTCGCTGAGGCCGGCGGCGGAGATCCTGGTCATCAGCTCGGCGAAGGCCTTGTCGGGGTCATCGGCGAGAGTTTCTGCCAGCCAGCCAGCATGTTGCCGCGCGAGATCGAGCAGATAGGGCGCAACCTCAAGCAGAGGGCCAAGCGCTGGCGCGACTGGGACAAAGGCGGCACGCTGATCGGCGGGCAGTTCCGCCAGCAGCGCGTCAAATTGCGGATGATCGATCGGGGGCAGCGGCGACAAGTTCATGCTCATTTTCGAGGCATAACGTGGCGCAGCAAGGGCGGCAAGGCCGGGCGACTCAGCTGGCCGGCAATTCCAGGATTGCCCGCAGGCCGGGCGCATTGTCTTCGACGCGGAATGTGCCGCCATGGAGGCCTGCGACGGCATTGACCAGCGCGAGGCCGAGGCCGGAGCCGGGCTCCGACCGGCTGACCTCCAGCCGCACAAAGCGCTCCAGCACCCGCTTGCGATCCGCTGCCGGAATGCCCGGGCCGTTGTCCGCAACGATGATCTCCGCACGATTGCCAATTCGGGTCAGTTCGACGCTGATCAGCCCGGCCCCGCCATCGGCCGGACGCGCATATTTCACAGCGTTTTCGAGCAGATTGACCATGGCCTGACCAATCAGTTCGCGGTTGCCTTTTACGGTAATACCCTCTGCAATATTGGTTTTCAGCTCGATGCCGCCGTCTTCGGCAAGAGGCCCATAGAGTTCCGCGACGTCGGCAACGATGGGGCTGATGTCGATTTCGGACAGGACGCCGGAGGGCGCTCCGGCTTCGACGCGCGCGATCATCAGCAGGGCATTGAAGGTCTGGATCAGCCGGTCGCTTTCGACAATGACGTTTTCCAGCGCCTCCTGCCGCGTTTCCTCACTGGTCCCCTCGCGAAGCGCGCTTTCGGCCCGGTTGCGCAGGCGGGTCAGTGGTGTCTTGAGGTCATGCGCGACATTGTCGGTCACTTCCTTGAGGCCCTGAAGCAATTGCTCGATGCGGTCGAGCATGGCGTTGAGATTGGTCGCCAGCCCGTCAAACTCGTCATTGCGCCGGGTCACCGGAACACGCTCGCTGAGATTGCCTGACATGATCTTGGTGGACGTCGCGCGAATGGTATCGATGCGGCGCAGCACGCGGCGGGCGGTGATGCCGCCGGCTATGATGGAAAAAAGGATGATGCCGACGACACCAACGAGAAAACTCTGCAGGATGATGGCGGAATAGCCGCGTCGCTCGACGACGTCGCGTCCCACAACCAGCCGCATTCCATTGGGGAGTTCGATGGAGCGCACGACGGCCACACCCGCCCTGTGTGGTCCCTCACCATCGGGGCCGGGACCTTCGACAAGCGCGCTCGGGCGGTCGTAATCGAAGCTGTAAATGCCGGGATTGATCAGCACTTCTGGCGGCACTTCGGGCATGTTGCCGAGCAGATAAAGCCCCGATGCGTCGCCGAGGAAGTAAACACCGGGGCCGGGCTGGCGCGAAACGCGCTCGAGCGCGAAGGCCATGGCGCGGATGCCCTGCGTCGCTTCGATGCGCTGGAAGACCTTTACCTCGCGATCAATCTCGTCGGCCTGCTGGCGTTGAATCTGGACGCTCGACTGCCAGCCGATAAAGCCCATGAGCAGGATGGCGAAGACGACAAAGATGGCGATGAAGGTCGCGGTCAGCCGGACTGTGGATGTGCGCCAGACCTGTGCGAAGCGGCTCAAAATGTCAGTCCCGGATCATGTAGCCGGCGCCGCGCACCGTATGGAGCAGCGGGCTGGCATGGCCCTTGTCGATCTTGGCGCGCAGGCGCGACATATGCACGTCGATGACATTGGTCTGCGGATCAAAGTGATAGTCCCACACATTTTCGAGCAGCATGGTGCGGGTCACCACCTTGGCAGCATTCTTCATCAGATATTCGAGCAGGCGGAATTCGCGCGGCTGGAGAAGAATCGTCTCGCCGTCGCGCTCCACCTTGCGGCTCAAGCGGTCCAGCGTCAGGCCGCCGACGGAATAGCTGGTCGCTGCTTCGGCCGGACTGGAGCGGCGCGCGAGCACTTCGATGCGGGCCAGCAATTCGGTAAAGGCATAGGGCTTGGTCAGATAGTCATCGCCGCCGGCGCGCAGGCCGGTGACACGGTCATCGACTTCGCCCAGGGCGGACAGGATCAGGACGGGAGTGTTGTCGGCTTCGGCCCGCAGGCTTTCGATGATGGAAAGGCCATCGCGACGGGGCAACATGCGATCCACGATCAGCACGTCATAATCCATGCCGGAGGCCATGGCGTAGCCTGTTTCGCCATCGGCGGCGTGGTGGGTGACGTGGCCGGCTTCATCCAGCGCCTGGATGAGATAGCTCGCCGCCTCACGGTCGTCTTCAATCAGCAGAATTTTCAACGCGACGCTCCGCTTGATGAAGAGACCCCGGGGCATTGCCCCGGGGCCGCCATTTTTACTCGGCGTCGTTGATTGGCAAGCCGATAAAGCGCACTTCGCTGCCACGCGAGAGCTTGATCAGCGCCCGATCGAGGCCCTTGCTGCGAACGCCGTCGACAGCCTGGTCAAAGTCGCCGGTGGACTGGACGGCCTGGTTGTCGACTTCCAGAACCACATCGCCAACGGCAAGGCCCATCTTGGCGGCTTCACTGTCCGGCTCGATGTTCTGGATCAGCAGACCGCCGGTGCCGTCACCATTGGGAACAAGGGTCATGCCAAGGCTGGTTGTCGCCTGAGGCACTTCCTCAGCAGGAACCGGAGCTGCGGGCTCTTCGTCACCGCTGTCGACCTGCAGTTCAAACAGGGTCACAGGAATGGTGATTTCGCCGCCATCGCGCCAGATCGTCAGCTCCACGGTCGAGTCCGGTGCCTTGCTGGCAATGGTGCGGCTCAGGTCGAGTGCGTCGTCGATCTGCTCGCCGTCCACAGCCGTGATCACGTCACCCGACTTCACGCCAGCGTCGCCGGCAGGGCCATCGGAGGCCGGTTCACGCACAATGGCGCCGCGCGGCTGGTCGAGGCCAAGGCTATCGGCAATGTCGCGGCTGACGTCCTGGATGGAAACACCGAGATAGCCGCGGGTGACCGTTCCGTCCTCGACAAGCTGATTGACGATCTGCTTGACCGTGCTGGCCGGGATAGCAAAGGCGATGCCGACATTGCCGCCATTGGGCGAATAGATGGCGGTATTGACGCCGACCACTTCACCATTGGTGTTGAAGGCCGGGCCACCGGAATTGCCGGTGTTCACGGCAGCGTCGATCTGCAGGAAGTCGCCATAGTTGGAGCCGCCAATATTGCGGCCCTTGCCGGAGATGACACCCACGGTCACCGTGCCGCCGAGGCCGAATGGATTACCAACGGCCACCACCCAGTCACCAACGCGGCTGGCTTCCTCTTCAAAGGTCACGAAAGGCAGGTCGTCGCCTTCGATCTTGAGCACGGCGAGGTCCGTGCGCTCGTCAGTGCCGACAACTTCAGCGACCTGTTCGCTGCCGTCTTCGAACACGACCGTCACCTTGGTAGCGTCGGAAACGACGTGGTTATTGGTCACGACATAGCCGTCAGCCGAAATGATGAAGCCCGAACCGGCGGCCATGAACTGGCGCGGGGGACGCCCTTCGCCGCCCTGGCCACGCGGGGACTCGCCACCGAACTGGTCAAAGAAATCGCGGAAGGGATGACCTTCGGGAAGGTCGGGCATGTTGAAATCGAACTCGAAGCCACGGCCGCCGCCGCGCGAACCACCGCGCGCGGGCGCCTCGGCTTCAACGAGGATGGAAACAACGGCAGGCTTTACGGCCTCGACGAGGTCGGCAAAGCCCTGCTGGACTGTTGCCTGCGGCACCACGATCTGCGCGGCGTTTTGGACCTGCGCGTTAGCGACCTGGCCGGTCATGACAAAGGCGGTTGAAACGCCGCCGACGCCGACCAGCAGAGCCAGGGCGGAGGCACCGAGCCAACGGCGCGTACGCGTGAGAATTGTCGAACGCATGGGACGTATCTCCTGAATGAAGCTCTCAACAGCTTATGAGCTACATATGGAACGTCTCGCCTTTCTGGGAAGTTGCGCCAGCATTAAGGTTTGGCAATGTTGGTGGCGGGATTGCGGCGCGGGCTGCGCGAAGCTCCAGAAAATGCGGACTTATTGATCCCTAAGCCTGTCGAGCGCCGCCTCTTCTTCCGCCGTCAATTCCAGCGCAACCACCGGCATCTGCCGGCGTCGACTGACCAACAGGGTGACAAGCCCCAGCACCAGCAAGGCCGGCCCCGCCAGCCAAAGCAGCAGCGTATGCGCGCCGAAACGGGGATTGAGCAGGACATATTCGCCATAGCGATCAACGATGAACTGCTCGACCTGCTGGTCATTATCGCCCGCCACCAGCCGCTCGCGGACCAAAAGGCGCAGATCGCGCGCCAGATCGGCATCGCTGTCATCGATGGACTGGTTCTGGCACACGAGGCACCGCAATCCCCCCGAAATGTCTCGCGCGCGCTGTTCCAGCACCGGATCGGCGAGAACCTCGTCCGGACCAACGGCATAGGCAGGGGTCGACAAGGCAAGGATCAATGCGATCAGCAGGAGACGCAAATTCACTCTGCGGCCTCCAAGCTCGGTCTTGCCGCTTTTTGAGGAGCACCAAGACGCAGGCGGCGGTCGGTCAGCGACAGAATACCCGCCCCAGCCATAACCAATGTGCCCAGCCAGATCAGCAGGATATAGGGCTTGAACCAGATGCGGACCACATGGGTATCGTCCAGCGGCTCACCAAGCTGGAGATAGAGCTGGGAGAGGCCATAGGTCTGAATGGCGGCTTCCGTCGTCGGCATTCCGCTGGCCACATAAGTGCGCCGTTCGGCATCAAGACGCGCGGTGCTGCCATCATGGGCGGTCACCGTGAAGTGCCCGGTTTCTGCGACGTAATTTGGCCCCTGCACGGGCTGGAAGTCATCAAAGGCAATGACATAGCCGGCGATTTCGGTTGTCTCGCCGGGATTGAGCGTCGTCACCAACTCAGTCTCCCAAGCGGTAACGCTGACAATGCCCAGCACG
>JAEYTY010000122.1 GCA_023433775.1 Pseudomonadota bacterium | reverse complement strand
AGACGCTGTTCATCACCACGGCCAACAAGATCCTGACGCCCGCGGAATTGGCGAAGGAAAAGGTGGCGGGCGGCGTTTTTGCCATCGACCTCGACGTGGCAGGCCAGGCCGAGGCACCGGTTCGACTCTAGAGCCTTATCGCGGCGCGATACGCCAGGGCCTGGTGAGGCCGGCAATGGCGGGGCGGACTTCGAACCGCCCTGCCCCTTCATGCCATTTCAGCCAGTGGACACCGCCGGTGGCCAGATCATTGGGCGCGATCAGCGTGCCGCCCAAGGCACAGGTTTGTGGCGCTCTGATCCGGGCCACGACCAGATCATGCCCGGTGCAGTCCTCGGCAAAGGCGGCGGCGCTCCGGATGATGGCGATGGAAAATTCCGGCGTCGTGACGACGCAGCCGAGGCTGTCGCATCGTGCGCCGGGATGCGTGGCCGCAATCTCGGTTTGGTAATGCTGGCTCCAGACATCGACGGCAAAGCTGCCGGTGCGCCCGCTGGCCAGCGCCATGCCGTCGTCACTGCGCACGGCGATTGCCTGGGTCGTATCGGAAATCAGCACATCCGGGCGGGGTTCCAGGCCGAGCACCAGCACGAGCGGCACGGCCAGCGCCGGACCGAGCAGGCGCCAGCGCGTGTTGAAAAAGGCGAACCATGCCAGCGCGGCCAGCCCCGCCAACAGCGTCCAGGTGGCCAGTTGCGGATTGCCGGTGAGCCCTTCGCTCCAGCCCGCCACCAGCCGCGCGACATCGACCATGCGGTCGATGCCCCAGCCCATGATGACGAGAAATGGCGCGTCGAGCGCAAAAGGCATCGCCAGGACGGAGAGCACGCCAAAGGGCATGATGATGAAGCTGACAAAGGGCAGCGCCAGCACATTGCCCAGCACGCCGAGCGGCGCGGTCTGCTGGAAATGATAGGCGGAAAACAGCAGGGTGGCGGCGCCGGCGATCAGGCTGGTCCAGGCTGTCGCTGACACAAGGCCGACAAAGCGCCCGAAACGACCATTGTCAGACGGGACGATTGTGCGCGGCAATTCGTAGATGCCGATCAGGCCAACGACGGCCGCGAAGGAAAGCTGGAAGCTGGCGCGGAACAGGCCTGCCGGGTCGATGAGCAATATGATCAACGCCGCAATGGCCGTGTTGCGCATAGTGAGCGCACGACGGCCCGCCAGCACAGCGCCGAAGATCAGCGCCAGCATCAGCGTGGAGCGGAAGGCGGGCAGATTATCCGGCCCGCCGGCCAGCAGCAGATAGAGGAAGGCCGAGACCAGGCCGACAATGGCCGCGATTTTCTTGTTCGGCCAGCTCAGGGCAAAGGGCAAGGACGCCAGCAGCAGCCTGACCAGCCAGAAAATGCCACCGGCGACAATCGACAGATGCAGGCCCGAAATCGAATAGATATGGGCAAGGCCCGAGGCCGCCATGATCTCGCGGGTTTCGTCGGAAATGGCGCTCTGGTCGCCCACCACCATGGCGCGGCCAATGGCAGCGCTTTCCCCGCTGAGGACCAGATCAATCCGCGCGCCAATGCCGCTGCGCAGGGCCTGCACGCCACGAACCAAATCGTGGCTTTCGCCACCGGCTAGCTTTTCGAGGCCGCTGGTGACCGTGCCATAGGAGCCGATGCCGGCATAATAGGAGTGGAATTGCCCGTCAAAACTACCTGGCAGGATGGGGCCGGGAATGGGCGCGAGCCTGAGATTGGCGCGGATGCGGTCGCCGGGCGCCAGCGGCGGATTGCCGGGTAGCACCAGCCGGGCGCGGCGGATTTCAACGGCCCGCGCCCCTTCGAGCGGCACGATCTGCGAAATGACCAGCCTTTGCTGTTCCGGTGTAGCGGAGATGATTTCGTCGACCCGCGCCTCGTAGGCGCCATAAGCGGGAAAGGGCTGCATGGGCGTGCCGAACAGCGCACCATGGATTGGAAGAAGGCAGAGGCCCAGCCAGAAGGCAGAGGCCTGAAGTACCCATCGCAAGCCATTGAGCGATTGCATGGCCATGGCGCCTGCAAAGGCGAGCAGCACCGCACCTACGCCACCCCACAGAACAATCGTCTCTGGTTCACCCGGTAGCGCCACATAGGCAATGAGGCCGAGAATAAGGCTGAAGGGCAGCAGGACGAACAGCCGGCGCTGGGCAATGGCGTCGCTGGCAGACAATGCGAGCCCGGCCAGAAGGCTTTGCGGGGAGCTATCGGGCGCAAGCGGCGCGGGCCGCCAAAGTGGCGCCGGTCCTGCCTTCGCCGCGCCCAGCTTGTCCTGCCCCTGCACGCCCCCGAGCCCCCGCCCTTGCGCTCATATCAGCCTATGCTACACACGGCCCGCAATTCCTCCAACCATTGCGGTCGTCATGTCCCAGGTCGTCACCCGTTTCGCTCCCTCGCCCACCGGCTATCTCCATATCGGTGGCGCACGCACTGCCCTGTTCAGCTGGGCTTTTGCCATGAACCAGGGCGGCAAGATGCTGCTGCGCATCGAGGACACCGACCGCGAGCGTTCGACCGAGGCGGCCGTGACGGCCCTCGTCGATGGCCTCAAATGGCTCGGCCTCCATTGGGAAGGCGAACCCATCAGCCAGTTTGCACGCGCGTCCCGCCACGCCGAGGTGGCGCATGAACTCGTCAAAATGGGCCACGCCTATTATTGCTATTGCTCGCCCGAAGAGCTCGACCAGATGCGCGAAGAGGCCCGCGCTGCCGGCAAGCCGCCACGCTACAACGGCTTCTGGCGCGACCGCGACCCGGCCGAGGCGCCGGAGGGCATCAAGCCCGTGGTGCGCATCAAATCGCCTCTCAGCGGCGAGATCGTCGTGCGCGACCATGTGCAGGGCGATGTGGTCTTCAAGACGGAGAACCTCGATGATTTCATCATCCTTCGCTCGGACGGCACCCCGACCTATATGCACGCCGTGGTGGTGGATGATCACGACATGGGCGTCACTCACATCATCCGCGGCGACGACCACCTGACCAATGCCGCCCGGCAGATCGTCATCTACAATGCCATGGGCTGGACGGTGCCAGAAATGGCCCATATCCCGCTCATTCACGGCCCGGATGGCGCGAAGCTATCCAAGCGCCATGGTGCCCTCGGCGTCGAGGCCTATCGCCAGATGGGCTACCTGCCCGAGGCCCTGCGCAATTATCTCGCGCGCCTCGGCTGGAGCCATGGCGATGACGAGATTTTTTCGACCGAGCAGATGGTGGAATGGTTCAGCCTCGATGCGCTGAACAAGGGCGCGGCGCGCTTCGATTTCGTCAAGCTCGAGAATATCAACGGACATTATATCCGCGAGGCCGACCCGGCCTATCTCTACCAGGTCATGGTCGACACGGCCAAGGAAGTGGGCCGCGAGGAGGATGCCAAGGGCCTGATGGCCAATCACAACACCGTGCTCGCCGCCCTCCCCGAATTGCAGCCTCGCGCCAAGACCGTGCTGGAGCTGATCGACCTCGCCCAGTTCATCTATGCGCTGCGCCCGATCAATATCGACGCGGCAGCTTCGGCGCTGCTCACGGAAGACACCCGCAAGGTGCTTTCCAGTGTTGCTGAAACGTTAGGGGGCCTTGCCGATTGGTCAGTGCCCGCTATCGATGCGGCTATGCGCGAGCTGGCGGAAAAGCAGGGTCTGAAGCTGGGCAAACTGGCTCAGCCGCTGCGCGCGGCCCTTACGGGCCGGACAGTTTCGCCCGGAATCTTTGAGGTCATGGTGCTGATAGGCAAGGCCGAATCCATGGCCCGGCTGAACGACCAGATTGGGGGCTGAGGCCCCATTCGCCTGATAAGTCATACTTACCTATCGGTTGCTTGCACCGGGCAAGACCTGATACCTCTTCGCCAGCAATCGGCGCCGCCACAGGCGCCTGCCGCCGGTCCGGGAATTCCTTCTTTCCCGGGGGGGCCGGCGGCATAGCGAGGAGAGCTCAATGACCGATAAAGTCGCCAAACTCGTCATCGGGGACCAGACCCACGAATTCCCAATCCTGAGTGGTTCGGTGGGTCCGGACGTGATGGACATCCGCACCCTCTATGCCAAGACGGGTCTGTTCACCTACGATCCCGGTTTTACCTCGACGGCCGCCTGTGACAGCGCGATCACCTATATCGACGGCGACAAGGGCGAGTTGCTGTACCGCGGCTACCCCATCGAGCAGTTGGCCGACAAATCGAACTATCTCGAAGTCTGCTATTTGCTGCTCTACGGCGAGCTGCCGACCAAGACCCAGTTCAAGGAATTCGAGCAGCTGGTGACGCGCCACACCATGGTGCATGAGCAGATGCACTATTTCTATCGCGGCTTCCGTCGCGATGCGCATCCGATGGCCATCATGACCGGCGTGGTCGGCGCCATGGCCGCCTTCTACCATGACTCGACCGACGTCAACGATCCGCAGCAGCGCGAGATCGCCTCGATCCGCATGATCGCCAAAATGCCGACGATTGCGGCGATGGCCTATAAATATTCGGTCGGCCAGCCCTTCGTTTATCCGCGCAACGATCTCGATTACGCGTCCAATTTCCTGCACATGTGCTTCTCGGTTCCGGCCGAGGAATACAAGGTCGATCCCAAGATCGCCCGCGCCATGGACCTGATCTTCACGCTCCATGCCGACCATGAGCAGAACGCCTCGACCTCGACCGTGCGTCTTTCGGGTTCGTCCGACGCCAATCCCTTTGCCTGTATCGCCGCTGGCGTGGCCTGCCTCTGGGGCCCTGCCCATGGCGGCGCCAACGAAGCCTGCCTCAACATGCTGCGCGAAATCGGCACGGTTGATCGCATTCCCGAATTCATCGAGCGCGCCAAGGACAAGAACGATCCGTTCCGCCTGATGGGCTTTGGTCACCGCGTCTACAAGAACTTTGATCCGCGCGCCAAGGTCATGCAGGCCACGGCCAAGGAAGTGCTGGCCATTCTCGGCGTCGAAAACAACCCGACGCTGCAGGTGGCGCAGGAACTCGAACGCATTGCGCTCGAGGACCAGTATTTCATCGACCGCAAGCTTTACCCCAATGTGGACTTCTATTCGGGCGTGATCCTCGACGCGATCGGCTTCCCGACTTCGATGTTCACGGTGCTGTTCGCCGTGGCCCGCACCACCGGCTGGATCAGCCAGTGGAAGGAAATGATCGGCGATCCGCAGAAGAAAATCGGCCGTCCGCGCCAGCTCTACAATGGCGCAACCGCTCGCGATTACGAGCCGATCAGCGGTCGCTGATTGGCCCAGAGGGCGAGGATCCGGTCCGCCGGGTCCTGCCGTCCATGAGGCGGCTGCCCGGCCTCCATCATCTCTACAAGCTCGCCAAAGGCCGCCAATTGGTCGTGGCGGGCTTTTTTGTTGGTGAGCAGCGCCAGGGCTGCGGCCTCGACAGATGACGGTGTCAGCGGCGCGGCGACTAACTCGGGCAAAACCGGCCGGCCCAGGATTATATTGGGCAGCGACACAGGCGGCTTGCCGAGGCGCTCGAAGATGCGGCTCTGGTGGGAATCCATTGCGTAGATAACGACCATGGGAACGCTGGCCAGAGCCAGTTCGAGCGTGACCGTACCCGATACACAAATAGCGCCCACTGCCGCGTCATAGAGCGCGGCGCGGTCGGCGCGCTTTTCGGCAATGGTTACGGGAATGGGCCAGTCCGCCGTTTCCGCAACAAGCCGGTTTTTGAGCGATGGCAAGGTCGGGATGACAAGGCTCGTGACCTCTGGCAGCGCGGCGAGCTTTTCGGACAGGGCGCGGAAGATGGGCAGGTGCCGGCGCAATTCGCCATCCCTGCTTCCCGGCAGGAGGATCAGCGGCCCGCTGTCAGGGACACTGGATTTTTCCAGCCGCTCGGCCATGGCCGGATGGCCGACATAATGGGTCGGCGGGCCAGCAAGGCGCTGCATCGCCTCGGGCTCGAATGGCAGCACGGCCAGAACTTCGTTGAAGAGGGGCGTGAGCTTGGCCGCGCGCTCCGGGTTACGCGCCCATACCGAAGGCGCCACATAAAGCACGACCGGACTGTCAAATCCCCTGGCGCGCAGGCGGCGCGCGAGGAGCTTGGAAAAATCCTGGGCGTCGACCAGAACCACGATATCGGGGCGTGATGCCAGAATATGGCGCGCAGTCTGTTCGATGCGCCAGAGCAGCTTTGGCAGATTGAGGAGAACATCAGTGACGCCCATCACGGCGAGGTCCGACATGAGAAAGAGGGATTTGAGCCCCTGCCCCGTCAATTCGTCGCCACCGACGCCTGATAGATCGAGCGGCACCCGCTGCCTGAGGCGCGCCACGAGGTCGGCAGCAATGCGATCGCCCGAGGGCTCGCCGGCGAGAATAAACAGGCGCAGCGGCTCGGTCATTCGCGCCTCCGGCCCGGCTTTCTATTCGCTTTCATGCCCATTGCGCGGCAACAGGATGGGCCGGTCCGAAGCCTGGGCAATGAAATTGACCACGTCCTGCACCAGAGCATCGTTCTTGAACAGCGTCGCGGCGTCTTCGACCCGTTCGCGGAGCGTGCCTTCGCTGGCAAAAATCTGCCGATAAGCGGCGCGCAGACCGTGAATTGCCTCGCGGTCAAACTTGCGGCGCTTGAGGCCAACCAGATTGAGCCCGGTCAGCACGGCGCGATTGCCGACGGCCATGCCATAGGGAATGACGTCGCCATCGACCATGGACTGGGCGCCGATAAAGGCGTGGGAGCCGATGCGCGTGAACTGATGAATGACGCAGGTGCCGCCGAAAATGACATTGTCGCCGACATGCACATGGCCGGCGATGCCGACATAATTGGCCATCACCACGCTGTTGCCGATAATGGCGTCATGGGCCACATGGGCATTGGCCATGATCAGGCAATCATTGCCGATCCTGGTCAACATGCCGCCGTTCTCGGTACCGGGATTGATCGTCACCGATTCCCGGATGGTGCAGCGCTCGCCGATCTCGAGGCGAGAATCCTCGCCATGATATTTGAGATCCTGCGGCTCATGACCGACCGAGGCGAAGGGGAAAATCCGCGTATTGGCGCCGATAGTAGTATTGCCCTCGACCACCACATGGGAGACGAGTTCGACATTGTCGCCAAGCTTAACGCGCGCGCCAACGATACAATAGGGCCCGATGCGGACACCGGCCCCCAGAATTGCACCGTCCGCGACAATGGAAGTGGGGTGAACGCTGGCAGCGCTCACTGTTCGGCACTCACGATCATTGCGGTGATTTCGGCTTCGGCAATGACCGCGCCATTCACCTTGGCCTTGGCTTCATAGCGACCGACATTGCGGCGGCGATGCATCTTGCTGATGTGGAATTCGATGGTGTCGCCCGGGCCGGCAGGCTTGCGGAACTTTGCCTTGTCCACGCCGAGCATGAGCACGATTTTTTTGCCGCCCGAATTACCGTCATGCTTGATGACGATGGCGCCGGCCGTCTGGGCCATGCCTTCGATGATCAGCACGCCCGGAAAGACCGGGTTTTCGGGGAAATGGCCGGTAAAGATCGGCTCGTTGAAGGTGACATTCTTGATGCCGACAGCGGATTCGTCGCCATTGATCTCCACGATGCGGTCAATCATCAGGAAGGGATAGCGATGGGGCAGAGCCTGAAGGATCTCCCCGATGGACATTGCATTGAGCTCAGTGGCGCTAGTGATGGTGTCGTTCATCCCCGCTTTTCCCCCTTGGACAGTTTCCGCATCACGGCGATTTCGCGCCAAAAATCTTTTATATCCTGCGCCGGCGCACCGGCAATCTTGGAACCGGGCGCCCAGTTTTTCGTCACGGCGGCACGGCCATGGACCATGGAGCCCGCGCCGATGGTCAGGTGACCGGATGTTCCGACGCCACCACCCATGAGCACGCCATCTTCGACAATTGTCGAGCCCGAAATCCCACTCATCGCGGCAATCAGGCAATTGCGCCCGATGCGGCAATTGTGGCCGATCTGGACGAGGTTATCGATCTTGGTGCCATCCCCGATCACCGTGTCGCCCAGTGCGCCGCGGTCGATTGTGCTATTGGCGCCGATTTCGACCCGGTCCTGAATGATGACGCGTCCCAGTTGCGGGATCTTGCGGTTGGCCGTGCCCAGCTCAAGCCAGCCAAAGCCCTCCGAGCCGATGCGCACACCGGAATGGATGACCACATCGTTGCCCAGATGGGCGCAATCAATGGTGCAATTGGCGGCGATGACGCAATTGCGCCCGATGGTGACACCGGGCCCGATGACGGTATTGGCACCGATCACCGTGCCCCGGCCAATCTCAACGCCTGCACCGACAACCACATTGGCGCCCAGCGTCACGTCGCGCTCATAAATTGGCGGGCCCAGATCGTCGCGCGGATCAGCGATCACCGAGCGGGTGCTGGAGGGGTAGAGATGATCCAGAACATCGGCAAAAAGGTTGTGCGGCTTGTCCGCCGCCACTGCAACTGCGCCGTTCGGCACCACATCGCGCAGGCTGGGCAGCACGAAGACAATGCCTGCATTGGTGCGGCGCAGTTCGTCGATATAGCTCGTCTGGGCCGCAAGCGCGATATCGCCCGGCCCGGCCAGTCCAAGCTCGGACACGCCGTCAACGAGGCGCTCGGCGCCGGCAAGGCCTTCCGCCAGATCGCCGCGGCCAATCTGGGTCAGCAATGCGCCGAGCGGCACTGATCCGGAAAAGCGGTGAAAGCGCGTGTCGACCATGGTTTCACTTGAAAAAACTGAGCCGCGGCGCTGGCGCCCCGCGGCTCATTGAACTCTCTCACACCAATTTGCTTAGAGCAAAGTGGAGATGGTGAACTGGAACATCTGCGTCCGGTCGTCGGTGGACTTGTTCAGGACGTGAGCAAAGTCGCCGCGCAGCGGGCCGAACGGTGAATCCCAGATAAGGGAGGCACCAATCGAGGTACGCACCGGCACATCATTGCTCGTGCCGGCAACGCCGACCGCGCCGATGTTCGGCAGGCCATCAACCCAGGCCGCGTCGGCCCAAAGCGCACCGCTCAGGCCATAGCTTTCCGGCAGGCCGGGGATCGGGAATTCGACTTCAGCCGAGATACCAGCATACATCGTGGCACCCAGATATTCACCCGAAGTCAGACGCGGACCATAGCCGCGACCTTCAAAGCCGCGAATGAGCTGCGGACCGGGCGTGAACGCCTCAACCGCATGAACACCCGTGTTGTTGAGGCTGTTGATCACGCCGGCCTGGCCACGAACGCTGGCCACGATGCCCGAGTCGGCCATCACTGGAACGAAGTAGCGACCACGCGCCTCCGACTTCAGCAGGTTATGATCCCAGCCGATATATTGCTGGGTGAAGGTGGCATAGAGACCTTCGGTCGGCTTCTTGAGGTCGTCAACGCCGTTCCAGGTCAAGGTGTAGCCGACAAAGGCTTTGTTGAATTCCTGACCATCCGTCACAAGCGAAGAATTGGTCGGGTTGTTGTCCTTGATGACCTTGCGTTCATAGCCGCCGAAGAAGGAGGCGTTGAGCGCGCTAGTGATCGGCACGCCGAGGCGCAACTGGCCACCAGTCGTCTGCGAACCGTAGAACGAGGATGCGGTTTCGTCACTGATACGGTGATAGGCATCAAGACCAGCCGACACCTTGAGACCCATGAAGCGGGGCTCGGTGAAGGAGAAGTCAAAGGTACGGCCCGACTGCGACGCGCCGATGGCAGCACGCAGGAACTGGCCACGACCGAGGAAATTGCGCTCGGTCAGCGAGATTTCGCCAAGGATGCCGTCCGATGTCGAATAGCCGGCAGTCGCGCCATATTCACCGGTCGATTTCTCGACAACGTTGATGTTGAGCACGATCTTGTCGGGTGCCGAACCCTGCGCCGTCGTGATTTCAACGGCGGAGAAGAAGCCCAGCGCATCGATATTGCTGCGGCCGCGCACAACCATGGAACGGTTGAAGGGGTCGCCTTCGGCGAACTCCAGCTCACGGCGGACAACGAAGTCACGCGTCTTGGTATTGCCGGTGATGTTGATGCGCTCGACATAGACGCGGGCGCCTTCATCGACCAGATAGGTGACCTTGAACGTGCCGGTGGCAACGTCGCGATCGAGACGCGCACGGACGTCAGCGAAGGAATAACCCTGCGCCGTTGCCTCGTAGGACATGTCCTCGATGGTCTTCTGCAGATCGGCAGTCGAATAGCGCGCGCCCTGCCCCGTGCGGACCGTGCCGCGCAGAACATCGGTGTTGAGGCCGTTGATGCTGGTCTCGATGCCGACATCGGAGAATTCGTACTGCTGGCCTTCATTCACCGTGAAGTTGATGAAATAGGCATTCTTGGTGGCGTCATACTCGGCAACCGAGTTGACCTGCGCATCGGGATAGCCGCGATTGCCATAGTACAGGCGGATGCGCTCGCGATCGACAGCCAGCTTGCGCTCGTCAAAAGTGTCGTCGCGCAGCAGCCAGCTCAGGATGCCGCTTTCCTTGGTGAGGATCGCGCCCTTGAGATTGCCGGTGCCGATAGAATTGTTGCCCGTGAAGTTGATGGCGGCAATGCCAGCGCGCTCACCTTCATTGACCTGGAAGATCACGCGCACACGACCGTCGGCCGTTGCTTCGGTCCGCGCGGAGACGGAAACGGACATGAAGCCGTCGCCATCATAGGCGCGGCGGATGCTTTCGATATCTGCGTTCAAACGCTGCTGGGTGAAGATGCCGGAAGCCGACACATCGACCATGGCAAGCAATTGCGCGTCAGAGAAGCGACGATTGCCTTCGAACAGCACCGAGCCAACCAGTTGCTCCTGAGCCTGTGCAACCGCAACGCCAAGGACGGGAAGCCCTGGAGCCATCAGCGGGACTGCACCCATTATGGCGATCGCGGAAACTGCGCCGCGCATCAGCTTGGTAGGGTGGATCATATTGTTATTGCCTTCTGCGACCGGCCCGGGGAATCGCCATGCATAACGCTCCCCCAAGCTAACTCCATGGAACTGTTTTACTGTTTTTTTAACCAGGAGCAAGCCGCATGGCCCCACGCGGTTAGTAATTCACTCTTGGCCTTGTATTCGTGCAACACCTTGCGAACCAAGGTTAAGCTTGTGTTAACGCAGAATCCCAAAATGGGCGAAAATCGTGTCATTGAACAGGGTAAAGACCATCAGTGCCATCACCAATGCAAAGCCGAATCGAAATCCAATCTCCTGCACACGCATACTAAGGGGTTTCCCCCTCACAGCTTCGACCAGATAGTACATCAGGTGCCCGCCGTCGAGCATGGGTATCGGCAACAGGTTGAAAATGCCGATATTGAGCGACAGCAGCGCCATGAGGTTAATGAGCGCCACAATGCCCAGCGTCGCCACTTCGCCCGAAACCTTGGCGACCTTGACCGGGCCACCCAACTGTTCGACATCGCCCCGTCCTACGAAAAAGTCGCCGATAAAGGCGCCAGTGCGCTGAATGATGAAGCGGATTTCCTCAAAGGTCATGCCCACGGCCTCGACCGGGCCGGGCTTATAGAGAACGACATCACTATCAGCGACATCCCGGGTGACCCCGATGCGGCCGATGCGCTGGTTATTGCCGAACCGGTCCTGCACTTCCACGGCCTCGGGCACAAGGCGCAGGGTCTGGGCCGCGCCATTGCGCTCAAGCTCGATAACCACTTCGCGCGCCGGGCTCGTGGCCACATAACGCTGAAAATCCTCAAATCCGTGCACGACATAGCCATCCACGGCAACGATCTCGTCACCCGCCTGCAGCCCGGCCTCCGCTGCGACTGACCCGGCGATGACCTCGCCGATCACCGGCGTTATGGTGTAGCGGCCATAGCCAAGCAGCAGCGCATAGAGAATGAGGAAGGTCAGCAGCACGTTGGCAATCGGGCCCGCGGCCACGACGGCAATCCGCTGCCAGACAGTCTTGTTGACGAAGAGATGCGGCGCCAGGGCCGGATCGACCTTTTCGGCGGCGTCCGGATCCGGCTGGCTTGCCGGGTTCATGTCCCCCACAAAGCGCACATAGCCACCGAGCGGAATGGCGGAGATGCGCCAGCGCGTTCCGTGCCTGTCGTTCCAACCGATCAGTTCCCGCCCGAAACCGACGGAGAAGGTGTGGATGGCCACGCCATTCCAGCGCGCCACCAGATAGTGGCCCATCTCGTGCACGAAGACGATGACGGTCAGGACCAGCAGGAAAGGCAGGACATAGGAGAGCAGCCAGAAGGCAAAATCGATCATGTGTTCTTCACTTCCGCGGCGGCCGGAACGGGGTCGCCGACGCTACCAATAGAGCAGGCCTTCGGCCACCGAACCGAATCCGGCGTGCAGGCCACCCACCAGAAGAATGAGAATGACGCCAAATGTGAGGCTGTCGAGCCGATCCATCAGGCCGCCATGGCCGGGAATGATGTCGCCGCTGTCCTTGATGCGGAAATGACGCTTTACCGCGCTTTCGCTCAAATCGCCCAATTGGCTGAGCACGCTGATCGAAGCGGACAGCACAAGGCCGATCCACCAGGGCGAGTCGGTGATGAAGAGCCAAAGGCCCAGCCCCGCGCAGGTGCCGAGGGCAAGGCCACCGAGAGCGCCCGACCATGTCTTGGATGGCGAAATTTCCGGCGCGAGCTTTTCGCCGCCAATCTGGCGGCCGGCAAAGAACGCGGCAGAATCGGTCATCCACACAACCGTGCCGAGATAGATCCCCGCCCATATGCCCGCCGTACCGGTCCCGCGCATGGACAGGATTGCGACGATCAGCAGCCCGAACAGCGCAAGACCGGCCACGCGCCAGGCCAGATTTTCGCGGCCCATGAAGCCGGCAAGGCAACAGGCGACGACAATGGCAATGGCCGTTCCCAGCGCACCGAACAGCGGAAAAGCCAGGCCCGACAGCGCCACGAGCGCAATGAGCACAATGCCCATCGGCGTTAGCGGCGCGCGGGACACCATGGTCTCCCACTCGCGATAGGCACCGGCGAAGACCGCGCCGACGACAGCCGCGAAGAAGTAGCCGCCGACATAAAGGGCTACGGCAGTGATGAGGAT
>JAEYTY010000095.1 GCA_023433775.1 Pseudomonadota bacterium | reverse complement strand
GCTCCTCATCGAGCAGACCCAGGCCCCGGGCAATAATTTCGTCGTCCGCACCACCATCGACGCCACCTTGCAGAAATATGCCGAGGAAGCCGTCACCTCCGTGGTGCATGAGCAGGGCGAACAATATCGCGTCGAGCAGGCCGCCATGGTCGTCACCGACACCGAAGGCGCCGTCCGCGCCATGGTCGGCGGCATGGATTACGGCAAGAGCCAGTTCAATCGCGCCATTGTCTCCACCCGCCAGCCTGGTTCGTCCTACAAGCCCTTCGTCTATGCCGAAGCCTTCGAGCAATTAGGCCTGACGCCCAGCGATTCCATTTCCGATCGGCCGGTCTGCATTGGCGACTGGTGCCCACAGAATTATGGCCGCTCCTATCGTGGTCAAACCACGCTGATCAGCGCCTTCGCCTCATCGATCAATACCGTGCCCGTCACGCTCTCCATCAAGACCGGGCGCGACAAGATCGCCGAACTCAGCCATCGCATGGGCCTGCGGGCCGAATATCCGGTCACGCGTTCACTGGCCCTCGGTGTCGCGTCCGTCTCAGTGCTGGACATGACCTCGTCCTACGCCGTCTTTGCCAATCATGGCTACAAGACCCCGGCCTATGGTCTCACCCGCATGACGACACTGTCGGGCGATCTTGTCTGGGAGCATAACGTCAATGCACAGCGCGAGCGCGTCCTGTCCGAGCAGACCGTCGCCTATATGAACCAGATGATGCGCGCCGTGGTCACCAGCGGCACCGGCCGCCGCGCCGAAGTGCCGGGCGTTCCGACCCTGGGCAAAACCGGCACCACCACCTCCTATCGCGACGCCTGGTTCTGCGGCTTTACCGGCAATTACGTCGCCGCCGTCTGGTTCGGCAATGACGATTACCGCACCACCAACAATCTCACCGGCGGCCTCTTGCCCACTATCGCCTGGCAGAAATTCATGGCCTATGCCCATACCAATATCGCGGTGCAGCCGGTATTCGGTGTCGATTTCGAGCCAACCCAGACCATCATTGCCGAAGCCGATGCCGCCGTCGAAGAGCTCCCCGAACAGCGCCCGCCCAGCCTCACCCCCGCCGCCGCTCGCAAACTGCTCGACCTCGCCAACCGCTTCGACACCACCCTCGCCAGCGTAACCCCCATCCGCGACCAGGCCAGCGCGCCTATCGCGTCGGGCACGGCAGGGCTGTAGCCAGCCAGAACTATTGTGTAGCTGCGCGCGATCACAATAGTTTATGGTTACTCTATTGTTTACGCATATTTATTAATTTCATGCGACTGCCTTATGGAGCACTCCAGGAGGCCCTTATGAAGAAACTCGTTCTCGCCTGCGCGGCCTTGTCTGCGCTTACAACCGTCGCCAGCGCCGCCGATCTGCTGATTATTGATGAGCCCGGCGCCATGGCATATACCGATGCAGGCTTTGACTGGTCGGGCTTCTACGCCGGCTTGACCGGTGGGTATGGCGCCGGTCAGTCACGTGCCGTCGGTTCGGTCAATGGTCTGACTGACCTTACCAATCTCAGTGGTGGCCTTCTGGGTGGCACGGTTGGTGTGAATTCGCAGTTTGATTCCTTCGTGCTCGGCCTCGAAGGTGACGTGGTTTGGTCTGGTCTTGCTGGCGGCACCGCCTGCAATGGCGCGCCGGCCTTAAGCTGCAACGGCAATGTGGACTGGATGGGCACTGTTAAAGGTCGCGCTGGTTATGCCGTCGACCAGGTTCTGTTCTTCGTGTCGGGCGGTCTCGCCGCCGGCGGAATTCGTGCCACTGTTACGCCAGCCGTAGGCGGCACCACCGGCTCCCACAATTTTACCAGCATTGGCTGGACGGTTGGCGGCGGCGTTGAAGTCGCCGTTACGGACAATATTTCTGTCAAGGCAGAGTATTCATATCTGGATCTTGGCAGCGGCACCGCCCCGGTCGGCACTCTGGGCGCTGTGAATAGCTACGCTATCTCGACCCATGTGCACGCTGCAAAAGTGGGCGTTAACTTCCACTTCTAAATCCATCTCCATGCGATAGGGCGGCCCGGTGGCCGCCCTATCGGTTTGCTTCAGCCGCAGCGCGCCACAAACTCTGCCCGTACTGGCCCAATGACGCGCCCAATGTCTTCCGCGGCCCGCTCTGCACGCGGTTAGCCCCATAAACCGGCTTCCACCCTGCCCCCCCGATTGCTACAAGCCTAACCTATCCGCAACGCAGCCGGTCCAGCCGCCCATGCCCCTTTTGCAGAAAAGCTGAGCCCAGTGCGTTTTGTCCTCCGCCTGCTTCTGCTGATTGTTGTCGCCCTCGGGGTCGGCTTTGGCCTCAGCTATTATGCCTTGACCGATGGCAGGCTGTTCGGCGCGGCCGAGATCGGCCCGTGGACCGCATGGCCCGATGTGGGCGCGCCCGATCCCAATCCCTATACGCGCGGCCATCTCGCCCGCGAGGCCGCCTTGCAGCTGGGCCGTGCCGAGGGCCTGCAATTTGTCGCCCATACCGACAGCGCCGGCCTGTCACTCGATCTCGCCTGCGCCTATCGGCTCGATGGCCATGTGCCCATCTCGTCCTTCTGGACACTCTCAGCCGTCGATGATGATTGGGTGAGCCTTGCCGCGCCGGGAACAAATCCATCCCTTCGCTCCAGCGATCTCGTCCGGGCTGACGACGGCGCCATGCACATCAATATCGGCACACGCCTTGCGACAGGCAATTGGTACGAGCTGACCGGCGCTGGGTCATTCCATCTCGTCATCAACCTCTACGACACCACCGCCTTTTCTGGCTTCGGTGGCGATGACACGACCATGCCCTCGATCACGCGCGGAGACTGCGCATGATCCGCACCCTGCTCTATGTCATCGGCGGCCTGCTCCTCGGCGGCATCATCCATATCGTCGCCATTCTCACCCTGCCCATGCTGGCCGACGAAACAGCATGGACGCGCATTGCCGAGCTCGACGCCAAAAACAAAATGCTCATCCTGCCGCAGGTCGCGCCGGGCGAACCCAATCCGCTGCGCCTCGATCCCCTGCTGGCCTATGGCATTTGCCAGGTCGATCTCGCCGATGGCCCTGCCTTTCTCAGCGGCGTCCTGCCCGATGCCTTCTGGTCCCTCGCCATCTTCAACTCCGCTGGCATCGTCACCTATTCGACCACCAATCGCGACGGCATCGGCCAAACTGTCGAGCTCGGCATTTTCAACGCCGACCAGACCCGCCTCCTCGCCCAGCAGCAGATCGACATTGCCGAAGGCCTGCTCGTCGTCGAATCCCGCTCCGACAAGCTCTTCATCCTCGTCCGCCTCTCCCCACCCCACCAGGTCATGCGCAAACGCTTCGAGCAGGAACTCTCCAAAATCACCTGCGGGCCAAGGAACTGAGCAAGCGTGAGTTATAGAAAGCAGTTCTATAGCTCATGAAAGCCGCTGTTTGTGAGTTATAGACGTTGCACGCATGACCCCCGAAACCTTCTCCGCTGCCCTCGCCACTGCCGTCTCGCGCTATCTTTCGGAGGTCGCCGCGCCGGGCGAACACCTGTCACTCCTCCGCTGGCAGATGGAGCAAGGTCATGCCCTCGATCAGCGCACCACATTCCCCGGCCATGTCACCACCAGCGCCATCGTGCTTTCGCCTGACCATCGCCAGACCCTGCTGATCGATCACGTCACTATTGGCCGCTGGCTCCAGCCGGGCGGGCATTACGAGCCGGCTGAATTCTTCCACCTCTCGGCTATGCGCGAGGCCGTGGAGGAAACCGGCGTCCAGAACGCTACCCTCCACCCATGGCACAAGGGCGGCGACCTGCCCTTTGTCATCGACAGCCATGACGTGCCCGGCAAGCCGTCACGTAACGAGCCGCCGCATATCCATCACGACCTGCAATATCTCTTCATCGCCGACCCGGCCCTGCCGCTGGTCGCCCAACTCGAAGAAGTCCACGCCGCCCGCTGGGCGCCCATCGATCAGCTTGCAGACATCTCGCCAAAGGCGATGGGCCGACTCCGCAGCATCACCGCATAGGCCGGAAATACCGCAAGGCGTGACTGGCTATTCTAAACGAATAGATCCAATCAGGCGGGTGAACGGTCCTTGAAC
This sequence comes from Pseudomonadota bacterium, assembly GCA_023433775.1. Taxonomy (GTDB): domain Bacteria; phylum Pseudomonadota; class Alphaproteobacteria; order Rhizobiales; family Devosiaceae; genus Devosia. Next base: position 2,403 of record JAEYTY010000095.1, on the reverse strand, counting down.
AACACGGCCTTAGCCGCATCGATGCGGCTGGTCAGCGCATCATATTCGGCCTGCAAGCCGCTTTGATCCGCTCTACCAAGCCTGATCTGCTCGGAATAGTTGCTGAGCCACAGTGTCTTTTCCTCCTGGCTCGGTGCTATTTCGGCATCATGGGCTTCCAGCCGTCCATCTCGGTGGAAAATGTAGCGCGTGCCTTCATTCACGAAAATTGAGGTGTCATGTCCGAAGGTGCTGCGCGCAATACCCAGCTTGTCCATCAGCTTGAACGCCGCCTCAAGTTCCTCGCCCTTCAGTTCTTTTGCCGGCACAGGCTCGCTGGCGCTCATCTTGGCATAGATGCGCTCATTCTCCGCCAAATTGTTCCGGGCAAACTTCATAAGCCGCAATTCGCCAGTGATTTGCATCCGCTGCCTTACATCGTTGAAATAGGCCTCGACGCGCTCACTGCGCTCTTCGCCCGACATCCCGACAAGGTTCCCATAGCCGCGCTCTTCAAGCAGCTTGTTCCAGGCGGTGCGATCGCTCCCTCCATCTTCAGAGGAAATCGTCTTGATAACCGCGGGGCTTTCAACGGTGGCGGTTTCCTCGGCAGGAGTGGAATCCCCTCGGTTCAACATGCCAGAAATCGTCGCCGCGCTGTTCTTCTGCGCAGCAAGTCCTGCAGCAATACGACCGGAAATGGCGTCCATGTCAGGGTTCCTCCCCCGGGGATAATCCAGCATCAAATTGAGAGCGCTGGATTTTTATACTTGGACACAGGCATTAATAATGTGTGAACAGCACAGGGCCACGGATCTTCCGCACGCAGGGCAACCGCTAGAGCATCGCCCCTGCGCCTCCGGCCAACGCCAGCGCAATCACCACCATCCAGGGCGGCAACTTCCACATCACCAGCGCTACAAAACCGGCCAGCGCCAGCACGAAGTCGAGCGGCGACAGCACGGCGCTGGTGAAAACCGGGTCATAAAGCGCCGCGCCGAGCAAGCCGACCACGGCGGCATTGGCACCCAGCATCGCCGCCCGGGCGCGCGGCCGTTGCCGGAACCGGTTCCAGAACGGCAAAACGCCGACCAGCAACAGAAATCCGGGCAGGAAGATCGCAACCAGCGCGATGGCAGCGCCGAAGACACCATTAGGCGCCTGCGAGCCAGCCGCACCGAGAAAAGCAGCAAACGTGAAGAGTGGTCCGGGGACCGCCTGCGCCGCGCCATAGCCGGCCAGAAACGTATCCGGCCCCATCCAGCCGCGCCCGACAATTTCGGCATCGAGCAAGGGCAGCACGACATGGCCGCCGCCAAAGACCAGCGCACCGGCGCGATAAAAGGCATCGAACAGCGCCAGGCCGTCCAGCGCACCGGCCAGGATCGGCAGCCCCGCCAGCAGCAGCGCAAAAGCAATCAGAGCCGCGATGCCAAAACTCCGTGACACCGGCTTATGCATGTCCTGGGCAGGCTCATGGCCCCCGGCCCGGTCCTGCAACAGCAATCCGGCCAGCCCGCCCAGAATGATGGCTGCGATCTGGCCGACGGAACAGCCAAGCAACATCAGGGCTGCAGCCCCTACCGCAATTGCCGCGCGCTCCTTGTCCGGCGTCAGGCTTTTGGCCATGCCGAACACGGCCTGTGCGACCACCGCCACGGCTACGAGCTTCAATCCATGCAGCACACCTGCGGCCAGCGGACCATCCAGCATCGAGGCGCCAAAGGCAAAGGCCAGCAGGAGCAGCGCCGATGGGAGGGTGAACCCGACCCATGCGGCCATTGCCCCCAATGGCCCGGCCCGCAACAGGCCAAGCCCGAACCCGACCTGGCTTGACGCTGGCCCTGGCAGGAACTGGCAGAGCGCCACAAGATCGGCATAGCCCGCTTCATCGATCCAGCGCCGCCGGGTCACCAATTCGTCGCGGAAATATCCAAGGTGGGCAATCGGGCCACCAAAGCTGGTGAGACCAAGTTTGAGGAAGGCCCAAAAGACCTCGCCAGCAGACCCGGCGGGGCGACTTTTTTCAGAATCGGCCCGGCTCAAACTCGTGCCCCTCCGCATTTCAGGCGCTTATTTCTGCACCACAACTTCGCTGTCGCGCACCATAGTCTGGAAGCGTGACGGTATGGTGATGCTGTGCCGGCCCGTGCTGCTGGCACCCGAGCAGAAATCCCCGCGGTTGGCCCGATCGACCCAGGGCCGCATCCGCCGCAACGATTCATCCACCGCCATGGATTGTTCATGCGGAGTTTCCACCAGCAGATGGTCCAGCGCGAAGGCATAGCTTTCATAGCGATAGTTCAGCGCCCGGACGAACCAGTCGATATGCCACTGGTTTTCCGTACGTCGCGCAAACACGTCCTTGCGCACCTTATCGTCAAACCCGCCCAGTTCATTCAGCGCCACCTGCCGCTGCCGGTC